>NZ_JBHVRK010000038.1:0-61019 GCF_042885845.1 Kitasatospora sp. NPDC058032 | reverse complement strand
CCGCGATCACTGTCGCGGCGGGGGCGGACGGCCGTTCACCCTCTTCTACGTCACCGCGCCGCGGCGCGCTGGAGGGCGCTGGCGAGGAGGGCGAGGTCGGTGGGGCCGTTGCCGAGTTCGCGGACGGGGCGGCGGGCGGGTGGGGCGCCGAGGGTGTGGGGGTCTATGGCGACGACGGTGGGGCGCAGGGTGGCGGTGCGGGGGATGCGGCCGCTGATGCGCGCCGCCTGGAAGGCGGTGACGCCGCCGTCGGGGAGGCGGAGGTAGCCGCGGCCGGGGGTGGTGTCGGGGAGGGCGGCGGCGTCGCCGAGGTGGATGAGGAGGTCGGAGTCGGCCGGGTCGTCGGTGCGCAGGGCGATCCGCAGCAGGGCGGCGTCGTCGACCTCGGTGCCGGTGGTCTCGTCGGGGCGCCCGGTGGTGACGGCGAGGTGGATGCCGAGCGGGCCGCCGCGGCGGGCGACGGCGGCGAGGGCGCGGGCGAGGGGGCGGCCGGCCGGGGAGGTGGGGGAGAGCAGGGCGTCGTAGTCGTCGACCACGACGACGAGCCGGGGCGGGCACGGCCCGGGGACGGCCACCGGGGCGGCGGGGGACTCGGGGCTGCGCGGGTGGATGACGCGGGGCGTGGCCGGGGCGGCCGGGCCGGTCGGGGCGCCGACCGCGGCGGGGACCGGGACGGGCTCCCCGTCGAGGATCCGGGCGGCGTGCCAGGAGGCGAAGTCCAGCCCGTCGAAGAGCCGCTCGCGCAGCGTCAGCTCGTCCTCCAGTGCCTCGGCGGCGAGCAGCGCGGCACGCGGGTCGGCGGCGGCGTTGACCCGGCCGGTGACGTGCGGCAGCTCGCCGCACCCGGCGAGGCCGTCCTCGGTGGCCCGCCCCTCGACGATGGTGACGGCGAGGCGTTCGGGCCGCTCGGAGGCGGCCAGCGAGGCGACCAGGGTGCGCAGCAGCTCGGTCTTGCCGGAGCCGCGCGCGCCGCCGATCAGCAGGTGCGGCCCGCCCGGGTCGGGGGACGGCAGGGTGAGCTCGGGGTCGGCGAGGTCGAGGACGCACAGCTCGTCGCGGGTGGTGCCGAGCAGCGCGGTGGCGGCGCCGATGCCGCCGGTGTGGGCGGCCCAGCGGGCGGACAGCTTGGCCGGGGTGACGGTGTCCAGCTGGAGCAGGTCGAGCAGGCGCAGCGCGTCCGGCAGCGGTCCGCGGTTGGCCGGGGTGGCCTCGCGCAGCGGGGCGAGGACCCGGGCGAGCCGCTCGGCCCAGGCGTCCGAGACGGCGTCCAGCGACACCTCGTGCAGGGTCTCCCGGCCGCGGGCGACCGGGCCCGGGCGGTCGATCGAGAGCTGGGTGCCGACCTCGCCGGTGATCAGCGCGGTGGCGCCGAGGCCGCGGGGCAGCAGTTCGGGCTGTTCGGCGAGGCAGACCGGGAAGATCCCGACCGCCGGGCCCTGGCGCAGCAGCAGGTCGAGCGCCAGCCGGGCGGACTCGGTGCCCGGGCGGCCGTCGACCACGACGACGCTGGCGGGGTGGCCGCCGAGGCCGACCGGGCCGCTGAGCCGGGCGGTGAGCTCGGTGAGCCGGGCGGTGGCCTGCTCGTCGTCGAGGCCGAGCAGCAGCCGGCAGTCCTGGCCCTCGGCGGGCCGCAGGTGGGGCAGCCACAGGGACCAGGCCCAGGTGTCGGCGCGGTCCTGCGGGGTGCGGAGCGGGTCGGCGTCGACCACCACCAGGCTGAGCCCGGTCGGCGGGTGCAGGGCGGCGAGCTGGGCGACGACGGCGCGGGTGAGCGCGTCGAGGCGCTCCCGCGGGCCGCTGAGGCCGAGGCTGCCGGCGGTCTGCAGGTCGACGGTGACCGGGACGGCGGGCAGCACGGTGCCGGGGGAGGTGCCGGGGCCGCCGGGCCGGTCGGCGGTGCCGAGCCGCAGGGTGAGCGCGTCGGGGTGGCCGGGGCCGCGCTCCCAGAGCCGGGGGCCGGGGCCGAGGGCGTTGAGCAGCAGGGTGGCGAGGTCGGGCCAGCGTTCGCGCTGGGCGGCGGCCTGCCGGGTGCGGACGGCGGCGTGGTGGCGCTCGGCGCTCTCCTCGGGCGGTTCGGCGGCGGAGCGGCCGAGGCGCAGCGAGAGCAGGCCGCGCCCGCGCCCGGCGGGTGGCTCGGGGGCGGCCGGCGGTTCGGCGGCGGGCGGGGCGGGGCGGACCGGGGCGGGGGCGGCGAGCTGGAGGTGGCCGTGGCCGTCGGGCAGCGCGGCGCGGGCGGGTGTGCCGGAGCCGTCGCGGGGATCCGGGGCGACGATCCGCAGGGTGGTCTCGCCGATCCGCAGCAGGCCGGTGCCGTCCAGCGGGACGGCCTCCTCGGGCGGGCCGGGCGGGACGATCCGGCCGTCGACCGTGGTGCCGTTGGTGGAGCCGAGGTCGCGGACGGTCACCGTGCCGTCGTCGGCGAGGTGCAGGGCGAGGTGGAGCCGGGAGACGTCGGGGTCGTCGACCGGCACGTCGGCCTCGCCGGAGCGGCCGACCCGGATCTCCCGGCCGTGCAGGCGGTGCACGCCGCCGGCGTCGGGGCCGCCGACGACGCGCAGCTCGGCGGCGGCCGGGGTGTCGTCGGGGTCGTCGGCCGTCGGGTCGGGCTCGTTGAGCGAGAGCACGGCGCCGTCGAGCAGCGGTGGGTGGCCGAGCAGTGTGTGCTCGTCGACCCGGTGCGCCCCGGCGTAGAGGTGCACATGGGTCGCGGCCCGTGGTCCGCGCACGCCCACGGCGCCGGCGAGGGCACCCGCCAGGGAGCCGAGCGCGGTGCCGACGGGGGCGGTGACCAGCACGTCCACGTAGGGGATGGCGGAGCCGGCGGCTGCCGGGCCGCTGCGCGGTCGGAGGACGGTCAGCCGGATCTGCATCTCGCCCGCGGTCCCTTCTGCTGGTGTGACGCCTTGTGCCGTTGTCCGGGGCCGCCGCGGGGGTGCGGAGGGTGGCCGCGACACCGCTTGGGCCACAGGAGTGGCGAGTGTCATCCTGCCATCCGTCACGGACAGTCCGCGCACCGTACCGGATTTGACGATCTTGCGATCATCGCCATGGTGGAGGCGACGGGGAATCAGGTCAACCGGCGCCCGGAAGGGCAGACCCCGAGGCTCCCGTGGAACCGTCCGCGAACGCTCCGGGTCTTCCCGTAGGGGATGTCCCCCAACCCGGGCGAAAGCCCCTGCCGGTCGCCCCGAAAACGTCGACGGACCCCGTTAGAGTGGCCCGAATACACGGGCCCGGCAGGCTCACCGCACCGGCGGAGGAGCGCCCCGCGCGGGCGGCACGACGAGGAGTGCGACAGGTGCGGCCAGTCGGCAGCAAGTATCTGCTGGAGGAGAACCCCCTCGGACGGGGCGCCACCGGCACCGTGTGGCGCGGCCGGGTCCGCGCCGACGTCGAGGTCCCCGGCAGCGCGCCCGGGCAGCTGGTGGCGATCAAGATCCTGCGCGAGGAGCTCGCCGCCGACCCGGACGTGGTGATGCGCTTCCTGCGGGAGCGCTCGGTGCTGCTGCGGCTGACCCACCCGAACATCGTCAAGGTCCGCGACCTGGTCGTCGAGGGCGAGCTGCTGGCCCTGGTGATGGACCTGGTGGACGGCCCGGACCTGGCCCGCTACCTGCGCGGCAACGGCCCGTTCAGCCCGATCGCCGGCGCGCTGCTGATGGCCCAGGTCGCCGACGCGCTGGCCGCCAGCCACGTCGACGGCATCGTGCACCGCGACCTCAAGCCGGCCAACGTGCTGCTCGCCACCGCCGTCGTCGACGGCACCGAGCAGATGCACCCGATGCTGACCGACTTCGGCATCGCCCGGCTCGCCGACTCCCCGGGGATCACCCGCAGCCACGAGTTCGTCGGCACCCCCGCGTACGTCGCGCCGGAGTCCGCCGAGGGCCGGCCGCAGACCTCGGCGGTGGACGTCTACGGCGCCGGGATCATGCTGTACGAGCTGGTCACCGGCCGCCAGCCGTTCCAGGGCGACAACCCGCTGGCGGTCCTGCAGGCGCACCTCGCCCAGGAGCCGCAGCGGCCGTCCACCATGCCGGAGCCGCTCTGGACGGTGATCGAGCGCTGCCTGCGCAAGGACCCGGCGCAGCGGCCGAGCGCGGTGTCGCTGGCGGGCGCCCTGCGGGTGGTCGCGGCCGGGGTGGGCGTGCACGCCTCCCCGGCGGCGGTGGACGCGGCGCTGGCCGTCGGCGCGCTGCTGGTGCCGGACCCGCAGCCGGCCGCGGTGCCGGGCGGGCCGGTGGGCGTGCCCGGGCTGTCGGCGGACGCGCCGTTCGGCGCCGAGGACCGCACCCAGGTGCTCCCGGCCGGCCAGCAGCCCGGTCAGCCGGGCCAGTACGACCCGGCGGCGGCGACCCGGGTGATGGGCGCCCAGCCGCCCCCGTACGACCCGGCGGCCGCGACCCGGGCGATGCCGCCCGCCGCCGCGCCGCCGCCCCCGCCCGGCCCGCCGCAGGCCGAGGCCCCGCACCCGTGGCAGACCCAGCTGCGGGCGGCCCGGGACCGCAACCAGCAGACCGAGATCGCCTACTACGGGCCCGAGGACTTCGAGGAGCCGCCGGTCGCCCCGCCGCCCTACCAGGCGGGCGGCCGCCCGCCCCAGGGCGCTCCGCAGGGCTACCAGCAGCCGGGGCAGCAGCCCCCGGGCGGCTACCGGCAGGCCCCGCCGCCCGGCTACGCCCAGCGTCCGCCGGTCGCCCCGCCGCCCTACCAGGGCGGCCACGGTGGCCAGGGCGGTCACGGCGGCGGACCCGGCCAGGCCGGTGGACGCCCGCAGCCGCCCGGCGGCTACAACCAGCCCCCGCAGCCGGCCCCGCCGTACGGCCGCCCGCAGCGGGCGCAGCAGCCCCCGGCCGCCCCGCCCGGCGGCCACCGCTCCGCGCCCGCCCCGGCCCCGCAGCACCCGGCCCCCCGGCAGGCGGCCCCGGCCGCCCCGCCGCGCCGGGCCGAGCCGCCCGCGCCGCAGCACCGCGAGCCCCCGCAGCGCCGCGCCGAGCCGCCGCGCGAGGCACCCCGGGAGGCTCCGCGCCGCGAGCCGCGTCCGCGCAGCCGCAACCGGATGTACATCCCGGGCCTGGGCTGCCTCAAGGGCTGCCTGATGGTGCTGCTGGTGCTGGCGGTGGCCGTGCTGGCGCTGTGGAACTTCACCCCGCTGCCGGACTACTGGGCCAACGTCCAGGACTGGTTCTCCAGCGCGAAGGACTGGGTGACGGAGCTGTTCGGCAGTACGAAGAACTGACGGACGCGCAGGACCGGCGGATCGCGGAGGGGGCTTTCGATGAGGGTGCGACACAGGTCCGGACGGCCGGGAGCGGCGTTGCCCGGCCTGCTGCTCGCCGTGCTGGGGGCGCTGCTGCCGGCCGGTCCGGCGGTGGCGGCGCAGACGGCGCAGAGCGTGCACTGCGGCCGGTACGAGACGGTGCCGGTGGCCGGCGGGCGGTACGTGGTGGACAACAACGCCTACGGCCCGGGGACGAACACCTGCCTGGCCACCGACGGCGGCGCCGGGTTCACCGTGCACTCCTCGGACGCCGCCGCGAGCCCGCCGGCCGGCCCGGTCGCCTACCCGGAGATCTTCGACGGCTGCCACTGGAACACCTGCTCCACCGGCAGCGCGCTGCCGCTGCGGGTCTCCGAGCTGGGGCGGGCGACCAGCAGCTGGTCCACCACGCTGCCCGCCTCGGGCGACTTCAACGTGGCCTACGACCTGTGGTTCCACACCTCCCCGGCCACCCCCGAGGCCAACGGCCAGCCGGACGGGGCCGAGCTGATGATCTGGCTGGACCGCCGTCCGGCCGGGTCCGGTCCCACCGGGTCCACCGCGTACGTCGGCGGGACCGGCTGGACCAGCTGGCAGCTCACCATCGCCGCCAACGACCGGCAGTGGCCGATGGTCGCCTACCAGGCGCAGACCCCGGTCGACTCGGTCACCGACCTCGACCTGCGGGCCTTCGTCCGGGACGCGGTGGCCCGCGGCGTGGTCAGGCCGGAGTGGTACCTGGTCTCGATCGAGGCCGGCTTCGAGCTCTGGAGCGGAGGTGCCGGCCTGCGGACCGACTCCTTCGCCACCGACGTCCGGCCGGGGCGTCCCACCGGCCCGGTCGGCGCGCCCGGCGGCCAGTGCCTGGCCGACCTGCCCGGCAGCGTCGCGGGCGGGCCGGAGCCGGTCGCACTGCTGGCCTGCGACGGCTCGCCCGAGCAGCAGTGGACCGTGGAGACCGACGGCACGCTGCGGCACGCGGGCAAGTGCCTGGGCACCGACGGCAACGCCGCGTCGCTCAACCCCTGCAACGGTTCGCCGTACCACGTCTGGCTGGTCGGCCTGGCGGGCGCGCTCTGGAACCAGGGCGCCGCGGGCTGCCTGCGCGACCCCGCGGCCGGGACCGCGCCGGGCGGCGGCGCCGACCTGGCCGGCTGCGACGGGTCGGCGGGCCAGCGCTGGACGCTGCCGGCCGTCGTGGTCTGACGGGGAGTCCGAGCCTCCCGTCGGCAGGATTGACGCTTTGTCGACAATTCGCGGGAATTCCTGCCGCCCGGTACCCGCCGAGCACCCCCGGACGACCCGCGGAGGGTGTTCGGGCGCGTAGGTTGGTCGCTGTTGTCCCGCCCCACCGAGCGCTCCGGAGCTTCCCGGAGCGCTCCCGCCGCCCACGGAGCAGCATTGGCACGCAAGATCGGCAGCCGCTACACCGTCCACCAGGTGATCGGCCGCGGCTCGGCCGGGACGGTCTGGCTCGGCGAGGGTCCGGACGGCCCGGTCGCGGTCAAGCTGCTGCGCGAGGACCTGGCCGCCGACCAGGTGCTGGTCGGGCGCTTCGTCCAGGAGCGCGCCGCGCTGACCGGCCTCGACCACCCCCGGGTGGTCGGCGTGCGCGACATGGTCGTGGACGGCAGCGACCTCGCGCTGGTGATGGAGCTGGTCCAGGGCACCGACCTGCGCTCCCGGCTGGAGCGCGACGGCGCGCTGCCCCCGCAGATCGCCGCCTCGGTGATCGCGGACGTCGCCGACGGCCTGGCCGCCGCGCACGCGGCCGGCATCGTGCACCGGGACGTCAAGCCGGAGAACGTGCTGCTCGACCTCACCGCCGCCCCCGGCCCGGGCGGCGCCCCGCGCGCCAAGCTGACCGACTTCGGCGTGGCCCGGCTGGTCGACGCCCCGCGCCGCACCCGCGCCACCCGGATCATCGGCACCCCCGACTACCTCGCCCCCGAGATCATCGAGGGCCTGGAGCCGCGCGCCGCCGTCGACATCTACGCCCTCGCCACCGTGCTGTACGAGCTGCTGGCCGGCTTCACCCCGTTCGGCGGCGGCCACACCGGTGCGGTGCTGCGCCGGCACGTCACCGAGCAGGTGCCGCCGATCCCCGGTCTGCCCGACGGCCTGTGGCGGATCATCGCCGAGTGCCTGGCCAAGGCCCCGGCCTCCCGGCTGCGCGCCGCCGAGCTGGCCGCCCGGCTGCGCGAGCAGCTGCCGGCCCTGGCGGGGCTGCCGGTGCTGGCCGTCCCGCAGCAGGGCCGGGCGCCCGTCGAGGAGCAGCTGACCCCGGGCGAGGCCGTGTACGCGGAGGTGGACGCCGCCCCCGGCACCCACAAGCGCCGCCGCGGCCCGGCCGTCCCGCTGGTGCCCGGCGTCGCCCCGGACTCCACCCGGGACACCCACACCAGCCTGCGCCGCCCCTCCGCGAACGAGCTGGCCTCCTACGCGGCCGAGTCGCGGGCCCAGCGGACCGCCCCGGGGGCGGCCCACCGCCGGGACCGCCAGGCGCTGCTGCGCCGCCGCCGGGTGCTGGCGGTGCTGGTGGCGGTGGTGCTGCTGCTGGCCGGCGCGGCCGCGGCCTGGACCGCCTTCGCCGCCACCGCCCCGGACCCCGGCCCCGGGCCGCGTCCGGCCACCGCCTCCGCGGCGCCGCGGGCCCCGTAGCCGGACCCCCGGCGGGCAGCCCGGGGCGCGCTCCGGGGCCCGGCCGAGCCGGTCGTGGACGGGTCGTCGGCCGGTCACGGGCGGGCCGGACGCACCCGCGGTCGTCAGAAGCCTCCCGGGAACCATTACCCTGGGGGCGTGGCAGCCGTCGATCCTTCCGAAGAGCTCAAGAACCTCGAAACGACCATGGGGTCGATCGAGGCCGTCCTCGACCTGGACAAGATCCGGGCCGACATCGCGCGTCTGGAGGAGGAGGCAGCCGCCCCCGACCTGTGGGACGACCTGGCGAACGCGCAGAAGGTGACCAGCAGGCTCTCCTTCCTCCAGGGCGAACTGCGCAGGGTCGAGGGCCTCCGCGGCCGCATCGACGACCTGGGCGTCCTGTTCGAGCTGGCCGAGGCCGAGGACGACGCGGACACCCGCGCCGAGGCCGAGACCGAGCTGGCGGCCGTCGCCAAGGCGGTCGAGGAGCTGGAGGTCCGCACCCTCCTGTCGGGCGAGTACGACGCCCGCGAGGCGCTGATCAACATCCGCGCCGAGGCCGGTGGCGTGGACGCCGCCGACTTCGCCGAGCAGCTGATGCGCATGTACCTGCGCTGGGCCGAGCGGCACGGGTACCCCACCGAGGTGTACGACACCTCGTACGCGGAGGAGGCCGGCATCAAGTCCGCGACCTTCACCGTCAAGGCCCCGTACGCCTACGGCACCCTCTCGGTCGAGCAGGGCACGCACCGCCTGGTCCGCATCTCCCCGTTCGACAACCAGGGCCGCCGGCAGACCTCGTTCGCCGGTGTCGAGGTGCTCCCGGTCGTCGAGCAGTCCGACCACGTCGACATCGACGAGTCGGAGCTGCGCATCGACGTCTACCGCGCCTCCGGCCCCGGCGGCCAGGGCGTCAACACCACCGACTCGGCGGTGCGCATCACGCACATCCCGACCGGCGTGGTGGTCTCCTGCCAGAACGAGCGCTCGCAGATCCAGAACAAGGCGTCCGCGATGAACGTCCTCCAGGCCAAGCTGCTGGAGCGGCGCCGCCAGGAGGAGCGCGCGGCGATGGACGCGCTCAAGGACAGCGGCAGCTCCTGGGGCAACCAGATGCGCTCCTACGTGCTGCACCCGTACCAGATGGTCAAGGACGTCCGCACCGAGTTCGAGGTCGGCAACCCGCAGGGCGTGCTGGACGGCGACATCGACGGCTTCATCGAGGCCGGCATCCGCTGGCGCAAGCAGCGCGAGACCGCCGCGCAGTAAGCGGTCACGGGGGACGGCCCCCCGCGCCCCCGTACGACGGAACGAGCGAAGGCCCCCGACCGGTGAACCGGTCGGGGGCCTTCGCTCTCGTCTCTCAGGCCAGCGCCTGCCGCGCGATCAGCGCCACCGCGAGCAGTCCGGCCAGTACGGCCAGCAGCATCGCGGGCGTGAGCGCGGCGAACGGACCCTGCTGCTCCTGCAGCCGGGCCCGGGTGGCACGGCACGCGGGGCAGCGGCCCTCGCTGACGCGGCCGTTGCAGTGGGCGCACACCAGATGGTCGCAGGTCATGCGATCTCCTCCTCGCTGCTACTGCAAACGCACCGGACCGGGCCTTGGTTCCTTCTCGTGCCCCGTGCGGCGGAGCGGTCGGGCCCGACCGCACCCTCCACTGTGCCAGGTTCCCGGCGTTCCGGCCCCCGGGCTGTGAGATGGCTCCCAATTTTCGGGGCATATCCGGTCATTCTCCCCCAGCTGCGCGGCGCTGTCGCGGTCGGAACCTGCGGGCCGGGCGCCCGTTCGCGTATGGTCCCAAGCCGGGAGCGGCCGTACCGCTCCCCTCGCCCGCCCCGGGCCGGGCATGCCGAGGGGCGGACCGACCCAGGACTGGCGCCGCCTAGGATGGCCTCCGTGATGCAGCCGTGATCAGATTCGACAACGTCTCCAAGACCTATCCCAAGCAGAACCGTCCCGCCCTGGACAACGTCTCGCTGGAGATCGAGAAGGGTGAGTTCGTCTTCCTGGTCGGCTCGTCCGGCTCGGGCAAGTCCACCTTCCTGCGCCTCTGCCTGCGCGAGGAGCGCCCCAGCAACGGCGAGGTGCACGTGCTGGGCAAGGACCTGGGCAAGCTGTCCAACTGGAAGGTGCCGCACATGCGCCGCCAGCTGGGCACCGTCTTCCAGGACTTCCGCCTGCTGCCCAACAAGACGGTCGCGCAGAACGTCGCGTTCGCACTGGAGGTCATCGGCAAGCCGAAGAGCGCCATCAACAAGGTGGTGCCCGAGGTGCTCGACCTGGTCGGCCTCGGCGGCAAGGAGGACCGCATGCCGGGCGAGCTGTCCGGTGGTGAGCAGCAGCGCGTGGCGATCGCCCGGGCGTTCGTCAACCGCCCGATGCTGCTGATCGCGGACGAGCCCACCGGCAACCTCGACCCGCAGAACTCGGTCGGGATCATGAAGCTGCTCGACCGGATCAACCGCACCGGCACCACCGTGCTGATGGCCACCCACGACCAGGCCATCGTCGACCAGATGCGCAAGCGCGTCATCGAACTCGACAAGGGGCTGCTGGTCCGCGACCAGGCCCGCGGCGTCTACGGGTACCAGCACTGACCTTTCGGCGCTGACCCCGTGGGCCGCCCGCCCGCCTCGCCCGACCAGCAGTACCGACCCTGGAGTTGTTGAACGCATGCGCGCCCAGTTCGTCCTGTCGGAGATCGGTGTGGGTCTCCGCCGCAACCTGACGATGACCATCGCGGTCGTCGTCAGCGTCGCGCTCTCCCTCGCCCTCGCCGGTGCCTCCCTCCTGGTCCGCGACCAGGTCAACTCGATGAAGGGGTACTGGTACGACAAGGTCGAGGTGAGCATCTACTTCTGCACCAAGGCCGACGCCCGGAACTCGCCCCAGTGCGACAAGGGCGCGGCCACCGACCAGCAGATCGCCGACATCAAGACCCAGCTGGACAAGATGGACTCGGTGGTCCAGACCTCGACCTTCGAGAACTCCGCCGAGGCGTACAAGCACTGGAAGGAGATGAACCCGGACAACCCGCTCATCTCCGTCCTCGGCCCGGAGGCCATTCCGCAGTCCTGGCGGGTCAAGCTCAAGGACCCGACCAAGTACGACGTCATCCAGAGCGCCTTCGCCGGCAAACCCGGCGTCAAGTCGGTCGAGGACCAGCGGAAGATCCTGGAGAACCTCTTCGGCCTGCTGAACGGCCTCCAGACGGCGGCCTTCGTCATCATGGTGCTGATGCTCTTCGTCGCCCTGCTGCTGATCGTCAACACCGTCCGGGTGTCGGCGTACAGCAGGCGGCGCGAGACCGGCATCATGCGCCTGGTCGGTGCCTCGAACTTCTACGTGCAGATGCCGTTCATCGCGGAGGCGGCGTTCTCCGCGCTGCTCGGCGCGGTGATGGCCTCCGGCCTGCTGCTCGGCGGTCACTTCTTCGTGCAGAACTGGCTCGCCGAGCGGGTGCAGTTCATCCACTTCATCGGCCTGTCCTCGGTGCTGGCGGTGATACCGCTGCTGGTCGTGGTGGGTATGGGCATGGCCGGCATCGCGGCCTTCTTCACCCTCCGCAAGTACCTCAAGGTCTAGGCCCCGACGGCCCGGACGGCCTCGAACGGTCCCGAACGGCCCCGGACGGCACTGCGCCGTCCGGGGCCGTCGGCGTTCCGTCGGCACCGCTTCGCGGGCCGGGGCGTTTCCGTGAGGTCCTAGACTCCGGACCATGCCAGTCACTCCCCGCGCGGCGCGTCAGGTGGCCACCCTCAGCGTGGTGTTCGGCGTGGTCCTGCTGGCCGGGGCCGCCACCGGCGCCTGGGGCGAACCGGGTACGACGGGGCGTCCGCCGTCCGCCGACACCGCGCAGGCCGCCGCCGCGACCGTCGGCGCCGGCCAGGACCCGGCCGGCGCCGACCTCTCCGAGCAGCAGGCCGAGCGCCTGATCGGGGCCGCCGGCGACCGCTGGGGCGCGTACTACAGCGCCCAGGAGTACGCCGAGTTCAGCCAGGGCCTGGGGGGCCGCTACCTGGGCGTGGGGCTGTCCGTGGGCCGCGGCGAGGACGGTGTCACCACCGTCTCCCAGGTGCGCGCCGCGGGGCCGGCGGCCGCCGCCGGGATCGCGGTCGGCGACCGGCTGCTGCGGATCGGCGAGGACGAGGCCGACCGGCTGCCGGTCACCGAGGTGGTCGCCCGGCTGCGCGGACGCGAGGGCGCCGAGCGGCAGCCCGGCTCGGAGGTCGTCCTGGCCGTGCGGCGCGACGACGGCGAGGAGCGCGAGGTCCGGCTGCGCCGGGCGCTGCTGGACAGCCAGCAGGTGACCGTCGAGCACCTGGCGGGCGGCGTGGCGCGGATCGCCGTGCGCGCCTTCACCTCCGGCGTGGCCGAGCAGGTGCGCGCCGCCGTGCGCGGCGCGCGGGCCGGCGTGGTGCTCGACCTGCGCGGCAACTCCGGCGGGCTGGTCGACGAGGCCGCCGACACCGCCGGGGTCTTCCTGGACGGCGGCCCGGTCGGCTCGTACCAGGACCGCGGCGGCACCCGGGAGCTGACCGCCCCGCCCGGCGGCGACCAGCACACCCCGCTGGTGGTGCTGGTCGACGGCGGCACGATGAGCGCCGCCGAACTGCTCACCGGCGCCCTGCAGGACCGCGGCCGGGCCGTGGTGGTGGGCGGGCGCACCTTCGGCAAGGGCACCGTCCAGCAGCCCAGCCGGCTCGCCGACGGCGCGGTGCTGGAACTGACCGTCGGCCGCTACTTCACCCCGGCCGGCCGCTCCCCGGAGGGCACCGGACTGGCCCCGGACGTCCCGGCGGGCGCCTCCGAGGACGCCGCCGCGCTCGCCCTGCGGGTGCTGGCCGGTCTCGGCAGCCGCGCGTAAAGGGGCTGCTCGGAACCGGGCCGAGGTGCGAGAATGACCGCGCTATGGCAAAGGAAACCGGACACAAGCTGATCGCGCAGAACAAGAAGGCGCGACACGAGTACACCATCCTCGACACCTATGAGTGCGGTCTCGTGCTCACCGGCACGGAGGTGAAGTCACTGCGCGAGGGGCGGGCCAACCTGGTCGACGGCTACGCCTACATCCAGAACCACGAGGCGTGGATCGACAACGTCTTCATCCCCGAGTACACCCAGGGGACGTGGACCAACCACGCGGCCCGGCGCAAGCGCAAGCTGCTGCTGCACAAGCTGGAGATCCGCAAGATCGAGACGAAGGTCAGGGACGCCGGCCACACCCTCGTCCCGCTGTCGCTGTACTTCAAGGACGGCCGGGTGAAGCTCGAACTGGCCCTCGCGGTCGGCAAGAAGCTGTACGACAAGCGGCAGACCCTGCGGGAGAAGCAGGACACCCGCGAGACCGCGCGCGCGGTGGCGGCGGCCCGGCGACGCCAGCGTTAATCGGCTGGACCCTCGCTGGTCGCCTCGCGTACCATGGGGCCCAGCACCACGGACGGGCTTCCGTCCGCGTTGTTTCTCAACAAAACATGGGGATGATCGGTTTCGACAGGGGATGTTGAAACAGGGGAAGCGAGCCGAGGAACGCGGCAATGATCTCGTTAACCACGTGTCGCAAAAAAATAATCGCCAACTCTAAGCGCGATTCCCAGCAGTTCGCTCTCGCTGCCTAATAAGCACCGATAGCGCTTGGGTGTCAGACCGGGGAGTTCCCGACCCGGACCCTGGCATAATCTAGGGAACTCAACCGTCCACCCGGGCTGCGGGGGTGGAGGGGAAATCAAACAGCAGCTGGGCCTGTTGGCGGCTTGTCCGTGTGACCGCCAGGGCCGAGAAAAGCACAGCGGACTGCGCTCGGAGAAGCCCTGAATTAACTCCACTGGACCCGGGTTCGATTCCCGGCATCTCCACCACCCCATGTTGACAGTGAAGGCCGTCCACCGCGTTGCGGAGGGCGGCCTTCACGTTTCCCCGGGCCGGGGCGTAGGATCGTCCGTCCGCTCGTTTCCCGGAGCCGGATTCCGCCGCAACCACCGAGGCCATGCAGAGCAACACGGACACCAGCACCACGGACACCACCGCCACCGACCACGAGACCGTGCGCGCGCGCGAGATCGCCGGTGAGCAGCGCCACCTCGACACGGTCTACCACCGGTTGGAGGAGAAGCTCGCCGAGGCCGAGTACATCCTGGAGGACGCCGCCAAGCGCGTGCACGTCGGTACCCCCGGCGCGCTCGCCGAGCGCGACGCCCAGGTGTACCGGGCCGGCGCCCACCTCCAGCGGCTCAACAACGAGTTCGAGGACTTCCTGTTCGGCCGCATCGACCTGCAGCGGCCCGACGCCCCGGAGGAGCACGGCATCCCCTCCAACACCCCGCTCGACCCGGCCGACCCGGCCGTCGCCGAGACCCTGCACATCGGCCGGCTCGGGGTGCTGGACGCGGAGTACGGCCCGCTGGTGATCGACTGGCGGGCCCCCGCCGCGGCGCCGTTCTACCGCTCCACCCCGCTGGAGCCCGGCCGGGTCATCCGGCGCCGGGTGATCCGCTCCAAGGGCCGCAAGGTGATCGGCGTCGAGGACGACCTGCTGCGTCCCGACCTCACCCCCACCCTGGACGGCGAGGAGCTGGCGGTGGTCGGCGACGGCGCGCTGATGGCCTCGCTGGGCCGCGCCCGCAGCCACTCGATGCGCGACATCGTCTCCTCCATCCAGAAGGAGCAGGACGAGGTGATCCGCGCCGCCGCGGCCGGTGCCACCCTGGTCACCGGCGGCCCCGGCACCGGCAAAACCGCCGTCGCGCTGCACCGGGCGGCCTTCCTGCTCTACCAGGACCGCCGCCGGTACGCCGGGGGCATCCTGGTGGTCTCGCCGACCCCGCTGCTGGTCTCCTACACCGAGGGCGTGCTGCCCTCGCTCGGCGAGGAGGGCCAGGTCGCCATCCGCGCGGTCGGCTCGCTGGTCGACGGCATCGAGGCCGGCACCTACGACACCCCGGAGACGGCCCGGATCAAGGGCTCGGCCCGGATGGTCCAGCTGCTGCGCCGGGCCGCCCGGGGCGTGCTGGAGCTGGGCGCGCCGCAGGAGCTGAAGGTGGTCGCCCGCGGCGAGGTGCTCAGGCTGGACGCGGGCCGGCTGAAGGCGGTGCGCGGCAACGTCATCGGCTCCGGCGGCACCCCACTCAACCTGCTGCGCCCGCGCGCCCGCCGGCTGCTGCTGGACGCGCTCTGGCAGCAGGCCGTCCGCCACCTGCCCAAGCCCGCCGACCACTACGCCCGCGAGCAGCGCCAGGAGGAGAAGGAGGCCTTCGACGACTACGTCTCGGACGAGGCGCCGTTCCTGGACTTCCTGGACGCCTGGTGGCCCGCGGTCACCCCGCGCCGGGTGCTCGGCACGCTGAAGCAGTCCCGGCACATCAACCGGATCGCCCGTCGCGCGGTCACCCCGGAGGAGGCGCGGCTGCTGGCGGCGTCCTGGCGGCACCTGTCGGAGCGCGGCGAGGGCGCCCTGTCGGCGCACGACGTGGCGCTGGTGGACGAGCTGCAGGTGCTGCTCGGCGAGCCGGCCCGGGTGAAGGTCCGCGAGGTGGACGCGGTGGACCTGCTGAGCGGCCTGGAGGAGGTCACCACCTTCGCCGACCGGTCCGCCCGGCAGCGTGAGCGCCTGCCCGTCGAGCGCGTCGAGTACGCGCACGTGATCGTCGACGAGGCGCAGGACCTCACCCCGATGCAGTGGCGGATGATCGGCCGCCGGGCCCGGATGGCCACCTGGACCATCGTCGGCGATCCCGCGCAGTCCTCCTGGCCGTTCCCCGAGGAGGCGCAGGCCGCGCTGGACGAGGTGCTGTCCGGCAAACCGCGCCGCCGCTTCACGCTGACCGTGAACTACCGCAACCCCGCCGAGATCGCCGAGGTGGCGGCCAAGGTGCTGGCGCTGGCGGCGCCGGGCACGCCGTCGCCGAGCGCGGTGCGGCACGTGGGCGTCGAGCCGCGCTTCGCGGCCGTCACCGACCCGTCGCCGGAGGCCTTCGGTGCGGGCGTCCGGGCCGAGCTGGAGCGGCTGCTGGGCGAGGTGGACGGCACGGTGGCCGTGGTGGTGCCGATGGACCGGCGGGCCGAGGCCGCGGGCTGGGCCGAGGGGCTGGGCGGGCGGGTGGTGGCGCTGGGCAGTCTGGAGGCCAAGGGCCTGGAGTACGACGCGACCGTGGTGGCCGACCCGACCGGGATCGCCGGCGAGTCGGAGGCGGGTCTGCGGGTGCTGTACGTGGCGCTGACCCGGGCGACCCAGCGGCTGACCGTGCTGTCCGGTCCGGACGACCTGCCGGACGCGGCCGGGGTGCCCGCGCTGCTGCGCGACTGACCCGCGCCACTGACGGTTCGTACGGCCGACCCGCCCCGGGCCGGCCGTACGCCGTGACGCACCGCGACCACGGCGAAGGCCCCCCACCCGGCGGGTGAGGGGCCTTCAGAAGCTACGACACCGACCCGCCATGCTCGCCTCGCGGCAAGTGGTCCCTCGAAGGGACGAAGGTTGGGCCCGGGGGCTTGGATCGAGCCGGTGTCCCGTCCAATGTAACGCATCGGGCGGTGGAGGCAAGAAGTTGTCGGGTCCGCACACTCAATGAACGTTATTTCTGACTACGCCCGAATTGGTGCGACCATCGACGTCTAGCAGACGCATGCGAGGGCTTCAACGGACTGTTGAACTCGCGGACGGACGGAAGAAGGAACGTCGATGGCGACGGTGCCCAGTGTCTCGAACTCGATCACGGTGCGGCTGGAGGTGCCCGCCAGCGGCAACGCCGTCAGCGCGATCACCACGGCGGTGGAGTCCTCCGGCGGCTCGGTGACCGGCCTCGACGTGACCTCCTCCGGCCTGGAGGCGCTGCGGATCGACGTCACCGTCGCCGCCGCCTCGGTGGCGCACGGTGAGGAGATCGTCGAGAAGCTCCGGGCGATCGACGGCGTCACCATCGGCAAGGTCTCGGACCGCACCTTCCTGATGCACCTCGGCGGCAAGATCGAGATGTCCTCGAAGCTGCCGATCCGCAACCGTGACGACCTCTCGATGATCTACACCCCGGGTGTCGCCCGGGTCTGCATGGCGATCGCCGAGAACCCCGAGGACGCCCGCCGCCTCACCATCAAGCGCAACAGCGTCGCCGTGGTCACCGACGGCTCCGCCGTGCTGGGCCTGGGCAACATCGGCCCGGCCGCCGCGCTGCCGGTCATGGAGGGCAAGGCGGCCCTGTTCAAGCGCTTCGCCGGGATCGACGCCTGGCCGATCTGCCTGGACACCCAGGACACCGACGAGATCGTGGCCATCGTCAAGGCGATCGCCCCGGGCTTCGCCGGCATCAACCTGGAGGACATCTCCGCGCCGCGCTGCTTCGAGATCGAGGCCCGGCTGCGCGAGGCCCTGGACATCCCGGTCTTCCACGACGACCAGCACGGCACCGCCATCGTGGTGCTGGCGGCGCTGATGAACGCGCTCAAGGTGGTCGGCAAGGAGATCGGCGACATCCGGGTGGTGATGTCGGGCGCCGGCGCCGCCGGTACCGCGATCCTCAAGCTGCTGATGGCGGCCGGTGTCGCGCACGCCACCGTGGCGGACGTGAAGGGCGTGGTCCACGAGGGCCGCGACGACCTCAACGACAGCCTGCGCTGGATCGCCGAGCACACCAACCGCTCGGGCCGCACCGGCAGCCTCAAGGAGGCCGTGGCCGGCGCCGACGTCTTCATCGGCGTCTCCGCCCCGAACGTGCTGGACGGCGACGACCTGGCCACCATGGCGGAGGACGCGATCGTCTTCGCGCTGGCCAACCCGGACCCGGAGGTCGACCCGGCGGTGGCCCGGCAGACCGCCGCGGTGGTCGCCACCGGCCGCAGCGACTTCCCGAACCAGATCAACAACGTGCTGGTCTTCCCGGGTGTCTTCCGCGGCCTGCTGGACGCCCAGAGCCGCACGGTCAACACCGAGATGATGATCGCCGCCGCCCGGGCCCTGGCCGCCACCGTCGGCGACGACGAGCGCAACCCGAACTACATCATCCCCAGCGTGTTCCACAAGGACGTCGCCAAGACCGTCGCCGCCGCCGTCCGCGAGGCGGCCCTGGCCGCCGCCTCGGAGGCGCCCGTGCCGTCCCGGCCGACCCCGGGCATCGTCGGCACGCTCGACACCGCCTCCTTCCCCGCCGTGAAGCTCTGACGCCGGACGGCACCGCCGGGCCCCTGCGCCGGGCCCGGCGTCGAGCTTCCACGACGGCCGGTGGCAATGTGTCGCGTATCGGTCAAATGGCCGATTGACGGTCGTACCCGCCCCTTCCCGCCCCGAACCCTTGCGACACAAGGGCGAGGGGCGTGTTTGGGCTTGTCGGACCTAGGGCGTACGGTAGCCCTGCACGGGGCAGGCGTGTCCGACAAGTACGGAACGTCCCCCTGGTCTTCCGGCGCGTCCTCCCGACCGCCGCCCGCGCCCGGTCCGCCGGAGCCGACGGAGCGTCACACCTCCGGCGGGCGGGCGCTGTTCGGGTTGTACCGCCGGGGCCCGATTGGCATTCTCGGGGCCGGTCGGGGCAGGATTCGTATCCGGGCAGGCAGGCGGGCCTTCGAAGGCACGGCGCGCGGCACTGGGTGCGGACCCGGCTCGCGACCACGCATTGCCTGCATGAGCACAGTGTGCGGACCTGCGGCCCATCCGGGTGCCCCCCGGTGGGAGCACCGATGGGCCCCCGCACACCGCAAGCGAACAGACCACAGGAGTACACATGAACCGCAGTGAGCTGGTGGCCGCGCTGTCCGAGCGCGCCGAGGTGACCCGCAAGGACGCCGACGCCGTTCTGGCCGCCTTCGCCGAGATCGTCGGCGAGGTCGTCGCCAAGGGCGACGAGAAGGTCACCATCCCCGGTTTCCTGACCTTCGAGCGCACCCACCGTGCCGCTCGCACCGCCCGCAACCCGCAGACCGGCGAGCCGATCCAGATCCCCGAGGGCTACAGCGCCAAGGTCAGCGCCGGCTCCAAGCTGAAGGAAGCCGCCAAGGGCGCCTGAACCACCCCTTGAACGCCCGAGAGGCCGGGTCCCCGTCGCGGGGGCCCGGCCTCTCGCCGTCGGCGGGGGCGCCGGTCAGGCGCCGACCAGCTCCTCGCCGACCCGCTCGCTCGGCAGCTCGACGTGGGCGCCGAGGTCGCGCAGCTTGTCCATGAAGTTCTCGTAGCCGCGGTTGATCAGGTCGATGCCGTGCACGGTCGAGGTGCCCTCGGCCGCCAGCGCCGCGATCAGGTACGAGAAGCCGCCGCGCAGGTCCGGGATGACCAGCTCGGAGCCCATCAGCTTGGACGGGCCGGAGACCACCGCGGAGTGCAGGAAGTTGCGGGCGCCGAAGCGGCACGGCGTGGCGCCCAGGCACTCGCGGTAGAGCTGGATGTGCGCGCCCATCTGGTTGAGCGCGCCGGTGAAGCCCAGCCGGGACTCGTACACCGTCTCGTGCACGATCGACAGACCGGTCGCCTGGGTCAGCGCGACCACCAGCGGCTGCTGCCAGTCGGTCTGGAAACCGGGGTGCACGTCCGTCTCCAGGGCGATCGCGGTGAGCTCGCCGCCCGGGTGCCAGAACCGGATGCCCTCGTCGTCCACCTCGAAGGCGCCGCCGACCTTCCGGAAGGTGTTGAGGAAGGTCATCATCTCCAGCTGGCGGGCGCCGCGGACGTAGATGTCGCCCTTGGTGGCCAGCGCCGCGCAGGCCCAGGAGGCCGACTCCAGGCGGTCCGGCAGCGCCCGGTGGTTGTAGCCGTCCAGCTCGTCGACACCGGTGATCAGGATGGTGCGGTCGGTGCCCAGGGTGATGATCGCGCCCATCTTCTGCAGCACGCAGATGAGGTCGACGATCTCCGGCTCGATGGCGGCGTTGCGCAGCTCGGTGACGCCCTCGGCGAGCACCGCGGTGAGCAGCACCTGCTCGGTCGCGCCGACCGAGGGGTAGGGCAGCTCGATCCTGGTGCCGCGCAGGCGCTGCTGGGCGACCAGGTAGGTGCCCTGCGGGTGCTTCTCGATGGTGGCGCCGAACTGGCGCAGCACCTCGAAGTGGAAGTCGACCGGACGGCCGCCGATGTCGCAGCCGCCCAGGCCGGGGATGAAGGCGTGGCCGAGGCGGTGCAGCAGGGGGCCGCAGAACAGGATCGGGATGCGCGAGGAGCCGGCGTGCGCGTCGATGTCGGCGACGTTGGCGCTCTCCACGTGCGAGGGGTCGAGGATGAGCTCGCCGTCCTCGTCGCCGGTGCGCACGGTCACGCCGTGCAGCTGGAGCAGGCCGCGGACCACCTTGACGTCGCGGATGTCCGGGACGTTGCGCAGTCGGCTGGGGCCCTGCCCGAGCAGGGCGGCGACCATGGCCTTGGGCACCAGGTTCTTCGCACCGCGGACGCGGATCTCGCCTTCGAGCGGGTTTCCGCCGTGGACCAGCAGGACGTCGTCGGTCATCGTTCTCGCAATCCGGGGTGCCAGAGGAGTGGGTGCGGCTCGGCGACGAGCCATGCGGTGGAACGGTTGCACGGGCGCGTCGGGCCCCCGGCGTGACCGAATCGGCACCGTGGACGGGCGTCCACCATCAGTAGATGGTAGTGGTCGTGCCGACGGTTCCCGTGAGCCTCTCCCGTGATGGTGCTCTCCCCGGGCCCCGCGGCGCGCGTCGGCGCGTCCGTACGGGTGTTCGTGGCGCGTTCCCCGGCCCGCCGGTCCTCGGGTGTCCGTCGCGGGGCGTTCTGCGGGATCATGTGGGCATGACGGCGGCCTATTCGCACGCAGGCCGGTCCCACACCGGCCGTCTGCTCGTCGCGACGCCCGTGCTCACCGACCCGAACTTCGCCCGGGCGGTGGTGCTCCTCCTCGACCACGACGCCGAGGGGGCGCTCGGCGTGGTGCTGAACCGGCCGACCCCGGTCGAGGTCGGCAGCGTGCTGGACGGCTGGGGCGTGCTGGTCGGCCGTCCGGCGGTGGTGTTCCAGGGCGGCCCGGTGGCCCTGGACTCGGCGCTCGGCCTGGCGGTGGCGCCGGGGGAGCCCGGCACCGGGGAGCCGCTCGGCTGGCGGCGGGTGCACGGCGCGATCGGACTGGTGGACCTGGAGGCGCCGCCCGAGGTGCTGGCCGGCGAGCTCGGCGCGCTGCGGATCTTCGCCGGGTACGCGGGCTGGGCGCCGGGGCAACTGGAGACGGAGGTCTCCAGCGGGGCCTGGTACCTGGTGGACTGCGAGCCGGGGGACATCTCCAGCCCCGAGCCGGAGCGGCTCTGGCGCGCGGTGCTGCGCCGCCAGCGCGGCCCGCTGGCCCTGCTGGCGAGCTATCCGGACGATCCGACGCTCAACTGAGGGGCGGCGGGGCCGGCCGGCGCGACCGTGACATGTGCAGGGCGCCGCGACACTGGCCCGGTTTCGCGGGGCGCCCATAGACTTGGCACCCATGAGCACTCTTGAGCCCGAGCGCGGCCTCGGCACCGGCACCCTGGTCGAGCCCGTCCCGCAGGTGTCCCACGGGGACGGCGACCACGAGCGCTTCGCGCACTACGTCCAGAAGGACAAGATCATGGAGAGCGCGCTCTCCGGATCCCCCGTGGTGGCGCTCTGCGGCAAGGTGTGGGTGCCCGGGCGCGACCCGAAGAAGTACCCGGTCTGCCCGATGTGCAAGGAGATCTACGACGGCATCGGCAAGCCGCAGGGCGGCGACGACGGCGGCAAGCAGTAGGCGGTCCGTTCCGCGCTCCGCGGCGCCGTTTTGCATTGCACGGCGATTCCGGGGTGGTCTATGCCAGTCCTCCGGGCCGGGGGAGGATGTCGCAATGGACCTCATTCCCGCCCCCGTGAGTTCCGTCCGCCTCCCGGACCAGGACTTCCCGCTCGACCGGACGACCACCCTCACCGCGCCGCCCGAGCTGGCCGGGGCCGAACGGTGGCTGCGCTCCTCGCTGACCGCCGCCACCGGCCTGCCGCTCGCCCCCGGACGGCCCGGCGAGGGCGTCGAACTGGTCCACGACGACACGCTGGCCGCCGAGGCGTACCGGCTCTCGGTGCGCCCCGGCCACGCCGTGATCACCGCCGGCGGACCGGCCGGCGCGCTCTGGGGTACCCAGACGCTGCGCCGGCTGCTCGGCCCGGACGCCTACCGGCGCGCCCCGCTGCGCTCCGAGTGGGTGCTGCCCGGCGTGGACATCGAGGACGCGCCCCGGTTCGGCTGGCGCGGCGCGCTGCTGGACGTCGCCCGGCACTTCCTGCCCAAGGCCGACGTGCTGCGCTTCGTCGACCAGCTGTCCGCGCACAAGCTCAACGTGCTGCACCTGCACCTGACCGACGACCAGGGCTGGCGGGTGGAGATCAAGCGCTACCCGGCGCTCACCGGGAAGGCGTCCTGGCGCGAGCGCTCGATGGTCGGCTACCGGGCCGGCCAGCGCCGCGACGACCGCCCGCACGGCGGCTTCTACACCCAGGCCGACCTGCGCGAGATCGTCGCCTACGCGGCCGAGCGCGGCATCACGGTGGTGCCCGAGATCGACCTGCCGGGCCACACCCAGGCCGTCGTGTCCGCCTACCCCGAGCTGGGCAACACCGACGTGGTGGACACCTCGGAGCTCGGCGTGTGGACCGACTGGGGCGTCAGCCCCAATGTGCTCAACGCCTCCGAGGCCACCCTGCGGTTCCTCGAGGGGGTGCTGGAGGAGGTCCTGGAGCTCTTCCCGTCCGAGTTCATCCACCTCGGCGGCGACGAGTGCCCCAAGGAGCAGTGGAAGGAGAGCGCCGCCGCGCAGGAGCGGATCCGCGAGCTGGGCCTGGCCAACGAGGACGAGCTGCAGAGCCACATCATCCGGCACTTCGACCGCTGGCTGGCCGAGCGCGGCCGCCGGCTGATCGGCTGGGACGAGATCCTGGAGGGCGGCCTGGCCCCCGGCGCCGCCGTGTCGTCCTGGCGCGGCTACGGCGGCGGGATCGCCGCCGCGCAGGCCGGGCACGACGTGGTGATGTGCCCGGAGCAGCAGGTCTACCTCGACCACCGGCAGGCGCCCGGCGAGGACGAGCCGATCCCGGTCGGCTTCGTGCGCACCCTGGAGGACGTCTACCGGTTCGAGCCGGTGCCGGCCCAGCTCGACGAGGTGGCGGCGCGCCGGGTGATCGGCACCCAGGCCAACCTGTGGAGCGAGTTCATGCACAGCGCCCGGGACATCGACTACCGGGCCTTCCCCCGGCTCGCGGCCTTCGCCGAGGTCGCCTGGTCGGCGCTGCCCGCCGACCCGGCCGCGCGCGACTTCGCCGGCTTCGAGCGGCGGATGGCGGGCCACCTGGAGGTGCTGGACGCGCTCGGCGTCGAGTACCGCCCGGCCGCCGGTCCGCACCCCTGGCAGACCTGGCCCGGCGTGCAGGGCCGGCCGATCGAGGGGCCGCCGCCGGTGGTCTGACGGCGCGCCGGGCGGACGGACGCGGACGACCCGCGGGAACTTCCGAACGGTCGCCGGACGTCAAGAACAGATGAACATCCGACCCGGTCCGCCTCGGACCGGGTCGGATACCGCCCGGTATCGGTCCCAATCGGGCAGCGCCGTTCGCCCGTCCCGAAATGATCATCGAGCATTGTGTGCCAGAGTTGCCCAACCCGGCCCGATCGCCCGTACCCTACGGGCCAGGCCGGGCTGCCGGACGCGGACACCCGGTCCAGGGCCGCGGGCGGCAGGCGATCGATGAGCAAGTGGAGCACGGTGGGACCCAGGTGAACCGGACGATCATGCTGCCGGCCTCCCTCGACGAGGCCGTTGAAGCGCTGGCCGCTCACCCGGCCGCGGTACCGGTGGCCGGCGCCACCGACCTGATGGAGGCGGTCAACGCCGGACGCCTGCGCCCGGCCGCCCTGGTGGGCCTCGGCCGGATCACCGAACTGCGCGGCTGGCGCTACGAGGACGGCGGCACCGCCGTCCTGGGCGCCGGGCTCACCCACGCCCGGATGGACCGCCCCGACTTCGCCGCGCTCATCCCCGCGCTGGCCGACGCCGCCCGCACCGCCGGCCCCCCGCAGGTGCGCAACGTCGGCACCCTCGGCGGCAACATCGCCACCGCCGCGCCGGCCGGCGACACCCTCCCGGTGCTCGCCGCCCTGGAGGCCAGCGTCACCCTCGCCCGGGCCGGCGCCACCCGCGAGGTCCCGGTCAGCCACCTGCTCACCGGCCTCGACCCGCTGCGCCCCGGCGAACTGCTCACCTGGGTGCGGGTGCCGCTGCTGCACGCCCCGCAGGTCTTCCTCAAGGCCACCGGCCGCAGCGGCCCGGCCCGCGCCACCGCCTCCGTCGCCCTCGTCCTCGACCCCGCGCGGCGGGCCGTGCGCTGCGCCGTCGGCGCCGTCGCCCCGGTGCCGCTGCGGCCCCTGGAGGCCGAGGCCTGGGTGGCCGGCTGCATCGACTGGGACGGCTCGCGGGAGATCGACCCGGCCGCGACCGCCGCGTTCGGCGAGTACGTGGCCGCCGCCTGCGTCCCCGACGGCTACGGCGCGGAGGGCGCCTGGGAGGCCGTCACCGAGGGGCCGAGCGCCGCCGCCGTCCGCCTGCGGCGTACCGTAGCCGTGCTGGCCCGCCGGGCACTGGGAAGGGCGCTCAAGTGACCACAGACCACCCCATCGAGGCCCTGGACGCGGGGCTGCTCGACCACGCGCACGACCACGCGCCGCAGGTCAGCCGGGAGTTGCGGCCGACCACCTCGTACAGCCTGCGGGTCAACGGCTTCGAACGGCCCGTCACCGACGCCTGGATCGGCGAGAGCCTGCTCTACGTGCTGCGCGAGCGGCTCGGCCTGGCCGGCGCCAAGGACGGCTGCGAGCAGGGCGAGTGCGGGGCCTGCTCGGTGCAGGTCGACGGTCAGCTGGTGGCCGGCTGCCTGGTCCCCGCCGCGCTGGCGCAGGACAGCGAGATCAACACCGTCGAGGGCCTGTCGGCCGGCGGCGGCGCCAGCGACGTCCAGCAGGCGCTGGCCGAGTCCGGCGCGGTGCAGTGCGGCTACTGCGTGCCCGGCCTGGCGATGGCCGTGCACGACCTGCTCCAGCGCAACCACCGGCCCACCGAGGTCGAGGCGCGGCAGGCGCTGTGCGGCAACCTCTGCCGGTGCACCGGCTACCGGGGCGCGCTGGCGGCCGTGCAGAGCGTCGCCGAGGCGCGCGCGGCGCAGACCGAGGCGGCGGACGAGGCGGTCGCCGGGGAGGAGTCCGCCAAGGCCGCAAAGACCGCTGCGACCCCCGCCCCGGAAGCGGCCCACGCGGCGCCCGGACCCGTGTCCGCGCCCGCGCGCACGTCCGCCGCGGACCCCGCCGACGACCCCGCGGCCGCCGCCGACCTGCCGGTGTACACCGACGGCGACGCCTGGATCGAGCACGTCCCGCAGCCGCCCGCCGAGCAGCCCGCCCCCGTCACCGGCGGCTACGGAACCCCCGACGGCCCGGGCGGCTACGACAGCGGCGTGTACGACACCACCGTGCTGGCCCCGATCCGGGACGTCCCCGCGCAGCCGGCCGCCGACTCCACCGGCTTCCACCCGGTCCAGGGCTACCCCGGGCCGCAGCCCTACCCGGGCACCACCCCGGCGCACGGCACCTACCTGCCGGGGCCCGGCGGCCACCCCGATGCGAACGGCTACCCGCAGCAGCCCGGCTACGACGGGGCCCAGGCCTACGACGGCCCGGTCTACGACGGCCCCGTGTACGAGACCCCGGCCGACGGCTACCCGCAGCAGCCCGGCCAGGACGGCGGCACCCCCGCGCACGGCACGCCGTACATCCCCACGCCCCCGCACGGCGTCCCGGCCGAGGGCACCGCCCCCGCCGGCGTCCCGTACGGCGCCACCCCCGCCCACGGCATCCGGCTCCCCGAGGACGACCACGCATCATGACGTCGCCTACCGACATCGGCGCAGCACTCCAGCAGGACGGCGACGCGGGCGGCACGACGGAGCCGTTCGGGCTGGGCAGCTCCCCGCTGCGCAGCGACGCCCTGCCCAAGGCGCTCGGCATCTACCCCTACGCCGCCGACCTGTGGGCCGAGGGCCTGCTCTGGGGCGCGGTGCTGCGCTCGCCGCACCCGCACGCCCGGATCCGCGGCATCGACACCTCCGCCGCGCTGGCCCTGCCCGGCGTGCACGCCGTGGTCACCGCCGCCGACCTGCCGGCCGGCCCGGACGGTGGGCCGGACGGCGCGCCGTCCGGACCGATCGTCGCCGACCGGCCGGTGCTCGCCGCCGGGGTGGTCCGCCACCACGGCGAGCCGGTGGCCGCGGTCGCCGCCGACCACCCCGACACCGCCCGGCTCGCGGTCGGCCTGATCGCCGTCGACTACGAGCCGCTGGACGCCGTCACCGACCCCGAGCAGTCCTTCACCGCTCCCTCGCTGCACCCGGACGGCAACCTCTTCCGCCACCTGCCGCTGCGCACCGGCGACCCGGAGGCGGTCGGTGAGGTCGTCGTCGAGGGCCTGTACCAGGTGGGCCGGCAGGACCCGGCGCCGCTCGGCGCCGAGGCGGGCCTGGCCGTGCCGCGCCCGGACGGCGGGGTCGAGCTGCACCTGTCCTCCACCGACCCGCACGGCGACCGCGACCGCACCGCCGCCTGCCTGGGCCTGGAGCCGGACCGGGTCCGGCTGGTGGTCACCGGCGTGCCCGGCGCCACCGCCGACCGCGAGGACCTCTCCTTCCAGGTCACCCTGGCGCTGCTGGCGCTGCGCACCGGCCGCCCGGTGAAGATGACCCTCACCCGCGAGGAGTCCTTCCACACCCACCCCTCGCGGCACCCGGCGCTGCTGCGCTACCGCCACCACGCGGACGCCGAGGGCCGGCTGGTGAAGGTCGAGGCGCAGATCCTGCTGGACGGCGGCGCCTACGCGGACGTCTCGGCCGAGGCGCTGGCCGCCGCCACCGCCTTCTCGGTCGGCCCGTACAACTGCCCCAACGTCTTCGTGGACGCCTGGGCGGTGCGCACCAACAACCCGCCGGCCGGCCGGATGCGCGGCGAGGGCGCGCTGCAGGCGTGCTTCGCCTACGAGTCGCAGCTGGACCAGCTGGCCGCCCGGGTCGGCATCGACCCGGTGGAGATCCGCCGCCGCAACGTGATGGCGACCGGTGACCCGCTGCCCACCGGACAGGCCGTCACCTGCCCGGCACCGGTGAGCGCGCTGCTGGAGGCGGTCGCCGCCGAGCCGCTGCCGGCCCTGCCGGTGGACGATCCGGACGCCGAGTGGCTGCTGCCGGGCGGGCCCGGCGGCGCCGGCGACCCGGCCGCGGTGCGCCGCGGCATCGGCTACGCGCTGGGCATGGTGCACATGCTGGGCGCCGAGGGCGAGGACGAGGTCGCCACCGCGACGGTGCGGGTCAGCGGCGACCACGCCACGGTGATCTGCGCCGCGGTCGACGCCGGCCAGGGCTTCGCCACGCTGGCCCGGCAGATCGTGCAGAGCGTGCTGGGCGTCAGCGAGGTGTACATCGCGCCTGCCGACAGCGACCAGTCGGTGGCCGGGCCGTCCGCCCGGGGCCGGCACACCTGGGTCTCCGGCGGCGCGATCGAGCGGGCCGCGCTGATGGTCCGCCACCAGCTGCTCCAGCCGATCGCCGCCAACTTCGGGATGTCGGCGGAGTTGCTGCAGATCTCCGACGGCAAGATCACCTCGTACGACGGGGTGCTCGGCATGCCGGTGGCCGAGGCGCTGGAGGGCAAGGAGCTCTGGGCGACCGCGCAGTGCCGGCCGCACCCGACCGAGCCGCTGGACGAGGCGGGGCAGGGCGACGCCTTCGTCTCCATCGCGTTCTGCGCGATGCGCGCGGTGGTGGACGTGGACATCGAGCTGGGCGCCGTCCGGGTGGTCGAGGTGACGGTGGCCCAGGAGGTCGGCCGGGCGCTGAACCCGCGGCAGATCGAGGACCGGATCGAGGCGGGGGTGGCCCAGGGCGTCGGCCTGGCGCTGCTGGAGGAGCTGCGCACCGAGGGCGGCCTGCTGGCCAACCCCTCGCTCACCGGCTACCGGCTGCCGACCGCGCTGGACACCCCGGAGATCCGGGTGGCCGCCCTGCTGGAGGAGCGCGACGTGGTGGCCCCGTTCGGGGCCAAGGCGGTCAGCGCGGTGCCGGCGGTGACGGCCCCGGCGGCGGTGGCCGCGGCGGTGCGGGCCGCCACCGGCCTGCCGGTGGGCCGGCTGCCGATCCGCCCGGAGGACGCCGTCACCGGCTGAGCATTTTCCGGGGAATTCGGCGGGAGGGCCCGCCGAATTCCCCGGAAAATGCATGACGAATTGCCGGGCGGCGCTTTTTGCGCCGACCGGCAATTCGCTTCTGAGGCCATGACGGGAATCGAACCCGTGTACACCGCTTTGCAGGCGGTTCCCTAAACCACTCGGGCACACGGCCGTGGGGTGGAACTGGTGGAAGGCTGGACTGCGAGGGCGCGCTCAGGCGCAGTGGCAGCAGCGACAGGCGCGACAACACAGGGGAGCGGGGGCGCAGGTGCGGGGCGCGCGGGCCGCCGTCTTCCTGTCCATGTCCGACTCCTGTCGTCGTTCGCCGTGTTGGTGAATTCAGTTTGGCGGAATGCCGGGCGGAACGTCAATATCCTTTTGTAAATTCTGTGTGGCGGGGTGTGCTACGGTCGGAGGAAGGTGGCCCCCGGTGGCCACCCCGGACGAGTGCGTCGTACCCGGTGATGACAAGACGGCGCAGTGACAGCGGCAACCCGGCCGCTGCCGACTGCGGAGGTACGACCGTCATGGCTTGGCTCGTTCTGATCGTTTCCGGTGTCCTGGAGACCGTGTGGGCGGTGGCCCTGGAGTCCTCCAAGGGCTTCTCCCGCCTCGTCCCGACCGTGGTGTTCGGAGTCGCGCTGGCGTTCTCGATGGGCGGCCTGGCGTACGCGATGCGCTCGATCCCGATCGGCACCGGCTACGCCGTGTGGGTGGGCATCGGCGCGGTGGGCACCGCGCTGTACGGCATGGCGGTGCTGGGCGACGCGGTGACCCTGGCCCGGATCGGCTGCCTGCTGCTGATCGTCTCCGGCGTGGTGGGCCTCAAGGTGCTGCACTGACCCGGTCCTAGGACCGGAGTCGGAGGGACGGAGCGACCGGGGTCAGGGGCCACCGGGCCAGATGCGCCTTACGATCATACGTATGACCACTGCCTCCCCCACCTCGGCCGACACCGCCTCCGTTCCGATACCGACCGACCCCGGGGGAGGGGTGCTGGGCGACCGTTTCCGGGCCCTGACCCTGGGGATCGTCTCGGTGGTCCTGGTCATCGCCTTCGAGGCGACGGCCGTCAACACCGCGATGCCGGTGGCCGCCCGTGAGCTGGACGGGCTCGGGCTGTACGCCTTCGCCTTCTCCGGCTACTTCACCACCACCCTGTTCGCGCTGGTCGTCTCCGGCCAGTGGTGCGACCGCAGCGGTCCGCTGCAACCGCTGTTCACCGGGATCGCGGTGTTCGGCGCCGGCCTGCTGGTGGCCGGCGCGGCGCCCGGGATGTGGATCTTCGTGGGCGGCCGGGCGATCCAGGGCCTCGGGGGCGGTCTGGTGATCGTCGCGCTCTACGTGGTGGTCGGCCGGGCCTATCCCGAGCGGCTGCGGCCCGCGGTCTTCGCCGCCTTCTCCTCGGCCTGGGTGCTGCCCTCGATCATCGGCCCGGTGGTCTCCGGAGCGGTCACCCAGCACCTCGGCTGGCGCTGGGTCTTCCTCGCCGTGCCGGTGCTGATCCTGCTGCCGCTGGCGGTGATGGGCCCGGCGCTGCGCCGCTCGGAGAAGGAGCAGCCGGTGCTCCGGGGCGCCGCGTTCGACCGCCGCCGCACCGGGCTGGCCGCGATGGCCGCGCTCGGCGCGGGTCTGCTGCAGTACGCGGGCCAGCGGCTGGACCTGATCGGCCTGCTGCCGGCCGTCGCCGGGGCGGCGCTGCTGCTCCCGGCGGTGCTCGGGCTGCTGCCGACCGGGACGCTGCGGGCCGGGCGGGGGCTGCCGACGGTGATCCTGCTGCGCGGGGTCGCGGCGGGGGCGTTCTTCGCGGCCGAGGCGTTCATCCCGCTGATGATGGTGACCGAGCGCGGGCTCTCGCCGACGCTGGCCGGTCTGACCCTGACCAGCGGCGGCCTGTCCTGGGCGCTCGGCTCCTGGCTGCAGGGCCGGCCGGGGGCCGAGCGGTACCGCACGCTGATGATCCGCGGCGGCTTCGTGCTGACCGCGGTGGCCATCGCGGGGGCGGCGCTGGTGCTCGTCCCGGCGGCGCCGGTCTGGGTGGCGGCGGTGGCCTGGGGCGTCGGCGGGTTCGGCATGGGCCTGACGGTCGCGAGCGTCAGCGTGCTGATGATGAAGCTGTCGACGCCGGAGGACGCCGGGGCCAACTCGGCCTCGCTCCAGGTGAGCGACGCGCTGGGCAACGTGCTGCTGGTGGGCCTGTCCGGGGTGCTGTTCGCGGCACTGGGCGGCGGCTCGGTGGCCGCCGCCCACGACGGCGCCGCGGGCACCGGGTCGACCGGTGCCTTCGCGGTGATCTTCCTGACCATGACCGGGGTCGCGCTGCTCGGCGCGCTGGTCTCCGGCCGGGTCCGCAAGGCCGCCTGAGGACTCAGCCGGCGGCCACGGCGGGGGCGGGGGATCCCAGGAAGGTCTCCCAGCCCCCGGCCGGGGCCTGGCCGGGGCCGAGGGTCTGCAGCTTGCGCAGCACCGCCGGGTCCTGGGCGTCCAGCCAGTCGACCAGCTGCCGGAAGGACACCAGCCGGACCTCGGGTCGCCCGGCGATCGACTTGAGCACGTCCTCGACGGCGTTCATGTAGATGCCGCCGTTCCACTCCTCGAAGTGGTTGCCGATGACGAACGGCGCGCGGTTGGTGGTGTAGGCGCGCTCGAAGCCCATCAGATAGGCGTCCCGGGCCTGGGTCTGGAAGCCGGGGTGCAGCGCCGGGTCGGCCTTGGTGTTGCTGCCGCACTGGTTGAACATGATGTTGTAGTCCATCGACAGCACCTGGAAGGTGTGCCCGGGGAACGGGATGGACTGCAGCGGGAGGTCCCAGAGCGCACCGCCCTGGATCTTCTGCGGCCAGATCTGCGTGCCGTTGCCGCTGCTGTCGTAGCGCCAGCCGCGCCTGACGGCGGTGGGCAGCAGGTTGCGTTGCCCTTCCAGGCAGGGCGTGCGGCTGCCGATCAGCTCCTTGCGGTAGTCGAAGGGCAGCGCCGGCAGGTCCGTGAAGCCGGTGTTGGTGCGCCAGTTCATGACGAAGTCCATCGCCTGCTGGATCTCGCTGTCCCACTCCTCCGGGGACCACTGGCCGACGCCGGTGGCGCCGCAGAAGTGGCCGTTGAAGTGGGTGCCGATCTCGTGGCCCTCCAGCCAGGCGGCGTGCACGTTCTCCAGCGTGTCGTGGATGTGCTGGTCGTTCAGGTAGCCGATGTCGGAGGCGCCGACCTTGTGCTGCGGCGGACGGTAGAGGTCCTTGCGGGACTCCGGCAGCAGGTAGAGGCCGCTGAGGAAGAAGGTCATCGAGGCGTCGTGCTCGCGGGCGAGCCGGCGGAAGCGGCCGAACAGCCCGTTGTCGAGTTCGCCGGCGCCGTCCCAGGAGAAGACCACGAACTGCGGCGGGCGCTGTCCGGGCCGCAGCGCCTCGGCGACCGGCTGGCCCGGCTGCGGGCCGGTGTCCGAGGTGGAGCCGTCGCCGATCAGGGTGACCGGGGGCCTGGCCGCCTCGGTCGGGGCCGTCGCGTTGTCCGGGGCCTGGGTGGTCGGTACCGGGGCCGGAGTGGACGCCTGCCCGACGCCCGGGTCCGTCCGGGCCGCGCAGCCGGCGGCGAGGGCGGCGGCACCGGCCGCGCCCGCGGCCAGCAGGGTGCGGCGGGAGAGAGCGTCCATGGTCACTCCGTTCGTGGGGCGTGCGCGGGGGCGGGCACGGCGGGCCGCGGCGCACGGCCGTCCGGGCAGGCAACGGGTGCCCGGTCGGACAAGTGCGGTGATAGGCCTGTGAACGGGGTCAGCATGGCATGCGATCAAGATCGGTCAGTGCTTCACCACGGACGGTCGGAACTCATCGCCCGAAGGATGCAACCAGGATGCCGTTCCTGAGTGTCCGATGAATCGATCGTCGTCATTCCTGGCAGCCGCCGGGTAACCGGAGGGTGACGCGGTGGTGACGTCTCACCCCTTCGGGCCAGGCCTTGCCCCTGAGGCCCGCCGATCGGGGGGAGCGGGTACGACCAGCGTATGAATGTGGCATAGGGTCCGATCCGGTTGCATGGTTCTCAGGAACTTCCCAGGAACCGTCAACCGGTTCGACGTCAGCAGAGGGGAGCGCCCGTGGGCGCCCAGCAGAGCAGGAGCCCGTGGCCGGGCACCATGGCGGTCGGTGCCGCGCTCGTGCTCGGCGCGTGGCTGCTGCACGACGGCTCGGCCGCCGTGCTGCCGCCGGCCCCCGGTGGCGGGCAGGCCCTCAGCGGCTTCGCCCCGGTCTCCGTGGTACCGCCGCTCGGCCCCTCCCGACCGACCCGGATCCGCATCCCCGCGGTCCGGCTCGACGCCCCGGTCACCGGCCTCGGCCTCGACCGGGACGGCCACCTGCAGGCCCCGCCGGACGAGGACCGCAACCTCGCCGGCTGGTACCGGGACGGCGCCACCCCCGGCCAGCGCGGTACGGCGATCATCGCCGGACACGTCGACAACGACCGCGGGCCCGCCGTCTTCTACCACCTGGGCGCCCTGCACCGCGGCGACCGGATCGAGATCCTCCGCGAGGACGGCCGGACCGCCGTCTACCAGCTCTACGCCATCGAAGTGCACGACCGAAAGGACTTCCCGGACGACCGGGTGTACCGCCAGGCCGCCGACGCCCAACTCCGGGTGATCACCTGCGGCGGCGGGTACAGCGAGGAGCACGGCTACGACGGCAACGTCGTCGCCTACGGCTTCCTCGCCGACACCACGCGCCCGGGGAAACCCGTATGACCTCCCTCACCACCACCGAACTCGCCGTCCGCTGGAACCCGCTCGACTGGCCGCTCACCCACGGCCCGATCCCGTACGCCGTGCTCGCGGCCGGCTGGGTCGCGCTGGGGCTGCTCGTCCTCTCCCGCGACCGGCGCTGGTTCGGCCTGCGCCCGCTCGGCGCCCTGCTGCTCGCCGCCGCCCTCACCGGCGCGGTCAAGGTCGTCGTGGACGGGTGGTGGCACCCCTTCCCCGAGGGCACCCCCGACTACGTGGTCGGCTGGGTCGCGCTCGCCGTGCTCGCGCTGACCCTGGCCGGCTTCCGCGCCCCGCTGCTGCCCGGCCGGCAGCGCTTCCTGGCGGCCGGCGGCGCGGCACTGGTGGTGCTGATGGCGGCCTCGCAGGTCAACCGCGGCTTCGACCAGTACCCGACGGCCCGCGTCATGCTGGCGCCCAGGACCCAGGCGCTGACCACCGGCAAGGCCCCCGAGGTGGTGACCGCGCCGACCGGCAGGGTGCTGGAGGAGGTCTGGCACGCCCCGGCCGACCTGCCCGAGAAGGGCACCGTCTCGACCACCCCGATCCCCGGGACCAAGTCCGGCTTCGACGCCCGCGACGCCTACGTCTACCTGCCCCCCGCCTACCAAGCCAGCCCCCGGCCGATGCTGCCGGTGCTGGTGCTGATGGCCGGCCAGCCCGGCAACCCGTCCGACTGGGTGAACTCCGGCGGCATGCAGGAGCGGCTGGACGCCTTCGCCGCCGACCACCAGGGCCTCGCCCCGATCGTGGTGATGGTGGACCAGATCGCCACCATGTGGGGCAACAGCCTCTGCATGGACTCCAACGTCGCCCGGGCCCAGACCTACCTCGCCGAGGACGTTCCCGACTGGATCCACGGCCACCTCCAGACCGCCACCGGCCGCGGCGCCTTCGCCATCGGCGGCGCCTCGCTCGGCGGCACCTGCGCCCTCCAGCTGGCCGTCAACGCGCCGCAGGTCTACGGCTCGTTCATCGACGTCTCGGGCCAGGACGAGCCGACCCTGGGCAGCCACGACGAGACCGTCGAGAAGGCCTTCGACGGCGACGAGAAGGCCTTCGAGGCCGTCGACCCGGCGCACCTGATGGCCGCCCGCCGGTACCCGGACACCGCCGGCGTCTTCGCGGTCGGAGCCGGCGACGGTGACTTCCGCCCGCAGCAGGAGACGATGTACGCCGCCGCACAGAAAGCCGGGATGAAGGTGGAGTTCCAAGCGATCCCCGGCGGCCACAGCTGGACGGTGTTCCGGGAGGCGCTCGACCGGAACCTGCCCTGGCTCGCCCGGCAGACCGGGATGATCCGGTGATCCGGCTCGGCGCCGCGCCCGCCCGGGCCCTGGTCGGCGAGCGGCAACCGCTGCGGGACGGCGGACAGTCCGGCCCGCGGGTCCCCGAACAGTCCCGCGGCGAGTCCGCCCCCGGCTCCGGCGCACCCGCGCCGCGGCCCCCGCAGCGCCTGGCCCGCGCCGTGGCCCGGACCGCCGCCCTCGCCACCCGGCTGGCCGCCCGGCTCGGCGAGGCCCCGCTCACCCTGGTGCTGCTGGCCGGCCTCTGGGCCGTCGGCGCCGCCACCGGCAGCCTCGCCCGCGGGCCGTCCGCCGCCCTGCTGGAGAAGGTCGGCGCCGGCTCCCCGACCCTCGGCGAGGGCCGCTGGTGGACGCCGCTCACCTCGCTGTTCTGGTGCTCCGGCATCGGCGCCTACGTCTTCACCAGCCTGCTGCTGCTCCTGGTCGCCCCGGCCGCCGAGCGCCGGCTCGGCGCGCTGCGGACCCTTGGGGTGCTGGTCGCCGGACAGCTGGCCGGCGCCCTGGCCGGCACCGGGGTGGTCGCGGCCGGCGCCGCCTCCGGCGAGCAGTGGACCACCTCGGTCGTCGACCAGAGCGCGGTCGGCCCCGCCGTCGGCCTGTTCGCGCTGGCCGGCGTGCTCGGCTACCGGCTCACCGTGCTCTGGCGCCGCCGGCTGCACCTGCTGGTGGTGCTGGTGCCGCTGGTGATGGCGCTGTACGTGGGGCACCTGCAGAGCGTGCAGTGCTTCTCCGGCGCCCTGGCCGGCCTGGCCGCCGGAGCACTGCTCTCGCGCGGCCGTCCGCACCTGCGCTCGCACCGCTCCTCGCACACCGAGACCCGGGTGCTGGTGGCGCTCTGCCTGGTCGCCGCCGCGCTCGGCCCGCTGATCGCCTCGCTGTACGACAACGCCGCCGGCCCGTTCAACACCTTCTCGGAGATCTACCTCTCGCACCGGCTCAGCCCGGACGAGGTCGCCGACTTCTGCGCGGTCTCGGCCCACGACTGCGCCCGCGCGCACGCCGTCGAGCGGATCTTCGACACCCCGGCCCGGCTGATGGCCGCGCTCTTCCCGGCACTGCTGCTGGTGCTGGCCGAGGGACTGCGCCGCGGCCTGCGGCTCGCCTGGCGGATCACCGTGGCCACCGAACTGCTCTGGACCGCCATGCTGGTCTGGCTGTTCACCGAGACCGGCACCGGCTCGGGCGGCGTCGTCCAGTACTTCGTCGAGGCGCTGCTGCTGCCGCTGATCACCACCGGACTGCTGCTGGCCACCCGCAAGCGGTTCCCGCTGCGGCTGCCCGTCGCGGTGCTCGGCCGGCTGGCCGCGGTGCTCGGCGGTGCGCTGCTGGTCGCCAGCGCCGCGTACACCGGGCTGGGTGTGCTGGTGGCCGGGCAGTTCGAGCCGGTCGCGAGCTTCCGCGGGCTGGTCGCCGGGCTGCCCGCGCAGTACCTGCCGCCCGCCTACAACGACCTGCTGCCCGACTACCCGGTCGCGGTCGGACCGTTCGCCCGCGTCCTGGAGACGTACTGCGGACTGGCCTTCTGGGCGGTCGCGCTGGGCGCGCTGCTGGTGGTCTTCCGCCGGCCGGTGGTGCACGTCGACGCCGAGGACGCCGCGCGGGCCCGCACCCTGCTCACCGAGCACGGCGGCGGGACGCTCTCCTTCCTCACCACCTGGGACGGCAACCACTACTGGTTCGACGAGGACGGCCGGGCGGCCGTCGCCTACCGGGTGCTGAACACCGTGGCGCTGACCACCGGAGACCCGTTCGGCGACCCGGAGGCACGCGCCCGCGCGGTGGCCGGCTTCGCCCGGTACTGCGACGCGCGCGGCTGGACGCCCTGCTTCTACAGCGTCACCCCGGAGACCCGGGCCGCCGCCGGACAGCTCGGCTGGCGCTCGCTGCAGGTCGCCGAGGACACCGTGGTCGCGCTGCCGGACCTGGCCTTCACCGGCCGCAAGTGGCAGGACATCCGCACCGCGCTCAACAAGGCCGGCAAGCAGGGCATCACCGCCGAGTGGTGGTCGTACCACGAGGCGCCGCTCGCACTGAAGGAGCAGATCCGCGCCATCTCCGAGGAGTGGGTCTCGGAGAAGGGGCTGCCCGAGATGGGCTTCACCCTCGGCGGCCTGGAGGAACTGGACGACCCGGCGGTGCGGCTGCTGATCGCCGTCGACCAGGACCGCGCCGTGCACGGGCTGACCAGCTGGATGCCGGTCTACGAGAACGGCGAGCCGGTCGGCTGGACGCTGGACTTCATGCGCCGGCGCTCGGACGGCTTCCGCGGCGTCACCGAGTTCCTGATCGCCTCCGCGGCGCTCGGCTTCAAGCAGGAGGGCGCGCGCTTCGTCTCGCTCTCCGGCGCCCCGCTGGCCCGCTCGGAGAAGGAGCCGCCGACCGGGCTGCAGAAGACCCTGGACTGGCTGGGCCGGGCGCTGGAGCCGGTGTACGGCTTCCGCTCCCTGCTCGCGTTCAAGGCGAAGTTCCAGCCGGAGTACCGGCCGATGTACATGGCCTACCCGGACCCGGCCGCGCTGCCCAGCATCACCAGGGCGATCGGCAAGGCGTACCTGCCGCACCTCACCCCGGCGCAGGGCGTACGGCTGATGCGCAAGCTCTCGGCCTAGCGGGCCTGTCGGAAGGTCGCCACCAGCAGCTGCCCGGGCCCGGCCCCGGGCGGCCGCCGACGCGCGCCCCGCCGGGCCGCTCAGCCGAGCAGCTGGGCGAGGGCGCGGTCGGCGTCCAGGTGCAGGTGCTCCTCGCCCTCGGGGACGAGCAGGCGGCTGCGCCACAGGAAGCGCCGCAGGTCGGCGGTGTCGAACTGGACCATCGCGGTGCCCTCGGGCGCGCGCAGCTCGACCAGGGTGCGCCGGCCGAGGCCGGGCCGGACGTGCACGTCGCCGATGCCGGAGGGCACCTCCAGGCCGGTGGAGAGCAGCCGGCGGGCGAAGACCCAGACGATGTCGCCGGCCGGCCCGGTGCCGTCGGCCTCGTCGTCCAGCGAGAACTCGGCGGGGAAGGCCATCCGGACGGCGAGCGGGTCGTCCGGGAGGTAGGTCAGGGTGACCCGGAGCCGGACGGAGCGGTGGGCGGAGAGGACCAGACGGGCCTGGACGGTCTCTTCGGCGGTGGCGTGCACGGTGATTCCCTTCTGTGGGGGCGAGGCCGGTGACGGCGTGGAGGGTTGGGGCGGCCTCACCCGGAAGAGAGGCGGTCGAGGGGGTTCCGCTTACCGCGTTTTCGCGACTTTTCCCTGTGATCCACGTCACATCGATTTCCGGCCGAACCGGCGGCCCGCGGGCCGGGCGCGCACCCCGCCCGGCCCCGCCACGGCCGCCCGAATGCCCCCGGGCCCGGTACGCTGGGCGGGTTGTCCGAACGCCGCCCGACCGCGGGACGAGGCCGCAAAACCGCCTCTGACCTGCGATGATCCCCCCTCGGAGACCGTGAGTACTGCCGCCGCCTCGATGCCGCTCTTCTCCGACGCGCAGGAGCCGCACGCGCCCGTCCGGGCCGCCGGCCAAGCCGCGCCGACCTCCTCCCACCACCTGTCCCCGGCCTTCCCCGGCCGTGCCCCCTGGGGCACCGCGGGCAAGCTCCGGGCCTGGCAGCAGGGGGCGCTGGACAAGTACATCGAGAACCAGCCGCGCGACTTCCTCGCCGTCGCGACCCCGGGCGCCGGTAAGACCACCTTCGCGCTGACCCTGGCCTCCTACCTGCTCCACAACCACCTGGTGCAGCAGGTCACCGTGGTCGCGCCGACCGAGCACCTGAAGAAGCAGTGGGCCGAGGCCGCGGCCCGGATAGGCATCCGGCTCGACCCGGCGTACTCCTCCGGGCCGCTCTCCCGGGACTACCACGGCATCGTGGTCACCTACGCGGGCGTCGGCGTGAACCCGATGCTGCACCGCAACCGGACCGAGGCCCGCAAGACGCTGGTCATCATGGACGAGATCCACCACGCCGGTGACTCGAAGTCCTGGGGCGAGGCCTGCTTCGAGGCCTTCGAGCCGGCCACCCGGCGGCTGGCGCTGACCGGTACGCCGTTCCGCTCGGACACCAACCCGATCCCGTTCGTCCAGTACGAGGCGGGGAGCGACGGCATCCGCAAGTCGATCGCCGACTACACCTACGGCTACGGGCACGCGCTCGCCGACCACGTCGTCCGTCCGGTGATCTTCCTCTCGTACAGCGGCAACATGCGCTGGCGCACCAAGTCCGGCGACGAGCTGGAGGCCAGGCTCGGCGAGCCGATGACCAAGGACCTGATCGCCCAGGCCTGGCGCACCGCGCTCTCCCCGCAGGGCGAGTGGATCCCGTCCGTGCTGCAGGCCGCCGACCGCCGGCTCAGCGAGGTCCGCAAGGCGATCCCGGACGCCGGCGGCCTGGTGATCGCGACCGACCAGACGGTGGCCCGCGCCTACGCCAAGATGCTGCGCGAGATCAGCGGCGAGAAGGTCACCCTGGTCCTCTCCGACGAGACCGAGGCCTCCAAGCGGATCTCCGACTACGCGGCCGGGGACTCGCGCTGGATGGTCGCGGTCCGCATGGTGTCCGAGGGCGTCGACGTGCCCCGGCTCTGCGTCGGCGTGTACGCCACCTCGATCTCCACCCCGCTGTTCTTCGCCCAGGCCGTCGGCCGCTTCGTGCGCGCCCGCAAGCGCGGCGAGACCGCCTCCGTCTTCCTGCCGACCATCCCGATGCTGCTGGGCTTCGCCAACGAGATGGAGCTCCAGCGCGACCACGTGCTGGACCGGCCGAAGAAGGAGGGCGAGGGCCTCTTCGACGAGGAGGACCGGCTGCTCGCCGAGGCCGAGCGGGCCAACGACGGCCCGGACGGCGCGGGCGGCGAGGAGTTCTCCTACGAGGCGCTGGGCTCCGAGGCGGTCTTCGACCGGGTGCTGTACAACGCCATGGAGTTCGGCATGCAGGCGCACCCGGGCAGCGAGGAGGAGGAGGACTACCTCGGCATCCCGGGCCTGCTGGAACCGGACCAGGTGCAGATGCTGCTGCAGAAGCGCCAGCACCGGCAGATCCAGCGGAGCAAGGGCAAGCCGGCCGAGGAGGCCGACCTGCTGGAGCTGCCCGCCGAGCAGCGGCCGGTCGTGACGCACCAGGAACTGCGCGAGCTGCGCAAGGAGTTGAACGCGCTGGTGGCCGCCTGGCACCACCGCACCAGCCAGCCGCACGGGACCATCCACAACGAGCTGCGCCGTCAGTGCGGCGGTCCGCTCACCGCGCAGGCCACCGCCAACCAGCTGAAGGCGCGGATCGCCCGGATCCGTGAGTGGGCGAAGTAACGGTCCGTCGGCGGCGTGGACGGCAGGACCGTAAAGGTCATGTGACGTTCAGATATACGCGAAGGTTTTGTGGAGACAGCCGGTCGAATGATCGGCTAGTCTTCGGCGTGCTGCGCCGCCTCCGGGCCGCCGACGCCATCCGCCCCCCGTCCGGGGTCGGTCGTCGCAGTTCCCGGTGAATCCGGCCGGCACCTCACCGACCCGGGAGGACGCGACGCTCCGTCGTGCGCCCGGGCCTGTCTGTCTTTCCAAGGAGCACACCCAACGTGTCGTACCAGCAGCCCTACGCCCAGCAGCCCGAGCTCTCCGACAAGTCGAAGGTCGTCGCCGGCGTTCTGCAGATCCTGCTCGGCAGCCTGGGCGTCGGTCGCTTCTACACCGGCCACATCGGCATGGGCATCGCCCAGCTGCTGACCTGCGGCGGCCTCGGTGTCTGGTCGCTGATCGACGGCATCCTGTTCCTCACCAGCAACGACCGCACCGACTCCCAGGGCCGTCTGCTGCGCGGCTGACCCTTGGTCGCATCCGCGAAGGCGCGTCGCCGCCCCGGCCGTCCCGGCCGGGGCGGCTTCGCCGTTCCCGAACGGCTGCGCACGGCCTGGGCGCCGGTCGGGGTGCTGGTCGGCGGCGTGGCGGGCTCCGCCTACCTGTGGTCGCGCAACCCCCATCTGTCCGGGCAGATGCTGCCGTTCTGCCCCTGGCGCAAGGTCACCGGGCTGCAGTGCCCCGGCTGCGGCGGCACCCGGATGGCCTACGACCTGCTGCACGGCGACCTCGCCGCCGCCTGGCACGACAACGCGGCGCTGCTGCTCGCGCTGCCGCTGGTGGCCGTGACCTACCTGGTCTGGCTGCGGCACGGTCTGGCGGGGCGGCGCTGGCAGCCGCCGCTCGGCCGGCGGGGGACGGCCGTGCTGCTCGGCGTGGCGACCGCCTGGACCGTCCTGCGCAACGTGCTCTGACGCCACATCGCTCCGGTGCGGCGCGTTCCGGCCCGATCCGTCCGGAACTCGGACTGTGGTCGAACTTACGAACGCCTGGTCGCGGTGTTCTGGGTCGTTTTGACACGGTTTGACGGGGCGTGCGAAATTGATCTTGCCCGAATTTTGGACAAACACTTCCGCCGCCGCATTTCCTTCACTACCTTTCCCACACGCTCTCCCGCCGGGCGACCCCCGCGAGACGGGCGTCGCAGGGCCCCAGGACGTCAAGGACGACTCTCCGCGGCCCGAGCGCGGCCACCCACCTGCGCGCGACCCCCGAGTCCCGGACCGGCCCGCCGATCCGCGACCCGCCGCGGAAAGGAATTGCGCGTCGTGACTGCAGAGACCTCCCAGACCCTGGACCGCGGTGTCCGGGTCCTCAAACTGCTCGCCGACTCGGAGCGCGGGCTCACCGTGACCGAGCTGGCGGCCCGCCTCGCCGTCAACCGGACGGTCGTCTACCGGCTGCTGGCCACCCTGGAACAGCACGGACTGGTCCGCCGGGACATCGGCGGCCGCGCCCGGGTCGGCCTGGGCGTCCTCCGGCTCGCCCACCGGGTCCACCCGCTGCTGCGCGAGGCGGCGCTGCCCGCGCTGCGCAGCCTCGCCGAGGACCTCGGCGCCACCGCCCACCTCACCCTGGTGGACGGCAACGAGGCGCTCGCGGTGGCCGTGGTCGAACCCAGCTGGACCGACTTCCACGTCGCCTACCGGACCGGGCTGCGCCACCCGCTGGGGGAGAGCGCGGCCGGCCGGGCGATCCTCGAGGCCCGGGCCTTCCCGAGCCAGCGCCGGCCGGAGCAGGGCTTCGTCATCACCCGGGCGGAGGAGCAGTCGGGGGCGTCCGGCGCGGCCGCGGCGCTGCTCGGACTGAGCGGCATCGAGGGCAGCGTCGGCGTGGTGATGCTCAACGGCCTCGTCCCGGAGCGGGTCGGCCCCCGGGTGGTCGAGGCCGCCACCGAGGTCGCCGACGCGCTGCGCTGAGCGCCCCGCCGCGGCGGGCGGGCCGTCCGGGTGGCCGTGCGCGTGCCCGCCGGACGTCCCGGTGTGTTTGGATGCCTCTGTGTCCGACACCAAGCTGCCCCCGGCCCTCACCGCTCCCCGGACCCGGGCCCTCGCGCTCTGCGGCGCCCTGGTCACCGCGCTGTTCGGCGTGGCCGCCTTCGTCCCGCTGCCGTACACCCTGACCTTCCCCGGCGTGACCGCGGACACCCTCGGCAGCTACCAGGACCGGCCGGTGCTCACCATCACCGGCGCGCCGGTCCGCAGCACCCAGGGACAGCTGCGGATGGTGACCATCTCGGCGACCAACCCCGGGGAGCGGACCAGCCTCTGGCGCTCGCTGGAGGCCTGGTTCGACGAGGACGAGGCCATCCGGCCCACCGACACCGTCTACCCGCAGGGCAATCCGGCCAAGGCCGAGGAGGTCAACGCCCAGCAGATGGTGGAGTCCCAGGACGCCGCCACCACGGCCGCGCTCTCCTACCTCCAGCTGTCGCCCGCCCAGGTGAAGGTGAAGGTCGACCTCGGCGACATCGGCGGCCCGAGCGCCGGCCAGATGCTCGCGCTCGGCATCATCGACAAGCTCGCCGGGGACGGCAAGGGCGGCGACCTCACCGGCGGGCTGACCATCGCCGGCACCGGGACCATCGACGACCAGGGCGTGGTCGGCGCGGTCGGCGGCGTGCCGCTCAAGACCCAGGCGGCGGCCCGGGACGGCGCGACCGTCTTCCTGCTGCCCAAGGACGAGTGCACGGACGCCAAGGTGAACACGCCCGCCGGGCTGCGGCTGGTGCCGGTCGGCACGCTGGCGGAGTCGGTCTCCGCGCTGGAGGCGCTGCGCACCGGCGGGGCCGTCCCCACCTGCTGAGCCACCCCGGCCGTCGGGCCGACTACTCGGCGGCGGCCTGGTCGACCAGCGGCAGGATCCGGTACGGCACCGGGTTCTCCAGCGCGATGGCCGTCGAGGAGCGGACGATCCCGTCGAAGCCGACCACCCGGTCGATCACCCGCTGCAGGTCGGCGTTGGAGCGGGCCACGATCCGCACCATCATGTCGCCGTGCCCGGTGATGGTGTGCAGTTCCAGCACCTCCGGCACCGCCGCCAGGTGCTCGCGCACGTCCGTGCCCTGGCCCTGGGAGATCTCCAGGGTCGCGAAGGCCGTCACCGGGTAGCCCAGCGCCGCCGGGTCCACCTCCGGGCCGAAACCGCCGATCACCCCGCGCGCCTGGAGCCGGTCCAGCCGGGCCTGCACCGTGCCGCGGGCCACCTGGAGCCGGCGCGAGCACTCCAGCACGCCGATCCGCGGCTCCTCGGCGAGCAGCCGGATCAGCCGGCCGTCCAGGGCGTCGATGGCGTCGTTGGTGCTCCCGGCGAGTCCGCCCGGGGCGACCGAAGGCCCTTGTCCGGTGGGCGAGTTGGACGGTCCGGGGGCGACCGGTGGGTTGGCGGCGTGGGCGGGGGGCATCGCGGGGGCTCCGTCCTCCGATGGGCATTCTGTACAGCGGCGCGTCCGATTCTCCCGTCCCGGAGCACAGCTTGACCAGGAGGAAACGGAACAGTTGCGCGGAAGTCGGCTCGGCGCCACCCTCCAGCCACAGCCCCGTGCGCCCGTCACCACCCCGGCGTTCCGGGGGCGACCCGTGGTCCCGCACCCCACCGGGAGGGCTGACATGACCGACACCACCGCCGAACGCGTGCTGCCGACGGCCGGCCCGGGCCCCGGGGGCCTGCGCGCCGTCGCCCCGGAGGAACCCGGACTGCTCCCGATGGGCCGCGCCGACGCGGTGGTCTTCGCGGTCGGCGACGCCGAGCGGGCGGCCCACCGGTACGCGGTCGCCCTCGGGCTGCGCTGCACCGCGTACGCCGGGCCCGAGACCGGCGAGCCGGAGACCGTCTCCTACGTGCTGCGGGCGCCCGGGACGCGGTTCGTGCTGACCTCGCTCGTCCAGGCGATCGGCCCGCGCGGCCGGGAGCTGGCCGAGCACCTGGCCCGGCACGGCGACGGGGTGATCGACCTCGCGGTCGCGGTGCCGGACGTCTGTTACGCGTACGACTACGCCGTCGACCGGGGCGCGGCCTCGCTCGCCGAGCCCTACGAGGTGCGGGACGCGTACGGCACCGTGGTGCTCGCCGCGATCGGGGTGCCCGGCGGGACCAGACACACCCTGGTCGACCGCTCCCGGTACCGCGGGCCCTACCTGCCGGGCTACGTGCCCTTCGAGCGCTGGTGACGGCGGCGGTCAGCGGACGGCGAGGTCGACCCTCGGCGGGTAGCCGTTCCAGGAGACGATCACCGAGTTGGCCTGGGCGTCCTTGGTGAAGTCCACCCGGAGCCATCCGGGGCCGTCCCAGACCAGCATCTGCCACCCCGGGTCCGGGGCGGCCGAGACCAGCGAGGCCCGGTCCGACTGGATGTCCAGGGCGACCTTCCCGCCCGGGACGAGGTAGCTGTGCACGGAGGACGTGGTGCTGCCGACCGGGGACGGGCGGTGCGAGGTCGGCGCGGCGGCCGACGGGGTGGCGGAGGCCGTCGGCGTCGGCCTGGGCGGGGCCGCCGACGCCCGGACGGTGGACGGCGGCGCGGTCGGCTCGGTGCGGCCGGTCGACTGCGGCGGCGTCGCCGAGGGCGTCGGCACGGGTCTCGCACCCTCGGCCGAGGCCGGCGAGGGCAGCGGCAGCGCGGAGGGCTGCTCGAAGGCGGCGCCGGTCAGCACGGCGTGCACACCGAACCAGGACAGCGCCACCGCCGCCCCGGTGGCCGCCGCCCAGGCGCCGAGCTGTACCAGTCCGTTCCGCATCGTGCGCACATCCTGCCGTATCCCCCGGTCGCGCAGGTGGGCGCCCCGGTACTTCCACAGGGAACTTGCACAACTGCGGCCGACGTGCCGCAGACCTGCGCGAACCACCCCGAGGTACAGACCAATCGGGGCCAATGGCGTACCGTGCAGCCCCATGGCAACAGTGCTCGTGGTCGAGGACGACCCCTTCGTGCGATCCGCCCTCATCCGCCACCTGACCGACACCGGCCACGCGGTTCGCAGCGTGGGCACGGCACTTGAGGCGCTGCGCGAGGTCGCCCAGGTCGGCTGCGACCTGGTGATCCTGGACCTCGGCCTGCCGGATCTGGACGGCAGCGAGGCGCTCAAGATGATCCGTGGCCTGACCAACGTCCCGGTCATCATCTCCACCGCCCGGGACGACGAGGCCGAGATCGTCCGGCTGCTCAACGACGGGGCCGACGACTACCTGGTGAAACCGTTCTCCGGGGAGCATCTGAGTGCCCGGATGGCCGCCGTGCTGCGCCGGCTCGGCGGCGGGGCGGCCCCGGTCAGCCAGGTGCTGCGGGTCGGCGGGCTGGCGATCGACCTCCAGCGCCGGGAGGCCTCACTGGACGGCCGGGCGCTGGACCTGACCCGCCGTGAGTTCGACCTGCTGGCCTTCCTCGCCGCCCGGCCGGGCGTGGTGGTGCCGCGCAAGGAGATCCTGGCCGAGGTGTGGCGGCAGACCTACGGCGGGGACCAGACCATCGACGTGCACCTGTCCTGGCTGCGCCGCAAGCTCGGCGAGACCGCGTCGAGCCCGCGCTACCTGCACACCGTGCGCGGGGTCGGGGTCCGGCTGGAGGCGTCCGGGCAAGCCGCCGGGCCCGGTCCCGTCCCCATGGAGCGCCGGACATGAGAAGGCTGCGGCACTCGCTGCGCTGGGCCCTGATCAAGGCCGCCGTGGCCGGGACCACCATGGTCGCGCTGGCGTTCCTCATCCCGCTCGGCCTGATGGTCCAGCAGACCGCCCGGGACCGGGCGTTCACGGCCGCCGAGCGGCAGGCCGCGGCGCTCGGCCCGGCACTGGCCATCACCACCGACGAGGACGCCATCGCCCGGGCGGTGGCCTCGACGGACGCGGGTGCGCAGGGGCGGATGGCGGTGCACCTGCCGCCGGCGGAGGCCGCCGTGGCGGCCGGTTCCGGCTCCGGTGCGGCCGGCGGTGCGGGCGGGGTGGCCGCAGCGCCGGGCGGGGCGGGGACGGTGCCGGGCGCGGCCGGTCCGCAGGGGGCAGTGGCCGCGGCCGTACCGGGTGCCGCGAGGGCCGCCGCGGGTGCCGCCTCCGCCGACGGGGCGACCATCGGCGAAGTCCGGGCGCTGGACGCCGACGTGGCCACCGCGGGCGGCCAGGGGCGCTCGTTCACCGTGCAGGTGCCGGGCGGCTACGCGCTGCTCCAGCCGGTCGCCGTGGACACCGTGCGGACCGCCGTGGTCGAGGTCTTCGTGGCCGACGGCGACCTCACCCGGGGCGTGGCCACCGCGTGGCAGGTGCTCTCCGGGGTCGCGCTCGGGCTGGTCGCCATCTCGGTGCTGGTCGCCGACCGGATGGGCGCCCGGATCGTCGGCTCGGCCCGCCGGCTCGCCGCCGCCGCCCGTTCGCTCGGCGCGGGCAATCTGACGGTCCGGGTGCCGGTGGACGGCAAGCAGGCCGCCGGCAGTCCCGCGGAGTTGCACGAGGCCGCCCACGCGTTCAACGCGATGGCCGACCGGGTCGTCCAACTGCTCGCCGCCGAGCGGGAGTTGGCCGCCGACCTGTCGCACCGGCTGCGCACCCCGCTGACCGTGCTGCGGCTGAACGCCGCCTCGCTCGGCGAGGGCGACGCGGCCGATGCCACCCGGCACGCGGTGTCGCAGCTGGAGCGCGAGGTCGACCAGATCATCCGCTCGGCCCGCCGGGCGCCCGAGGACGCGCCCGCCGTCACCGTCGGCTGCGACGCCGCCGAGGTGATCCGCGAGCGGGTCGGCTTCTGGTCCGCGCTCGCCGAGGACGAAGGCCGTCCCTGGCAGCTGGCCGGCGCCGAGCGCGAGACGCCCGTCCCGGTCCAGCGCGGCGACCTGGCCGCGGCGGTGGACGCGCTGCTCGGCAACGTCTTCCGGCACACCGCGGTCGGCACCGCCTTCTCGGTGGACGTGCTGCCCACCGAGAGCTCGGTGATCGTGCTGGTCGGGGACGCCGGTCCGGGCTTCACCGATCCGCAGGCCGCGCTGAAGCGCGGCGAGGGCCACGGCGGGGAGGGCTCCACCGGCCTCGGGCTGGACATCGTCCGCAAGCTCGCCGAGGCCACCGGCGGCGACCTCGCGCTCGGTGCCTCGGCCGTGCTCGGCGGCGCCGAGATCCGGCTGCGGCTGCGCACCCGGCAGGACGGCACCGAGCCCCCGCGGGCCGGCAGACGGCGCGGCCGCGGGCCGCTGTTCCCTCGCTGACCGGGGCCGCCGGGCACGGGTGATGAAAGGTTTCGGCGCTTCGTCAGGCTCCGGGAGGGCCGGGGGAGGAACGGGCTCCCCTTCTTTCTTAAGCGCGCCGTAAGGGAGTTCTACCCCTGGCTCAGCAGGCGGTTTCCGGCCATGGCGCGCCGTTAGCGTCGTCCGCGTCGGTCATCCCCCTCGACCGCGCACCTGCCAGCCCCGGAGGTAAGCCCCATGACGACCCAGCAGCCCCACCGCCGCCCCGGCGGTCGCCGTCGGCACAGCCGCAAGGGCGTGCTGATCGGCGCCTCGGCGGTCGCTGCCGCGCTGGTCGCCGGGGGCGTGGTCGTCCTCGCCTCCTCGGCCAGCGCTGCCTCGCTCGGCGCCGTCTACACCCGCACCAGCAGCTGGGACTCCGGCTACACCGGCCAGTACCTGGTCACCAACCCGGACGGCAGCGCCATCGAGGACTGGACGCTCACCTTCGACCTGCCGGCGGGCGCGAAGATCGACTCGCTCTGGAACGCCACCTTCACGGCGGACGGCCAGCACGTCACGGTCCGGCCGGAGGCGTGGAGCAAGCGGCTGGAGCCGGGCAGGAGCGTCGTGGTCGGCTTTGTCGCCCAGGGCGCCGGCGCCGCGCAGACCGAGCCGGGCAACTGCCTGATCAACCAGAGCGCCTGCAAGCCGGGGGACGGCAGCGCGGCCACCCCGTCCGGCCGGCCGACCACCACCGCGACGGCCTCCCCGTCCGCCTCCGCCTCGGTCACGGCGTCCGCCACGGCCACCGCGACCGCGACCGCCACGGCGAGTGCCACCGCCACCGGCGCTCCGACCACCGGGACACCCGGCCCGAGCGCCACGGCGACCACCCGGCCCACCACCCCGGCCCCGACGGCCACCGCGACCGCCACCACCACGGCCGTGCCCACCACCCCGGCCCCCACCACCCCGGCGCCCACCGCGACCGCGACCGGCACCCCCGCCCCGGCCGGCGGCGCCGGCTTCAGCCCGTTCGTCGACACCTCGCTCTACCCGCCCTACGACCTGGTCGCCACCGCCAAGGCCGGCGGCGTCAAGGACTTCAACCTGGCCTTCGTCGTCTCCGGCGGCGGCTGCACCCCGAAGTGGGGCGGCGTGAGCGACCTCGCCGCCGACGCGGTGGCCGCCCAGATCGGCGCCCTGCGCGCGATCGGCGGCGACGTCCGGGTCTCCTTCGGCGGCGCCAACGGCAGCGAGCCGGCCCTCGCCTGCTCCTCGGTCGCCGACCTCACCGCCCTCTACCAGAAGACCGTGGACGCCTACGGCCTCACCAGGATCGACTTCGACGTCGAGGGCGGCGCGATCGCCAACGCGGCCGCCAACACCCGCCGCGCCCAGGCCATCGTCCAGCTCCAGAAGAACGCCGCCGCCAAGGGCAGGGCCCTGGAGGTCTCCTTCACCCTCCCCGTGCTCCCCTCCGGCCTGACCCAGGAGGGCGTCAACCTGATCGCCGACGCCAAGAACAACGGTGTGGCGATCAGCGCGGTCAACGTCATGGCGATGGACTTCGGTGACGGCGTCGCCCCCAACCCGCAGGGCCAGATGGGCAAGTACGCCATCGCCGCGGCCACCGCCACCCAGGCCCAGGTGAAGAGCGTGCTCGGCCTCGACGACGCGACCGCCTGGCGCAAGGTCGCGGTCACCCCGATGATCGGCGTCAACGACGTCGCCAGCGAGGTCTTCACCGTCGCCGACGCCAAGCAGCTCGCCGACTTCGCCAAGAGCAAGCACCTGGCCTGGCTGTCGATGTGGTCCGGCACCCGCGACAAGGCCTGCGAGGGCGGCGCCAAGGCGTACGCCGACGCCAGCTGCAGCTCGATCGTCCAGCAGCCGCTGGAGTTCACCCGGGCCCTCGGCGCCTACACCGGCTGACCCGCCTCCCCCGACTCCGGCCGTCCGTGCCCCGACCGCAGCGGGGCACGGCCGGCCGGCACCATCTCCCGGCCCATCACTCTCCGTGATCGACGCGATCCGGACCGGCCGCAGGGCATCGGGTATCGTCGCTGGTTGGCCGACGGCGGACGGAGCGAAGAGTGACAGCGGTGCAAGACGAGCGCGGCGCGGTGCCCACCGCACCGGACCGGGCGCCCGCCCCTCCGTCGGACCGGCTGCGCACCGCCCTCGGCGCCCCCCTGCGCGCCCTGCGCGAGGCCCCGCGCCGGCCACTGCTGGCCGCCTCCGCGGTCGCGTTGTTCTCCCTGCTCGGCTACGCGGTGGTCCGGCACTTCGCGCACACCTCGATGGTGGACATGATCGTCTACCGGGCCGAGGGCGCCGCCGTCGCCAACGGCGAGGACCTCTACGGACTGCGCGTCACGCAGTGGGACCTGCCCGCCACCTACCCGCCGTTCGCCGCGATGCTGTTCGTGCCGACGACCTGGTTCCCGATCCCGTTCCTGCGGGTCGCGGTCACGCTCTGCAACCTCGGATTGCTCGCGCTGCTCACCCACCTGTCGTTCAAGCTGGTCGGCTGGCCGCGCCGGGACCTGCGGGCGATCGGCGTGATCCTGGTCACCGGCCTCGGCGTCTGGCTCGAACCCGTCTACACCACGCTGCGCTACGGCCAGATCAACCTCGCCCTGGCCTGCCTCATCCTCTGGGACCTCACCCGCCCCGACGGGCGCCGCAGCAAGGGCGTCGCGATCGGCATCGCCGCCGGCATCAAGCTCACCCCCGGCCTGTTCGCGGTCTACCTGCTGCTCACCGGCCGCGTCCGGGCCGCCTTCGTGGCCGGCGCGACCTTCCTCGGCACCTTCCTGCTCGGCGCGCTCGTCCTGCCGGACGCCACCTGGGGCTTCTGGACCAAGTACCTCTACGACTCCTCCCGGGTCGGCAAGACCGAGATCGTCGACAACCAGGCACTCAGCGGCGCCGTCGCCCGGCTGCTGCACACCGCCGACCCCGGCACCGCCGCCACCCTGGCCGCCGTCGTCGTCGCGGTGGCCGGCCTCGGCGTCGCCGTCTGGGCCGCCCGCAGCTCGCGCTGGCTGTCGCGCTCCGAGGCCTGGGGCGTCTGCTGCGCCGCCGTCACCGCCGTGCTGATCTCGCCGATCAGCTGGACCCACCACTGGGTCTGGTGCGTGCCGCTGCTCGTGCTGCTCGCCTGCGAGGCGGCGGTCGAACGGGCCCGTCCGGCCGCCGTCCGGAAGATCCGCTGGCGGGCCGCCTTCGGGGCCACGCTGGTCGCCTTCCTGTCCTTCGCGATGTGGCTCGCCAAGCCGCAGGGCGCGAAGGTGCTGGAGCTGTCGCCGCTCCGCCAGATCCCGACCTCGGTCTATCCGCTCGTCGGGATCGCCTTCCTGCTGGCCGCCGCGCTACGCGTGCGCGCCCGGCGCCTGGCGGCCGGTGCGCCGGCGGCGGCGCTGCCCGGGCAGCGCGACGGCGAACGGCCGGACTCCGCGCGCGAGCGTCAGCAGGCCCCCGCGGCCCGCTGAGTCGGCCGGTCCGCCGTGGCCGGGGCGGCTCGCGTGCCCCGCTCGCGCCGCTTGCCCCGCTCGCCCGGTGCCGCTCGCGGGCCTCACGCGAGCAGCGCGGCCAGCGAGCCGTCCATGTCCAGCGCGGCCATCTCGCTGCCCGGGGGCACCAGCCGGTGCGCCCGCTCCAGCCAGGCGGCCACCGCCGGCAGCGGCGCCTCCAGCAGCGCGTCCCCGGCCGGCGAGCTCAGCGCCAGGCAGAGCACGCTGCGCCGGCCCGAGCGGGTCGGCCAGATCCGCACGTCACCCTGGCCGCAGGGCCGGAAGGTGCCCTCCACCAGCAGCTCGCGGGCGAACACCCAGGTCACCGGCGAGCCGGTGTCCAGGTGGAAGGTGATGTGCACGGCGTAGGGGTCGTGGCTGCCGTAGGACAGCCGGGCCGGGACGGGGACGCTGTGCTCGGGGGAGAGCACCAGGTTGAGCTCCAGCTCGTGCTCGACCACGCTCGTCGGGCGCTCCATGATCGGGTTCCTCTCTGCCTGCGGTTGGCGCCCGTTTCCGGGCCCTGTGACCTTGGAGAGCGCGGCCCGGGAGCGCTCTTACACGGGTTTCCGGGTTTTCTCGGGATTTTTTCGCGGAGATCCGTCGGCGGTGGTGTGGGGAGTGGTGAACGCTGGACGGTGGGCGCGCGGTCGGGCGTGCGCGCCGTCTTCCTTACCGTGGGCGGCCCCGGCCTGTCCGCTGAATGGCCAACTTCGCTCCGCCCGCCCGCCGAGGCACTACCCTTTGTGACTGCCCGGCAACTGTCCGCCTCCTCGGCGGCACCCCTCGCGCCGACGGCGGAGCCACCCGGGTCGCCCGTGCCACCGTCGCGCACCCCCTCGCCGGGCGAGCCGCATCGGCCTGCCAGGAAAGCGAGCCCCCATGACGGACCGGCCCCTCGCCGGCGGCAGCACGGACACGGCCGCCGGCCCCGCGCCGGGCTACTACCCCGACCCCTCCATCCCCGGCTTCGTCCGCTACTGGGGCGGCTCCGCCTGGGTGCCCGGCACCAGCCGGCCCGCCCCGGCCGAGGGCGAGGTGCTCGAACCGCCCCGGTACGCGACCCGTCCGCCGGGGCCGGCGGCGGCCGGCCGGGGCGGGACGGGGCGGTACGTGCCGCCGCCGGTGGCCGCCGAACCGGCGGGGGAGTCCGAGAGGGGTGTCGCGGGGGAGGTGCGGCGGCTGTCGTCCGGCGGGGACAGCGGGCCGGTGTACCTGGACCAGACGGGGGGCGGGGCGTCGTTCACCTTCGTGGTGCCGGAGAACGGGCCGGTGTTCCGTCGCGGCGGGGAGCGGGCGCCCGTCGCGGAGCCGGAGCCGGAGCCGGAGGTGGGGGCCGGGGCGGGGTCGGAGCCGGCCGGGTGGCAGCCGGATCACCGGGCGCAGCACGGGCCGATGGAGGCGGGCGGCGCGTCGCGCTGGGTGTCCTGGGGGGTGTTGCCGGAGGCGGTGGAGGAGCCGTTCGTCGAAGCGCCGCCTGTGGAGGTGTCCCCTGTTGAGGTGCCGCCCGTCCCGGAGCGGGCGGGCGTTGCCGAGCAGGCCGAGCCGTTGCCCGTTCCCGCCCCGGCCCCGGCGCCGGTGCCGGTGCCGGGGCCGAGCCCGGTGGCGGCCCCGCCGCCCGCTCCGGATCCGCCGCTCGTGGTGGCGGAGGCCGTGCAGGAGGCCGTGGAGAAGGCCGGACCCGCCCCGTCCGCGCCCTCGGCCGTCCGTCCCGCCGCCCCCGTCCGGTCGTCCCCGTCTCCGTCCCCCGCCCCGCGCCGCCGTGCCGGGGCGGCGGCGCCACGTCCCGCCGGGCTCGGCCGCCGCCTGGTCGCCCGGCTGGTCGACACCGCCGTGCTGGCCGTGGTCGCCGTCGCCGCGGGCGTCCCGCTCGGCCGCTCGGTCGAGGCCCACCTCCAGCGCAAGCTGGACCGGGCCCGGATGGCCAGCCGGCTCGCGCACCGCCAGGTCGACGTCTGGCTGGTCGACGGCACGGTGCTCGGCAAGGCCGCCGTCCTGCTCGGCATCCTGCTCTTCGTCGGCCTGCTCTACGAGGTCCTGCCGACCGCCGGCACCGGCCAGACCTTCGGCAAGCGGCTCGCCCGGATCCGGGTGATCGCGGTGGCCCGCACGCCGGGGGCCGCCGCCCCGGCCCGTCCCGGGCTCGGCCGCTCCCTGGTCCGCTGGCTGGTCCGGCAGGTCTCGATGCTGCTGGTGGCCGGCCTGTTCTGGCCGCTGTTCGACCGGCCGGCCCGGCGCGGCTGGCACGACCGGGCGGCCCGTACCCGGGTCGTCCGGCGCTGAGGCTCCACCGGCCTCCCACCTGCGTGGTCTTGTCGGACAAAACGGTGTCAATATCCCAAATTCATACAATGCGTGATGTTCTACTCGGGGCATGAGTACCTACGACCCCTCAGGCCCCGAGCCGGAGGGGGGCGGCAAGCCCTCCTTCGGCAAGCAGCCCCCGCAGTCGGGCGGCGGCACGCCGGAAGGTACGCCGTCGGACCCGTACGGCACCCCGCCCCCGGACGGCCCGCCCCCGGACGGCCCGCCCCCGGACGGCCCGCCGCCGAGCGGCGGCCCCGGTGCGTACGGCGGCACCTACGGCGGCGCTCCCGCAGGCCCGCCCTACGGGCAGAACCCCTACGGGCAGTCGCCGTACGACCAGCCCCCGCCCGGCTACGGTCCCGCCGGGTACGGGGCGCCCGGACCCGGTCCCGGCCCCGTCCCCGGGATGCCCCCGCTCGGCAGCTGGCCCAACCGGATCCTCGCCCGGCTGATCGACTACGTCCTGGTGCAGGCCGTCGCCCTCCTCCTGGTCCTGCCGTTCGCCGGCCACGCCGACCGCTCCGCCTCGGCCGGCGCCTTCTGGGTCGCCTGCGCGATCTACTTCGTCTACGAGGGCCTGATGCTCAGCCGGGACGGGCAGACCCTCGGCAAGAAGGCCATGAAGGTCCGGGTCGCCATGCTCGTCGACGGCAACTCCCCGACCCAGTCGGCCGCCTGGACCAGGGCGGCGGTCTTCATCCTGCCCGCCGTGCTCTGCTGCGCCGCGCTCTGGTGGCTTGTCGACGGCCTGTTCGGCGTCTTCGACAAGCCCTACCGTCAGTGCATCCACGACAAGGCCGCGAAGACCGTGGTGGTCTCCACCGCCTGAGCTGTCGGCGCGGCCGGGGCCGCCCTCGCCTTCGCCGACCGGCGTGCGGTGCCTCCGCGCGCCGGTCGGCCGCGTACGGGGCGCGCGGAGGGCGTGCGGGCTCACGGACTCGCCCCCGGGGCCGTCGGCCCCGCTCGGTACGGTGGGCCCGACCGAGCCACCGCTCCGCGCACCGCCGCACCGCACCGCACCGCACCAGGGGGAACCGCCGTGCCCATACCTGCCGACTGGCCCACCACCGAGGCCGAGGCGCTCGCCGAACAGGAACGCCTGCGCCCGCTCGTCCTCCCGGCCGGGGCGGACGGCCTGGACGGCTCCGGTGACGACCGGCTGATCGCCGGTGTCGACGTCGCCTACGACGACGCCCGCGACCTCGTCGTCGCGGCGGCCGTGGTCCTCGACCGCGCCACCCTCGCCGTCGTCGAGGAGGCCACCGCCACCGGACGCATCGCCTTCCCCTACATCCCCGGCCTGCTCGCCTTCCGTGAGCTCCCCGCCGTCCTCGACGCCCTCGCCGCCCTCACCCACCGCCCCGGCACCGTCGTCTGCGACGGCTACGGCCTCGCCCACCCGCGCCGCCTCGGCCTCGCCAGCCACCTCGGCGTCCTCACCGGCCTGCGCACCCTCGGCGTCGCCAAGACCCCGTTCACCTTCGACCACCGCGACCCCGGCCCCGCCCGCGGCGACTCGACCCCGCTCACCGACCCGGCCACCGGCGAGGAGGTCGGCCGCGCCCTGCGCACCAGGCCCGGCGTCAAACCCGTGTTCGTCTCCGTCGGCCACCGCATCGGCCTCGCCGAGGCCGTCGAGACCACCCTCGCGCTCACCCCCCGCTACCGCCTCCCCGAGACCACCCGGCACGCCGACTCGCTCTGCCGCCGCGCCCTCGCCGCGGCGAGCCGGACACCGGACGTGAACTGACGGTCCACCAGGGGCGGCCCGTGTGTTAGACATGACTCACTCACCAGAACCGTCAACGACACACCGGCCGGACGCACGGGGGAGGCGCCGCACGTGGCAACGGGGAACGGAACGGGATCGACCGGCGGGGCGGGACGCGGCTACCGCGTCGAGGTCGAGCAGCTGCGCGCCTTCGCGGCCCAAGTACGGCTGCTGCTCCACGAGTTCCAGCGCCATGCCGACGGCACGGCGACACACGGCCGCAGCGGCATCGGCTCCACCGCGCTCGGCACCTTCGCGGAGGCCACCGAGCTGCACGGCCGCTACCAGACCATGCGCGACGGCCTGCGCGACGTCCTCAACCAGCTCCAGGAAGCCGTCGACGAGGCCCAGAAGAAGGCCGAACTGACCGCCACCAACTACGAGGAGCAGGAGCACCGGACCAAGAAGAAGCTGAAACTCGGCGACGACGGCTGGTCCGTGGCCAACCCCTCCGCCACCAGTACCGCCGCCTACGCCTGGACCACCGCCCCGGCCCAGCACGACGACGGGAAGGGCGTCCGGTGAGCTACACCGACTTCAGCAAGTACAGCCACGCCGAACTCCGCCGGATGGTCCAGGCCCTCAACCCCGGCGAGGTGATGTCCGCCGCCGACCCCTGGCGCCGTGCCGCCGACACCCTCAAGGCCATCCGCGCGACCCTCACCCGCGCCAGCACCGAGGCCGCCACCTCCTGGGAAGGCAGCACCAGCGACGCCTTCCACGCCCGCATGCTCCAGCTCGCCACCACCATCAACACCACCGCGTCCTACGCCAACGACGCGGCGATCACGCTCAAGGCGATCTCCGAGGCCATCGACAAGGCCAAGCGCGAGATGCCCGAGGAACCCAGCGGCTGGGAGCAGTTCAAGGACGGCGTCGGCGACACCGTCTCCTCCCTCTTCGGCGCCGACGACGAGGACTCCCGCACCGCCGTCGCCAGCCAGAAGAAGGCCGAGGCCGCCACCGTCCTGCAGACGCTCGCCATGCACTACCGCACGGCCACCCCGATGCTGAAGCCCCCGCCGCCTCCTCCGCCTCCGCCGGGGCGCCCGGGGGCCATCCAGGCCGACGACAGGGACCTCTCGGAGGACGGCCCGGGCGCCGGCGGCTACGGAGCCGTGGGCGGCTTCCTCAGCGGCGCCAGTATCGGCAGCGCCGGAGCGGGTGCGGCGCCCGTGGCCCGCTCGCGCGAGGGAGCGGTAGCGGATCCTCGGACCGGCGGCGCCGTACGCTCGAACCCGCAGGGGACAAGCCCGTCGTTCTCGAAGTCGCCACCGGCTCCCGCCGACCCTGGCGTCAAGGGAGGGGTCGCTACGCCGCCGTCCAAAGCCACGCCGGCCAAGTTCGGCGCCGGGACCGTTGTGGACGGCACTGGCGCCCTGCCGGCGCCGGCGGTGTCCAGTGGGCAGCCGCCGTCTGCGGGGAGCGGCACGTCGATCCTCGGTTCGCCGGTGAACGGTGGAAGCCAGTCCCTGCCCCACAGCCCCGTTACACAGCCCGTCGCACCGCAGAGTAGCCACGGGGGGAGCGGGATCCCGCAGCCCTTCGGCCCCGCCATAAGGCAGGGGCAGGGGTCGGTTCCCGAGCAGAACCGACAGGCCGGTCCCGAGGCCGTGCGCGGTGGCCGTGAAGGGGCACCGGGTCGGACCGGAGCCGGACGCAGCAGTGCGATCTTCGGAGTCGAGGGCATGCCGGGCGTGAGCGGCGGCGGGAGCGCGGGTGGCGTGGGTTCGACCCGGGGCAGGGGAGCCGTCGAGGGCACGGCCGGTCGAGCCGGAGGCACGGTCGTCGGTGTGGGGGACCACTCCGGCAAGAGCGGCAGCGGCAAGCAGGCCTTCACCGAGGGCGGCTCAGGCGTGGGAGCGCGCGGGAGGATCCGGCCGGAGGCCGGAGCGGGTGCGGGCAGCTCGCTGACGCAGGCGCCCATGGTGCCGCTCGGCGGCGCCGAGCGGGGCAGGAAGGACGACGAGAAGCGGAAGCGTCGTCCTGACTACCTCGTCGAGGACGAGGAGACCTGGATGTCGGACGACCCGGTCAATCCGAACGTGGTGGAATGACGCCCGGCCTTCGGGCCCGGGCCGATCGATCGGTTGTCCTGCGGCCGCAGCGGCCGCAGGACAACCTCTGCGCTGAGTGGGGTGGCGGGAGTTGAGGAACTGGCGTCTGAGTCGCGGGGCGGCCGTGCTGGTGGCGGGCGGACTGCTGGCGACCGTGAGCGCTGGTCCGGCCTGCGCCGACAACGTGCGCGATGCGCAGTGGCCGCTTGCGACGTACCAAGCGGAGTCCGTGATCTGGCCGGTCTCGAAGGGGGAGGGTGTCACGGTCGCCGTCATTGACAGTGGCGTCTTGAAGGATCATCAGGACCTGACGGGGCAAGTGCTGGCCGGTGCGGACTTCACTGGGGAGAAGACGGACGGCACGGTGGACAATGACGGCCACGGCACCGGAATGGCGAGCCTCATCGCCGGCCACGGCCATGGCTCCGGGGCAGGCATCAAGGGCCTGGCGCCCCAGGCCAAGATCCTTCCCATCCGGATCACCTTGGACGGGGAATCACTCTCGGATCGGTCGGAGACCGCCAAGGCGATCCGCTATGCCGTTGATCACGGTGCGAAGGTCATCAACATGTCCATCGCTGGGCCTTCCGGGGCCGACCCGGACGAGCGTGCGGCGGTCAAGTACGCGAGGGACCAGGACGTGGTCCTGGTCGCGGGTGTCGGCAACAAGGGCGACAAGGGGGGTGCCGTGGAGTACCCGGCCGCCTTTCCCGGGGTCGTGGCGGTCGGCGCGGTGGACCAGAACGGGCTGATCTGGAGCAAGTCGAGCTTCGGTCCCGAGACCACTCTGGTCGCGCCTGGAGCGGAGGTCCCCCATGCGAGCGCCAAGGCCACGAACGGGTACGGCATCGCCAACGGCACCTCCGACGCCACCGCCTACGTCTCCGCCACAGCCGCGCTGATCCGGGCGAAGTACCCGGAGCTCTCCGCAGGGCAGGTCATCAACCGGATGATCAAGAGCGCCACCCCGCCCGCCGACGGCTCGGCGGTGCCGAACGCGCGGTACGGGTACGGGGTGCTGTCGCCGGCGAAGGCGTTGGAGGCGAACCCGGCGGTGGACGGGGGGCCGCGGGACAATCCGCTGGCCGGACGGGCGGAGGCACAGGCTGCTCCGACGGTGCCGCCGGCCGAGGAGGAGTGGCAGTCGCCGCCGCCGGTGACGGTGCCGGCGAACCAGGAGAACAGCGGCGTGAAGTGGGTGCTGCTGGGCACGGCCGGGCTCGCGGGAGTGGTGCTGCTGGGGGTCGTGGTGACGGTGCTGCTGGTGGTGCGCGGGCGTCGCCGGCGGGAGCGGGAGGCTGCCGCCGCTGCGGCGGCGTACCAGGGGTATCCGCCGCCGCAGCAGTGGCCGCCGTATCAGGGGTGAGCGGCGAGCCACTCGGGGCGTAGGGCGGCCATCCGCAGGACGTCGTGGTACTCGCCGGCCCAGTGGTGGGCCTGGCGGGCGCGGCCCTCGTGCTGGAAGCCGGCCTTCTCGTAGGCGCGGGCGGCGCGCGGGTTGTAGGCGAAGACCTCCAGGTGGACGCGGTGGAGGCGGACGGTCGCGAAGGCGTGGCGCAGGAGCAGCAGGGTGGCCTCGGTGCCGACGCCGTGGCCGGTGCTGTCGGGGGTGAGGGCGATCCGGTAGCCGGCCGAGGCGCTGTCGGGGTCGAGGTCGTTGAGTGCGAGTTCGCCGAGGAAGCGGCCGGTGGCGCGGTCCTCGACGGCGAGGTCGAGCCGGTCGGGCCGGTCGGGGCGGGTGGTGCACCACTCGCGGATCTCGTCGTGGGTGAAGGCCCGGCGGGTGCCGGTGAGGCGGTTGGTCTCCTCGTCGGCGGCGAACCGCCACATCGGGTCGGTGTGCCGGGCGCCCAGTGGGACGAGGGTGACGGTGGCTCCGGGCAGGGTCGGCTTGTGCGCGAGCGCGCCGGGGTCGAAGGTCGGCATGGTGGCCAGGGTGGACCGGAACGCTCCGCTCCGCCAGTGAATTCGCCTGCCCGGAGGTTCACCGCCGATGTGTCACTCGGCGACGGCGATCTGCTCGCGGTGGCGCAGGTCCGGGCCGGTGAGCTGGTCGGTGACGGCGGCGGCGAGGTCGGCCTGGGCGATCCGCTCGCCGAGGACCTGCGGGCCGCCGGTCCGGTAGCGGCCGGTGCCGGGGGCGGTGCGGTCGAGGTCCAGGGGCGGGGTGACGACGACCCAGTCGAGAGTGGTGGGGGAGTCCCGGAGCAGGTCGAGGGCGGCGGCGTGGCCGAGGGAGAAGGCGCGGTGGGCCGCGGGGAGGCCGGGGTCGTCGTGGAGGGCGACGCCGGGGGCGGTCTCCAGGGTGGTGGCGATGCCGACGTGGACGAGCCGGCGCACGCCCGCGGTGTCGAGGCCGGTGACCAGGGCGCGGGTGGCGGCGGGGTAGAAGTCGAGGGAGGGGACGTCGGGGGTGTAGACGGTGCTGACGGCGCCGGCGTGGCCACGGGCGGCGTCGGCGACGGCGTCGGGGTCGGTGACGTCGCAGGCGGTGAGGGTGACCCCGGGGCCGGCCAGATCGGCGTGCCGTCCGGGGGTGCGGACGGCGGCGGTGACGGTCAGTCCGCGCCGGCGGGCCTCGGCGACCACGGCGCGGCCGACCTGGCCGCCGGCGCCGAACACGATGACATCGGTGGTGGGGTTCACGGCGGTCTCCGTCCGTCCGGGCGGGGGCGCTGATCGCCGCCTGCCGACGCCGTGACGGTAGAACGGGGGGTGCCGGTTACTTCAACGGTACCGGCGGGCACACCCGTTCGGTTACCTTCGGGGCATGACTCGGACCGTGCCCGCACCGTTACCGCCGGACTTCTTCGACCCGAACTGCCCGGTGCAGCGGGTTCCCGTGCTGGGCAGCCGGAAGTGGGCGTGGAAGATCGTGCGCTGCCTGGAGGGTGGCCCGCGCCGGTTCTCGGAGCTGCGGGTGCCGCTGGTGGGGATCACGGCGAAGGTGCTGGCCGAGTCGCTGCGGTCAATGGAGTACGACGGCGTTGTCAGCCGGACGGAGTACGCGGAGAACCCGCCTCGGGTCGAGTACGCGTTGACGCCGCTCGGCCGGACGCTGCTGGGGCCGATGGACGCGGTCTGCGACTGGAGCCGCGCCAACCTGTCCGAACTGCTCGCCGCCCGGGAGGCCGCCGAGGCCGATGAGGCCGCGGAGGGCGGCGGGGCTGGCAGGATTTCGGCGACCGCTGGCGCTGACGCCGCTGGTGGGGGCGGTCAGGGCGCGGCCATCCTGGAGACATGACCACTTCCGAGGACAGCGGCGGCCTGACCGGCGACGACGCGATCGTGCCCGACACCAAGGACTGGACGTGGGTGCTGGAGCGCCCCTGCCCGGACTGCGGGCTGGACGCCGGCGCGGTCGGCCGGGGGCAGGTGGCCGGGATGATCCGCGCCAACGCGGCGGGCTGGGCGGGGGTGCTGGCCGGTGAGCCGGAGGCGCTGCGCCGCCGTCCGCGTCCGGAGACCTGGTCGGACCTCGAGTACGCGTGCCACGTCCGGGATGTCTTCCGGCTGTTCCACGTCCGGCTGAACCTGATGCTGGACCGGGACGACCCGCTGTTCGCCAACTGGGACCAGGACGAGACGGCCGTCGCCGAGCGGTACGGCGAGCAGCGGCCGGAGGCGGTGGCGGAGGAACTGGCGCGGGCCGCGGAGGTGCTGGCGGCGGCGTTCGAGGGGGTGACGGGCGCGCAGTGGGGGCGTACCGGCAACCGCAGCGACGGGGCGCGCTTCACGGTGGAGTCGTTCTCCCGCTACCTGATCCACGATCCGGTCCACCACCTGTACGACGTCACGGGCGAGCGGGTCTGAGCGGGCCTGACCGCGGGCCCGAGCGGGCCTGACCGCGGGCCCGAGCGGGCCTGACCGCGGGCCCGAGCGGGCCTGACCGCGGGCCCGAGCGGGCCTGACCGTGGGCCTCAGGCGGCCCCGGGCGGGCCCGGGAGGGGCGGGCCCGAGCGGCGGCGACGGAGCCGGCGAGGGTGGTTCCGGCTCACGGTCGTCCCGCTCCGGGTCTCACCAGCCGGAGGCCTCGCGGAGCATGGTGCGGCGGAGTCGGCCGGCCACGCTGGCGGTGTCGGTGCCGATGACGTCCGCGATCTCCGGCGCGGCGAGGCCGACGACGTAGTGCAGGATGGCGAGGTCGTCGTCGGCGGGCCGGCCGGGGCGGTCCGCCGGACGGTCCGCGGCGCGTTCCTGGACGGGCTCCTCGGCGTCGGGGCGGTCGGAGGGTCGGCCGCTCCGCCGGGTGTGGTCGCCGACGGTGTCGCGCAGGATCTGCCAGGCGTGCGCGGTGGGGTTGGAACTCCCCAGCAACTCGCGCCACTGGACGGCGATTTCGGCGAAGGCCTGTTGGACGGCGCCGGCCGCGCGGTCCGGGTCGGGCAGCCAGACCCGGGCATAGCTGAGGTACCGCGGCCGGTGCAGCTCGCAGAACGCCGCGAACTCCAGCGGTACGGCGGGTTCGCCGGGCCCCTGGGGCGGCTCGGCGGTGCTGTCATGACGTTGGGTCATCTCGGCTTCTCGGCAAGTGAGATGGGCTTCTGACGGTCGATCATCTGTGCTCACTCTACGGTAGGCGCTCGGTGCGCTCGGTTACCAATCGACTGGATTGCCCGGAAGGCGCCGCCGCGCGGCCGGTTCCGGCGGTGGCCGGGGGGGGGGGGGGGGGGGGGGCCGGGGGGGGGGGGGGGGGGGGCCGCGGCGGGGGGGGGGGGGGGCGGGCGGTCGCGGGGAGGGGTGGGGTACAGGAGGGCCCGGGGC
>NZ_JBHVRK010000037.1:0-61523 GCF_042885845.1 Kitasatospora sp. NPDC058032 | reverse complement strand
CCCGCTGACCCTGACCGGCTACTACACCCTCGCCCAGGACGACCCGGGCGAGGACGAGTGAGCCGCCCCCGGACCTGGGACCCCACGGGCGAGCGGCACGGCGGCACGCCGACCTACCCGTGGCGCATGGCCCCGGACACCCTGCTCACCCGCCGCCAGCTCCGCGCCCGAGGCTTGCGCCCGGGCGGGCAGGAGGTCGCCGCGCAGGTCTGCTGGCGCTCGCGCCGCAGCAGGGGCCTGCGCGCCGCCTACCTCTACCGGATCGACCGGGCCAAGCCCGTGCGGGCGATGACCCCCGCGAAGGCCGCCGCCCTCGCCAAGGCCAACGCCGCCCGCCGCACCTGCCCGCAGTGCCGCCGCGACGCCGGCTACGTGCTGCCCGCGCATCTGGGCACCTGCCTGCCCTGCGCCGACACCGCCGCCCTCGCGGCCTGAACGACCGAGGAGTCTCCATGCCCTGCCTGACCTGCTACTTCTGCGGCGAGCGCAAGTGGGACGTCGAGGAGTGCGCGGACCCGTTCGCGCAGGACGTCAACAACGAGGAGTGGATCATCCCGATCTGCGCCGACTGCTACGGCCTGCGCTGCGACGAGATCTGATCCCCCGCCCCTGACCTGCTCCGCTGCCACTAGCACCAGGAGATCACTGTCATGTCCGTGACCACCATCGAGGTCATCAGCTTCGGCTACCTGCACGGCGCCCCGCCCGAGGCGCACCTCACCCTCGACCTGCGCAAGCACTTCAAGGACCCGCACGTCGACCCGGCCCTTCGTCACCTGACCGCGTACGACCTGCCGGTGCGCCGGGCGGTGATGGGCACCCCGGGCATCCGGGAGGCCGTCACCGCCGCCGCGCTCGTGGTCGACGCCTACGACGCCGGGCCGGCCCACGCGCCGCTGACCATCGCGGTCGGCTGCGCGGGCGGCCGGCACCGCGCCGCCGTCGTCACCGCCGCTCTCGCCCGCCGCCTCGCCAAGCTCGGCTTCACCATCCGGGTCGCCCACCGCGACCTGGACAAGCCCGTCGTCGAGCGCACCGCCACCGGGAACGCCGTCGTCCCGGTCGAGCCCGCGGCGGACTCGCAGTTCATTACCTACATGGCCACCTTCCAGGCCGCCACGGAGCACACCGCCACCTGCCGGTCGTGCCAGGACGGGAAGCCGTGCCCGGTCGGCGACCCGATCCACCGCGCCTTCCTCACTGAGAAGGCCGCCTGGGAGGACGAGCAGCGCTGCAAGGCCGACACACACGCCGCCACCGGGCAGAAGGGCTGAGCGCCATGAAGACCACCAGCACGGCCGCTGAGCCGAGCCACTACACGTGGCTGATCACGCTGCAGTTCCGGCGTGGCGGGGGCCTTAGCACGGTCACCGAGACCGGCTGCTTCCACCCCCGGCCGGGCGAACCCGCCAGCCGCGCCGCCGCCTTCCGGGAGATCCGTGAGCTGATGACGCGACGCTTCCCGGAGATCTCCGACGCCTTCTGCGTCCTGTTCTTCTCGATCGAGCCCGACCAGCTCTGACCAGCAGGAATCCACCATGACCAGCGCCGCGCTCAGGGTCGGGCCCGTCTGCTTCGCCGTCTCCTCCTGCGCCGCACTCATCGCCTCCGCCTGATCCGGGGCGGCCGCCAACGCCTGGCAGCAACGCGGCCACCCCGGGCTCCGCCACTCTCAAGAGAACCGGAGACCCGCATCATGTCCGATCCGCCTACCTCGGCGCTCGTCGAGGTCACCACCGTCCCCCAGAACCAGCCACCCGCCCCCGCGCCGCCGGTGAAGACACCACCCGGCCCGTCATCCGGGGCCGCGGTTCCGGGGGTGCCGCTCGCGGTGGCCGTGGCGAACGCGCTCGGCGGCACCGTCGCCGGGGCGCTGTCCCTTGGCGGCCCGGTCGCCCTCGCGGTGGCCGGCACCGCTGCCGGTGCCGCCGCGATCGGCGGCCTGGCCCGGCGGTCCCGCACCACCCGCCGCCACACCCCGCACACCGCCGCACGCCGCGCCGCCGCCCATCACGCCGCCGCGCCGGGTGGCCTCTTCGCCCCGACCGCGGCCGGACGTGCCCCGAGGGTGGGCGGAGTCAACTCGGCGGCCGGATCGGCCCGTTACGCGCCGACCGGGACCCTTTCGGCCGGTCGCGCCGCCGGTCCGGCGGCCTCCGGTGGGCGCCCGTCCGTCGCTCCCGCCTCCTCCTCCGTGTCTCGGAAAGGACCCTCCGCCATGGGTCGAACGGCCGGATTCCCGTCCCCCGCCCGCGCGACCGGGTCGTCCGGCGTGGCCGGCGGCCCCGGCCTGAAGCCTGGCAAGACGCGGCACCGGGCGAACGGCGGTGCCGCGCACACCCTGGCCAAGGCCGCGTCCCGCCTGCCCGGCTTCGAGCCGCGCGGCGGGAGTGGCGCCGGGCCCGTCGACCAGCGGGCCGTGCGGCGGGACCAGCGGCTGGCGAAGGTCGCCGAGCGCACCGCACGCCGGGTCGCCATGGGGCAGGCCAAGGCGGAGCGGGCCGCCGGGATCGACCCCTCGACCGGCGCCGGAGCCCACCCCACGGGCCCCAGCGTGCTGCGCGGGTCGGGTCCGTCGCCGGTGCAGGCGAAGGCGCTTCGGCGTTCGGCCGTGCGTCACCGGGCCCGGATGGCCGGTGTCGCCGCCGCGACTGGCCTGGTCGGTCTCGCGTCGGCGGCGGTCGGCAACTGGCGGCACAAGGGCAAGGTGAGCGGGCACATGCGCCGCACCTGGGCCCGGATGGCCGCCCGTGCCCGCGCCGTGCGCGACGCCCGCAACGCCGCGATCCTCGGCACCGCCGACCCCGCCGACACCCACACGCCCGGCACCGGCGCCGGGGCGGTGTCCGTGCCGGTGCCCGCCCAGTACGTCAACATCCCCGGCCGCCCCACCCCGACTCCGGGCGGCGTCACCGGCCCGGCCGGCACTCCCGGCACCGACGGCCCCGCGTTCGAGCTCTTCGGCCGCCCCTCCCGCCCCGGCACCACCCCCGCCGTCGCCCCGATCGCCCTCGGCAAGTCCACCGTGAAGGAGCCCACCGTGTCCGACCTCGACGGCAACACGACCAGCACGTTCAACCTCACCTCCGCCGCCGACGTCCTGCTCCAGGCCGCGACCACCTTCGACCCCGAGACGATGATCGAGTTCGGCACCTTCGCCGACGACCTGCCCACCGCGTTCACCACGCTGCAGGACGTCTTGCGCGTCCTCGCCGAGCAGGCCGCCGAGCGCCTGCCCCTCGACCCGACCGTGGTCGAGGAGATCGGCACCGCCTACCGGGCCATGGGCGCGGTCGTCAACGCCCTCGGCGAGGTCGCCCCCACCTTCCGCAAGGCCCACGCCGAGGACCTGGAGCGCCACGAGAACCCCCGCAACGGCCTGGACGCCGAGCGGAAGTGGAACGTCTGACCCTGCCCCCGTCCCGCCTCCGACCTTTCGCAACCCCGCCGGGCCGTCCACAGGCTGTGGACGGCCCGGCCCCGTACGGCTGGAGACCACGGCATGACCAAGACCACCAAGACCACCGGCCCCACGGTGGACTGGAAGGCCGGACACGGCGTCCTGTCCGGCACCCTCAACGGCACGCTCGGCGCGCTGACCAGCACCGCCCTCGGACACGCCACCGGCATGCCCGCCTCCTGGGCGCTCGCCGCAGGCGCCGCCGGGGCGATTGGCACCATCGGCGCCGGCCTGCGCAAGCGCCTGACCGCCGCCACGCTGTCGTTCCGCAGCACGTGCTGGATGGCCGCCGGCGGCTGGTCGTCCTGGGCCCTCGCCCACGGCGGGCCGTGGCAGTGGCCCGAGATCGGGTCGCTCGCCGCCGCCGGGATCGCCGCCGGCACCCTCGCGGTCGGCTTCGCCGCGCACGAGGAGGTCGAGCAGGCCAAGCGCCAGCACCTGCTGCTGATCGGTGCCCGCCGGCAGGTCGCCGCGGACTGGACCGACCGCATCAAGCGCGTCTGCAACGTGGACGTCACCGTCCTCGGGGTCGAGCACTGGCCCTCGGGCGCCGGCTACACGTTGGAGATCGAGCTGCCCGAGGGCGGTACCACCCGACGGGCCATCACCGACCGCACCGAAGCGCTCGGCTCCGACCTCGACCTGCCCGACGGCTGCGGCCTTCAGGTCATGCCCGGCATCTCCCGCCGGCGCGTCCTCATCCACGTCACCACCAAGGTCATCACCGACGCGCTCCCCTTCCCGGTGGAGGAGATGGGCGAGGTGACGACCGTCAACAACCCGATCCCCGTCGCGCTGCTGTCCAACGGCGTCCGCGCGGAGATGGACCTGCGGCAGGCGTCCACCATCGTCACCGGCCCCACCGGCAGCGGCAAGACCAACTGGCTCCACATGCTGATCGCCCGTCTGGACCAGACGAACGACACGCTCGTGTGGGTGATCGACCTCAACGCGGGGTCGATCGGCCTGCCGTGGCTGAACGCCTGGCGCGATGCCCAGCTCCACCGGCCCGGCTCCCGGTGGGCCGACGCGGACATCCCGGTCCCGGGCGTGGACTGGGTGGCGTCGACCCCGGAGGAGGCGAAACGCATGCTGGCGGCGGCGGTGCGGATCGCCAAGCGCCGTAAGGCCGCCTACCAGGACGCCATGCGCGACGCCAACGACGACAAGCTGCCCGTCGGCCCGACCATTCCGGAGATCGTCATCGTCATGGACGAGGGCGCCGAAGTCGCCGCCACCCGCGAGGCCCGGCAGGTGCTCGCCGGCGTCTCCGAGGTCATCCGCATCGCCCGCGCCATGGCCATCCGGGCCGTGGTCTCCGTCCTGCGCGTCACCCAGGACGTCATGCCCGACCCGCTCGTGCGCAAGATGGCCTCCAACCGGCTCGCCACCGGCGCGTTCGAGGACTCCGAACTCGGGCACCTCTTCGGCTGGCGCGCCCTGCGGGCCGAGGACAGCTTCTCGGGGCCCGGGTCGGTGCTGGTCGGCACCGAGGGCAAGCAGCCCGCCAAGGCCCGCCAGGAGCGCATCACCCCCGACATGATCGAGGAGATCAGCGCGCTCACCGCCCACCGCCGCCCCGCCCTCGACGCTCCCTCGCTCGAAGCCGCCGGTACCGACTACACCGACCGCTGGCTGATCGGGCGCTGCGGCCACCTCTGGGCCGCCGGCACCGAAGCCGTCACCGCCCCGGCCACGGCCGCGACGACCGGCACCGCCAGCGGCCCGGCCACCGGAACCGGGCCGGGCGCGGCTCCGGCCGGCGAGTGGAAGGCCACCGCCGGATGGGACACCACCCCGACCGTTGTCCCGGACGACGACCTCGAATCCATCTGGCTCCTGCCCGCCGCCGGCACCGAAGCCGACCCCACTCCGCCCGGCACCGACTGGGCCGACCCGGCCACCTGGTCCACCGGCCGCGAGAGCAACACCCCTGAGACCCCGGGCGCAAAGGACGCCACGCTCGCGCTGCTGCGCGAGGCCGGGCCCGAGGGCACCGGCGCCAGCGCCATGGAGAAGGTGCTGAAGCCGACGTTCGGGACCACCCGCCAGACGATCGCCGCGTGGCTCAAGGAGTGGGCCGAGAGCGGTGAGGCGGTACGGATCGGATCCGGAACGAAGACCCGCTACGTCCACCACACCCACGCTCCGCAGCCCCCCGCCGAGGGCTGACAGCGGCCCGCTTGTCGCCTGTCGTCCGCCCTCGCGCGAGAGGGGGTCCAGGGCCGCCGCGCGCCCCGGACCCCCCTTGCGACCTGCGAGGCGACAAGCGACAAGCCGCACACGACAAGCGACAAGCGACAAGCCACACGACAAGCCGGGCGACAAGCGGGACGACAAGCCGCCGCCCGCCCAACACCCCCCTCGACCGACCCGCGAGAGGACCACCCGTGATCGTCACCGTCACCGCCACCACCCTGCTCGCCGTGATCGCCGCCCTCCTCATCCGGGGCCGCCGCGTCTCCCTCCCGACCGCGCTCGTGCTCTGGCTGTCCGGCTTCACCCTCGCCTCCACCGGCCTCGCCGGACCCGTGAACACCTTCCTCTCCTCCGTGATCCGACTCGTCTCCGGCCACTGACTCCACCCACCCGAACCGAAGGATCTCCCGTCCGACAGCCGGAGCTCCGGCCCCACGACGGGAAATCCTTCGGCCCCCTGCCGACGGGAGAACCCGATGGACCGCACCACCCCGCAGCAGCCGTTCGCCGCCCCGGTGCTCCACGGCCCGGACGGCACCCCCTACTACCTCACCCCCACCCCGCCCCTCACCGCACCGCCCGCCCTCTACCACCCCGCCGCCCCCGCCCCCGTCGCCCACGGCCCAGCCCTCACGCCGACCGCCGTCTACCAGCCCACCCCGCCCCCGGCCACCAACCCGGTCCCGGCGCGGGACCCGTGGCCCGCCCGCCTGCTCGCCGGGGGCGTCGCCCTCGGCGCCGGCGGCCTTGGCATCGGCTACGCGGTCCAGGCTGTCGCGGCGGCGGCCGGAAGCGTCGGCGGCCTCGCCGCGCTCGGCGTCGGCGCCTACGCCCTCGCCAAGACCACCGGCGGCGGCCGGGGCGGCGGCGGACAGGGCGCCGTGAACGTGCACGTCAACGTCACCAACCGCAACCGATGACCGGAGGAACCGCCATGGCCCGCCTGCGACTGCGCTTCAACCCCTGGCCCCACCCCGCGATCGAGCTGACCGACACCCCCGACCCGAAGTGCCCCGACTGCGAGGGGCGCGGCGGGTGGGCCGAGCACTACGCCGACGACACCGGCGAGTACGCCGGAACCGAGTACTGGCACTGCACCTGCTGGGACCTGGACCGCGTCCGACGCCTGCTGCCCGTCCCCGGCTGGATCGCCTTCCGCCTCTTCGGCTGGACCCCGCCCGTCTACTCCAGCGAGCCGCCGTTCTAGCCACCCGGGCTGGCCTCCTCCTCGCACTACCCGTACGGCAGTTGCCCGATCCACCCACCCACCCACGCAGGTGGGTGGTGAGGGGAGCTGGACCGTCCAGCCCGCCGGCACGAGGAGACGCCCCGTGTTCACCACCCACCAGACGGCCTCCCAGCACATCGGGAGCCGCACCCACCAGGCCGACGCCACCGCCTTCCACGACAACCCCAGCACCGGTCACCGGGCGTGGGTCCTGCTCGACGGCATCGGCGACCGCGCGCACACCGCCGCCTGGGTGGGCCCCACCGCCCTCAGGCTCGCCCGCACAGCGGCCCGCCTCGGCGACCCCGGCGACGCGATCCGGCAGATCCGGCCCGCCCTCCACGCCGACCGGGCCCACCTGGACCACCCGGAGGGCTGGCCGGCGGACGCCGCCGCGATCGTCGCCGTCCTCACCCCCGCCGGCCGCCTGCACATCGCGTGGGCCGGAGACTGTCGCGCCTACCTCGCCGAGCGGGGCCGGGCCCACCTGCTCACCACCGACCACAACAACGCCACCAAGCAGCGCCGCGAGGGCCTCGAACCCGAGCCCGACGCCCACGACTACCTGACGTCCTCGCTGTGCTTCCTCACCGGTGCCATCGAAGCCGTCACCGTGGACTTCGGCCCCCGGCTGGGCCTGCGGCGACTCCTGCTCGCCTCCGACGGCGCCTACCTGCCGCACGAGCACGCCGGAACCCTGCCCCCGCCCAGCCCGGACGGCACCCCTCGGCACCGCGACGGGTCCAGCTTCCCCTCGCCCGTGCTCACCGGCACCCCCGAAGCCGTCGCCCAGCGTCTCACCGACCTCGCCGTGCGCACCGACCCCGCTGGGGCCGACAACGCCACCGCCATGGTCATCGACCTGCACCCCGCCCACTGACACACCATGAGCCCAGCCCTCGACTGGCGCGAGGCCCATCACTTCGACCGCACCCGCACCCTGCCCTGCCGCTGGTGCGGCAGGCAGACCCCGCTGCGGGACGACCAGCGCAGGCCCTCACACAAGGTCTGCGCCGAGCAGCACACCCCCGTCGCCGTGCCGGACCCGGTCACCCCGGGCCATGCGGCGCCGCTCCGTCCCGCCGCCGTGGCCTCCCCCGAGGAACCCGTGCCCGACAACCTGTTCACCACGCCCGCCAACGGCCGGCGCCACCGGGGGAAGGCCGCGTGACCCTCCCCCCGTTGCTGCAACTCGCCCTCTGGCTCGCCGCCCGGGGCATCCCCGTGCTGCCGCTCGGCGCGAATAAGCGCCCCTTGCGCAACTGTCGGGTCTGCGCGGACATCGCGTGCGGGGGCCGATCGAACATGAAGGTTCCCGGCCCGTGCCGTTGCCCGCTGCCCTGCCACGCCTGGGCCGCAGCCACCCTCGACCCCGCAATCCTGACCAGTCCGGCGTGGGCCCGCGCCTGGCGGCAGGCCGCCGCCGTCGGCTACCACCCCGGAGGTGCCGGCGTCACCGTCGTCGACCTCGACAGCGCGGACGCCGTAGCGTGGGCACGTGCCGCTCTGCCCCCGACGATCACCGTGTCCACCACACGCGGACAGCACTGGATCTACCGGGGCGTCATGAACTCCGCCAACCACGTCCGGCTGAACGTCGACATCAAGTCCCGCATGCACTACGCACGTTGGCTCGGAGCAGGCGCCGGTATCATGACCGATCTGCCCGACGCCGTCCGCGCCCTCGCGGCCAAAGAAGACACCACCCCCGCGCCGTTCGCCGGCCGGGTGGCCTCTTCCACCCCCGCCAGCCGGTGGTCCCGGAGTGCGGGCCATGGATGCCGTCACACTGAGGGCTACGTCCGCACCGGCCTCTCCCGGGGCGTTGACCTCATCCGGGCCCGCCAGGAAAGCGGGGCCGGCTCTCAAGCGTTCGGCGCCGCCCGCTTCCTGGCCGCCCAGCACACCTGCTGCCCCGGCCCCTGCCACCTCGACACCCTCGCGCAGGACCTCGTCGACGCCGCCGTGTCCGTCGGCGTCCCCCGCCCCTACGCCACCCGAGCCGTCAGCCGCGGGCTCGCCGCCGCCGGCTCCCACCTCACCTAGCCACCCCGAGCACGCCGGAGCGGCCACCGATCCCGTCAAAGACCCGGTGGCCGCTCCGCTCCGGCTCAGAACCAGAGAGGCCAGCATGACCGATTCGACCAACGCCGTCACCCCCATCGAGGACGGCGCCGCCCTGCTCGACGAGATCGAGCGCCACCACCGCCGCTTCAACGCCCTGCCCAGCGAACACGCCTACGTCGCGCTCGTGCTGTGGGACGCCCACACCCACTTCATGGACTGCTTCGAGACCACCCCCCGCCTCGCCCTGCTCTCCCCGGAACCGCAGAGCGGCAAGACCCGCGTGCTGGAGATCGCCCAGACCATCGTCCCCAACCCGATGGTCACCAACGACATCTCCGCTAGCGCCCTGTTCCGCTCCATCTCCGGCGACGACGCCGGCCGCCCCACCATCCTGTGGGACGAGGTCGATACCGTCTTCGGCCCCAAGGCCGCCGGCGCCGAAGACCTGCGCGGCCTCATCAACTCCGGCTACCGCCGCACCGGCGGCGTAACCCGCAGCGTCCGCGAGGGCGACACCCACAAGGTCGTTAAGTTCCCCGTCTACGCCGCCCTCGCCCTCGCCGGAATCGGGGACCTGCCCGACACCATCATGGGCCGCTCGATCGTCATCCGCATGCGCCGCCGCGCCCCCAACGAGAAGGTCGAATCCTTCCGCGAGCGCATCCACGTTCCCGAGGGCCACGTACTGCGCGACCGCCTCGCGACCTGGGCCGACACCGTCCGCGAGAAGGTCGACGGCGCGTGGCCCGAGATGCCCGAGGGCGTCAACGACCGGCCCGCCGACGTGTGGGAACCCCTGCTCGCCGTCGCCGAAGCCGCCGGCGGGCACTGGCCCAAGCGGGCCCGCGCCGCCTGCCTCCACATGGTCAAGGCCGCACAGGACACTGACAGCGGATCCCTCGGCATCCGCCTGCTCACCGACGTGCGCGCCGTCTTCGACGGCACCGAGCGAGTGCTCAGCAACGTCCTGGTCGAGAAGCTCAACGACCTCGACGACGCCCCGTGGGCCGACCTCGACGGCCGCCCGCTCACCCCCCGCACCCTGTCCCAGATGCTCGGCGAGTACGTCACCGCCGCCGGCAAGCCCATCAAGACCCGCAACATCAAGACCGCCCCCAAAACGGTCCTCAAGGGCTACTACGCCGAAGACCTCGCCGACGCGTGGCTGCGCTACTGCCCGCCCGTTCCCGAAACTGCCGCTACCCCCGCTACCTCCGCTACCGCGCAGGTCAGGACCCTCTTTCCGGTAGCGGAAGAGGTAGCGGTAGCGGCTACCGACCCGGCATCCGCCACCACCGAGCAGGACGTGCCCGCCGCCGTCCCGGCCGGGCTCACCACCGCCGGCTGACCGCACCCCATCCGCTACCGCTACCACTGCCGCTACCTCCCCACCCCCTCTGACCTGCAAGGTAGCGGGGTAGCGGCGGTAGCGGCACCTGGAGAATAGAGAGGACTGAGCATGCCCGCGAACCGCGAAGGCCCGGCGCCCCTCTTCGAACCGTCGGATGTGGCCCGGGTGCTGGGCAAGTCCGCCTGGTGGGTCAAGGATCAGGCCCGTAAGGGCCTCATCCCGTTCACGAGGCCCGGTCGCGCCTACCGATTCACCGCCGAGCAGGTTGCCGAGATCGTCCAGCTCTACTCGCAGCCGGTTTCGGCGGTCACCCAACTGGTTGCCCACCCGAAACCGGTTCGGTCGGACAAGCCGGCGGCGCTGAAGCCGAAGCCGGCCGTCCGCCTCCACGCGCGACCGCCTCGCCGTACCGCCCAGACCGCGCCCCAGCAATCCGAGGCCGCCTGATCGACCTGCCCCGCCCCGGCACCGGGGCGGGGCTGCACCCCTGAGGGAGAGCTAGTTTGGGTTTCGCCGAAAACCGAGGCGACTACTGGCGCGGGCGATACAAGGCCGCGCCCGGGAAGTACCTGACCGTCCTCGACGACAACGGGAAGACGAAGCGCTTCAAGACCAAGCGCGCGGCGGAGAAGGCCGCCAACATCGCGGAGGAGAAGGCCACAGAGGAGGCCGCCCGGCCGCCAGCCGAACCGGAAGCCGAGCGGATGTCGTTCGGTGAGTACGCCAGCGCCTGGTACGAGGACCAAGACCTCGCGGCGTCGACCATGCAGAACTACCGCCGCCACATCGAGGAGCATCTGCTCCCGGAGTTCGACGGCACCTACCTCGACGAGATCACCAAAGCCGCGGTCGACGGATGGGAGCGCAAGGAGCGTGAGCGCGGCTACGCGCCGAGCAGCATCAAGACCTGGCGTGGAACGCTCCACCTCATCCTCGCCGACGCCGTCGACGCCGGACTGCGCGACTCCAACCCGGCGACCCGTCGCCGCGGCCGGGGCAAGCGCGCCGGGCGCTCGCGCAACCGCAGCCGCGAGAAGGTGATCACCACCGCGCTCGGCATCTTGCTGATCGCCGAGCGCACCGCGCTTTTGTCCGGTCGGGACGACGAGTTCGTCGGAATCGTGCTCAAGGGATACACGGGCATGCGCTGGGGCGAGATCGTCGGGCTGGAGACCGGGTTCGTCCGTCCGGCGGCCGTGCGCGTCGAATGGCAGCTCTACGAGCTGGACACCGGCGAGATGCACCGTTGCCCGCCCAAGGACGATTCCTACCGGACACTCGACGCTCCTCCGTTCCTTTCTGGCCTGCTCGCCGGGCAAGTGGTTCGCGCGGGCGCGAAGCCGTGCGAGTGCCACGGCCTGCGGTACCTCTTCAGCGGACATGGCGCCGCCAACGGGGCTGCCCGCCGGCCCGGAGCGAAGCTGGTGGACGTGGCGCGCGCCGCCGGTGTCTCCACCGGCACCGTCTCCAACGTCCTGAACCGCCCGCACGCGGTGGCCCTCGGCACCCGGGACCGGGTGGAGAAGGCGATCGCCGATCTCGGCTACATCCGGTTCTGGTCGTCCGGGGAGAACGCCGCGCACTGGCGGCGGAACGGCTTCGCCACGTGGCTGTTCCACCCGGCGGTCACCGGCTGGTACCCGAGGAAGGCGCCGGAGGAAGCCCGCCCGGTGCCGCTGCTCGGCGAGCCGTGGCCCGGCATCCCCGCGCGCGGCCGGGGCGCCGCAGGCCGGGCGGAGGCGTGCTGGCTGCCGATTCAGTGGGGTCTCACGCCGCACGGCCTGCGGCACACGCACAAGACGATGATGGACGAGTTCGGAACGCCGCCGAAGCTCAAGGACGAGCGGATGGGGCACGAGGACGGGTCGGTCCAGGCTCGCTACTCGCACATCACGCCCGAGATGCGGGGCAGGCTCATGGACGATCTCACCGCAGTGTGGGGCGCGTCACTCGAAGCCCGCCGGCGGATGTCGCCGGGGTCGCCCGTGGGAGTACTCGACACCTTGCTGAGGGCCGGTCAGTAGGAAGCCCGCCGGGAGATCATCCGGAGCGGTTTTCTCCCAGAATTCTCCCGAGAGGCCCCGGAAAGCCAGTCAGGGCCGGTCTCCCTTGCGGGAGACCGGCCCTGAGCTGGTCTTACTGGGTCGGGGTGGCGGGATTTGAACCCACGGCCTCTTCGTCCCGAACGAAGCGCGCTACCAAGCTGCGCCACACCCCGGTCTTTCTGTTTGTCGCTCCGTCTCCTTCGCGACGAGTAGAACTCTACCGGACGCTCGCCGAGAGACGAAATCCGGTATCTCGGCGAGCGGGGTGGAGGGGCGGCGGGGGTCAGTGGGGGGTCGGGGTGAGGGTGAGGAGGGTGGCCTCGGGCGGGCAGGCGAAGCGGACGGGGGTGTAGCGGTTGGTGCCGCATCCGGCCGAGACGTGGAGGTAGGAGCGGCTGCCGCCGGCCTGGTGGGTGGAGAGGCCCTTGACCCGCTTGGCGTCGAGGTCGCAGTTGGTGACCAGGGCGCCGTAGAAGGGGACGCAGAGCTGGCCGCCGTGGGTGTGGCCGGCGAGGATCAGCGGGTAGCGGTCGGCGGTGAAGGCGTCGAGGACGCGCAGGTAGGGGGCGTGTACGACGGCGAGGGAGAGGTCGGCGTCGGCGGAGGGGCCGCCGCTGACCTCGCTGTAGCGGTCGCGCCGGATGTGCGGGTCGTCCAGGCCGGTGAACTCCAGGTCCAGGCCGGCGACGGTGAGGCGGCCCCGGGTGTTGGTGAGATCGAGCCAGCCGGCCGCGTCGAAGGCGTCGCGCAGCTTCTCCCACGGGTTGTGCACGGCGCCGCTGATGCCGCGCGCGGCGGTGCCGTCGGGGTTGTTCATGCCGTGGACGCCGCTGCGCATGGCCTGGAGGTAGCGGGCCGGGTTCTTGCGGGCGGGGCCGTAGTAGTCGTTGGACCCGAAGACGTAGACGCCGGGGAACTCCATCAGCGGCCCGAGCGCGTCCAGGACGGCCGGGACGCCGAGCGGGTCGGAGAGGTTGTCGCCGGTGTTGACCACCAGGTCGGGGCGCAGGCCGGCGAGGCTCTGCAGCCAGCGCTGCTTCCTGCCCTGGTTGCTCACCATGTGGATGTCGGAGACCTGCAGTACCCGGATGGGTCGGGCGCCTCGGGGGAGGACCGGGACCTCGACCCGGCGGAGGCGGAAGGAACGGACCTCGTACCCAACGGAGTAGGCGAGGCAGGCGGCGCCGGTGGCGGCGATTCCGAGGGGAACGGAGTACAGCGGTCGCATCGTTCCATGCTCTCAGACGGCGGATCAGCAGGTGAACTGCCGGTGCGCACAGGGGGGAACGGATCGGGCGGCGGCCGGCGGATCACTCCCCGTCCCGGTCGCGCCGGGCGCGCAGGGCCCGCACCTTGTGGCGGTTGCCGCAGCGCTCCATCGAGCACCAGCGCCGCCGTCCGGGCCGCGAGGTGTCGACGAAGAGCAGCCGGCAGTTGTCGGCGCCGCACTCGCGGATCCGCTCCGCGTACGGGCCGGTGAACAGGGTGATGGCGTCGCGGGCGACGGTGGAGGCGAGCTGGTCGCCGTCGCCGGGCAGCGGCGGTGCCGCGGTGCCGTCCGGGGCGATCTGCGGGGCGAGCGGGGGCCGGGCGGCGGCCCGGTTGAGCAGGGCGTAGTCGGTGGGGTCCCCGGCGTCCGGGCCGTGGGTGGCGCGGGCCGCGGTGAGCTGCCAGAGGGCGTCCCGCAGGGCGCGGACGGCGGTGAGCTGGTCGTCGGTGATCCGGACGGCGCCGGGCGGCACGGCCAGCCGGGAGCGTCCGGCCCAGTCGGCCAGGTCGGCGGGCCGGTGCAGGATCTCGTACCGGGCGTAGGGGCCGGGGCCGCCGGTGGGCAGCAGTTCCAGGCAGAGCGTGCCGGGGTCGAAGTGGAACCGCGTTCCGCCGGGGGAGTGCAGGACCATGCCGGGGGATCGCTCGTCGGTCATGTAACCACTTTAAAGAGTGGCGAGGGGTGGCCGGGGACGGCGGGATCAGCGGGTTAATGGTGGGCGGTGGAACGCCGCAGGTGGGAGACTCGGGGCCATGACGACGCTCAAGGCGCAGCTGCAGGAGGACCTCACGGCTGCCATCAGGAACCGGGACGAGCTGCGCTCGTCCACCATCCGGCTCACGCTGGCCGCCGTCACCAGCGAGGAGGTGGCGGGGGAGGAGAAGCGCGAGCTCTCCGACGACGAGGTGCTGAAGGTCCTCGGCCGGGAGGCGAAGAAGCGCCGGGAGGCCGCCACGGCCTTCGACAACGCCGGCCGGACCGAGCAGGCCGCCCGGGAGCGGGCCGAGGGCGAGGTGCTGGCCGGCTACCTGCCCAAGCAGCTGTCCGACGAGGAGCTCTCGGCGATCGTGGCCGCCGCCGTCGCGGAGAGCGGGGCGAGCGGGCCGCAGGGCATGGGCGCCGTGATGAAGCTGGTGCGGCCGAAGGTCGAGGGCCTGGCCGAGGGCGGCCGGGTGGCCGCTGCGGTGAAGGCCGCCCTCGCCGGCTGAGCACGGGACGCCACAGGGACGCCGTCGGCCAGGCCGTCGGCACGCCCGTAGGACGGCGAAGAGACGAAAAGAAGAGAAGAAGAGGAAAGGGGCGCCCCCCGAGCCGATCGCTCGGGGGGCGCCCCTCGTCGTCCACCGGGTGCCCGCTCAGCGGTGGCCGTTGCCGTTGCCGTTCCCGTTGCCGTTCCCGTTCCCGCCGCCGATGACGCCCGGCGGGAAGGTGAAGCCGCCGCCGATCATGCCGCCCGCGTTGGTGCCGGGGTCGCCCGGGTTCGGGGCCGGCGGCGGGTTGCCGCCCGCGTTCGGGTCGGCCGGGTTGGCGGGGTTGGCCGGGGCGGTGGCGCCGGGGGTGGCGTTCGGGTCCGGCTTGGGGGCCGGGTCCGGGATGTCGATGGTCGGCAGCGACTCCTTGGGGGAGCCCTTCAGCGCGCCGTCCATGGCCATCTTCCAGATCGGGCCGGGACCGGTGGCACCGAAGACGCCGTCGGCGCCGTAGTAGGTGTCGCCGATCTTCATGTTCTTCATCTCGACGCCGCCGGTCGGGCCGCCGATCCAGACCGCGGTGGCCAGCTGCGGGGTGTAGCCGCTGAACCAGGCGGCCTTCTTCTTGTCGGTGGTGCCGGTCTTGCCGGCGATCTGCCGGCCGTCCTCCAGGCCGAGCGAGGCACCGGTGCCCTTCTCGGTCACGTTGAGCAGGACGCTGTTCATCGCGTCGGCGGTCTGCTCGGAGAAGGCCTGGGTGCAGCTGGTCTGCGGGACGTTGACGTCCTTGCCGTCGACCGTGGTGATCTTGTTGATCGCGATCGGCGTGCAGTGCTTGCCGCGGGCGGCGAAGGTCGCGTAGACGTTCGCCATGGTCAGCGGCGACATCTCCTTGGTGCCCAGGGTGATCGAGGGCACGATCTCCAGCTTGGCGCCGGAGGCGGTGGTGGTGATGCTGAGCTTGTCGAGCATCTGCTTGACGGGGCAGAGGCCCATCTCCTGCTCCATCTGAACGAAGTAGGTGTTGACCGAGAGGGCCATCGCCTGCTTCAGCTCGTAGGGGCCGACCTCGCTCTTGCTCTCGTTCGGGACGTACCGCTCGTTGCCCTTGTAGGTGTTCTTCCAGGTGCCTTCGCAGGTCTTCATCGTCGGCCACTCGATGCGGTTCTCGGACGGGTACGCCTTGGTGGGCGACATCCCGTTCTCGAGCGCGGCCGCGGCGATGATCGGCTTGAACGTCGAACCGGGCTGGAAGCCGTTGCCGCCGCCCATTGCCGCGTCGACGTTCAGGTTGACGACGGTCTGGTTCTTGGCCGGCTCCAGGCCGTACGGGCGGGTCTGGGCCATCGCCAGGATCTTGCCGGTCCCCGGCTCCATCATGGTCGTGGCGGCCGAGACCGGGTCGGTGACCTTGACCTTGCTGGTGACCGCGTTCTGGGCGGCGGCTTGCTTGTCCGGGTCGAGGGTGGTGTAGATGTTCAGACCGCCCTGGTCCCAGAACTTCTTGCGCTCGGCGGCGTTCTTGCCGAACACCGGATCCTGCTTGACCACGTGCCGGACGTAGTCGCAGAAGAAGCCCATGCCCGCCTGGGCGGTGATGCAGCCGTTCTGCGGGTCCTTGTACTTCAGGCCCAGTGGGGCGGCCTTGGCCTCCTTGGCCTGGTCCGCGGTGATGTGCTTGTTCTCGACCATCTTGTCGATCACGACGTTGCGCCGCTTCACGGCGTTGTCGGGGAAGCGCACCGGGTCGTACTGGGACGGGTTCTGCACCAGGCCGGCCAGGGTGGCGGCCTCGGCGATGCTGAGGTCCTTGTTGGACTTGCTGAAGTAGCGCTGGGACGCGGCCTCGATGCCGTACGCCTGGTGACCGTAGAAGGTGATGTTGAGGTAGTTGGTGAGGATCTGGTCCTTGGTCAGGTCCTCCTCCAGCTTGATCGCGACCTTCAGCTCCTGGATCTTGCGGCCCAGGGTCTTGCGCTGGGCCTCCAGGACGGCGGCCTGGTCGTCGCCGGCCTTCTCGACGTTGACGTTCTTCACGTACTGCTGGGTCAGCGTCGAGGCGCCCTGGGAGGCGGTGCCGCTCTCCGCGTTCTTGCTGATCGCGCGCAGCACGCCCTTGAGGTCGACGGCGCCGTGCTCGTAGAAGCGGGCGTCCTCGATGTCGACCTGGGCCTGCCGCATGTACGGCGACATCTGGTCGGCGGTGAGGACGGTGCGGTCGCGCTCGTAGACCTTGGCGATCAGCCCGCCCTTGGCGTCGAAGATCTGCGTCGCCTGGGTGAGCGGCGGGGTCTTGAAGTCGTCCGAGATGTTGGAGAAGCCCTCGGCCGTGTTCTTGGCGGTCAGTCCGAGCGCGCCGACGGCGGGCAGGGCCATGCCGGCGAGCAGGACGCCGGAGAGCACACTGACCCCCAGGAACTTCACTCCGTGTCCCGCGTAGTCCAGCGGTGACCCGCGGCGCTTGCCGCGCGGAGCTCCGGGGTTGCCGGGGGGCGGGGATGCCTGGGGGCGCTTCGGTGCCATGGGGAGAACCCTACGTTGCCGAATGCCACCCACCGGGGCAGGTGTTCGCCTAGGCTTGTCACAAGCTTGCGACAGCTTCGCTGCGTCAGCATCGATCACTCTTGTGAGTGATGAGAATTGCCCGAATTGCCCGATCCTGGTGTGCTTTTGGGGCAGCTGTTGCCCGCTGCACCCCTGTGTCCGGTAGCACTGCGTGACGACCCGCGTGGCGAGAGTGGCGCCCGTGGTCCTGGCAAGGCTTGCGACCTGCGGTCACTCCAACGAGTGAGCTGATCGCCACCCATAGTCCAATCGGGTCATTCGAGATTGAGCCCGAAGGGGCTGTTGCAAGCTGTCGTTCTTCCGTAACGTCCTCAACTGGCAACGGTGAATATGCCGTTGCCGCCGTGGGGGAGCCTCGATTCGGGAGAGGACGGCGCCAGCATGGGCTGGGTAGACGACTGGAGTGCGCAGGCCGCCTGCCGCACGAGTGATCCGGACGAACTGTTCGTCCAGGGGGCGGCGCAGAACCGCGCCAAGGCGGTGTGCAGCGGGTGCCCCGTGCGCACGGAGTGCCTGGCGGACGCGCTGGACAACCGGGTGGAGTTCGGGGTCTGGGGCGGGATGACCGAGCGCGAGCGCCGGGCGCTGCTGCGCCGTCGGCCGACCGTGATCTCGTGGCGGCGGCTGCTGGAGACGGCGCGCACCGAGTACGAGGCCTCGCTGGCCACCGGCGTGATACTGACGGACTACGCCCAGGCGGGCTGAGCCCCCGGAGGAACGGTCGGTCAGCCCGGGCTGGGGGGCCCGGGCCGGACCGCGGCGCGGACGGTGGTCAGTCGGCGGAGCCGCTGAGCCGTTCGCCGATCGCCCGTAGTCCGTCCAGGTCGTGGACGTCCCCGGGCAGCGCCGCGACCTCGACGATCGGCACGTCCGGGTAGACCGAGACGAAGCGGTCGCGGGTCCGGCGCTCGCGCACCATCACCTGCATCCGCTCGGCGTGCAGTCGCAGCAGTCCGGCCGCGAGCACCTCGGCCTCCGGCGAGGCGTGCTCCGAACCGTTCTCCTCCAGCGCCTCCGCCGCGGCCAGCGCCCGTTCGGCGGTGAGCTGCGGCGCGCCCGTTCCGTGCACCCGGTTGAGCACCAGCCCGGCCAGCGGCATCCGGTCGGCGGCCAGCCGGTCCACGAAGTACGCCGCCTCGCGCAGCGCGTCCCGCTCCGGCGCGGCCACCACCAGGAACGCCGTGCCCGGCGCCTGGAGCAGCTGGTACGTGCGGTCGGCGCGCTCGCGGAAGCCGCCGAACATCGAGTCCATCGCGCTGACGAAGGTCTGCACGTCGGTCAGCAGCTGGGCGCCGAAGATCTTGCCGAGGGTGCCGGTGAGCAGGCCCATCCCGGCGTTCAGGAACTTCATCGCGGACCGGCCGCCGACCTTGGCCGGTGCGGTCAGGATCCGGATCACCTTGCCGTCCAGGAACGAGCCGAGCCGGTTGGGCGCGTCCAGGAAGTCCAGCGCGGAGCGCGACGGCGGGGTGTCGACGACGATGAGGTCCCACTCCTCGGCCGCCCGCAGCTGGCCGAGCTTCTCCATCGCCATGTACTCCTGGGTGCCCGCGAAGCCGGCCGACAGGGACTGGTAGAAGGGGTTCTCCATGATCGCGCGGGCCCGCTCGGGCTCGGCGTGGGCCAGCACGACCTCGTCGAAGGTCCGCTTCATGTCGAGCATCATGGCCTGCAGCTCGCCGTCGCCGCCGACGCCCTTGACGATCCGCGGAGTGTTGTCGAGCTCGGTCAGCCCCATCGACTGCGCCAGCCGGCGGGCCGGGTCGATGGTCAGCACGACGACCTTGCGGCCGCGCTCGGCGGCCCGCAGGCCGATCGCCGCCGCGGTGGTGGTCTTGCCGACGCCGCCGGAGCCGCAGCAGACGATGATCCGGGTCTTCGGGTCGTCGATCAGCCCGTCCACCGCGAGCCGGTTGCCGCTGCCCGTACCGCCGCCGCTCACGTTGTTCCGCCCGCTCACGTCGTTGCGCCCGCTCACGCTGCCCCCTGACGCTTCAGTTCGCCCGCCAGCCGGTAGAGCCCGCCGAGGTCCACACCCTCGCCCAGCAGCGGAAGTTCGTACGTCGGGAGCTTCAGCTGCTGCAGGTCGGCGCGGCGCGCCCGCTCCAGCTCCACCCGCTCGGCGTGCTCCCTGGCCTGCTCCAGCAGCGGGTCGAGCAGTGGCTCGACCGCCGCCCGGACGGTCTCCGGCTTGCGCGAGCGGCCGCCGAGGCCCGCCTCGCCGAGGGCCAGCGCGACCTCCTCGCGGTGGTCGCCGTCCACCGCGGCCACCGCCGCCGCGTCCAGCACCGGCGGGCGGACCATGTTGACCAGCACCCCGCCCACCGGCAGCCCGGACTCGCGCAGCTCGGCGATGCCGTCCACGGTCTCCTGGACCGGCATCTCCTCCAGCAGCGTGACCAGGTGCACGGCGGTCTCCGGCGACTTCAGCACCCGCATCACAGCCTGCGCCTGGCTGTGGATCGGCCCGATCCGGGCCAGCCCGGCCACCTCGGAGTTGACGTTCAGGAAGCGGGTGATCCGCCCGGTCGGCGGGGCGTCCATCACCACCGCGTCGTACCGCCGCCGGCCGTCCGGGCCCTTGCGGCGGGCGGCCTCGCAGGCCTTGCCGGTCAGCAGGACGTCCCGGACGCCGGGGGCGATGGTGGTGGCGAAGTCGACGAAGCCGACCTTCTGCAGCGCCTTCCCGGCCCGGCCGAGCTTGTAGAACATGTCGAGGTACTCGAGCAGCGCCTGCTCGGTGTCGATGGCGAGGGCGTGCACCTCGCCGCCGGCCGCGGTGCCGTCCTGCGCCGGCGGCAGGCCCAGCTGGGCCGGGGTGACCGAGGCGATCCTGCGCTCCTCGTACGGCAGCGCCGCTATGCCGAACAGCTCGGCGATGCCCTGTCGGCCCTCCACCTCGATCAGCAGCGTCCGGTGGCCCCGCGCGGCGAGCGCGAGCGCCAGCGCCGCGGCCACCGTGGTCTTCCCGGTACCGCCCTTGCCGCTGACCACGTGCAACCGCACGCCCTCCCAGTCGGGATCGCGCCGGGCCGCCTGGCCGGGGGTGCGTGCCACGCTCCGTCTCCGTCCGTCTCCGAGGGCCGGCACCACACGGGTGCCCTTCCGCGAGGGTAACCAGGGACCGCACCGGATGCCGGGACTACCCCGGGGGCCGGGCCTGAATCATGCCCGCTTTGTGGGCCACTTCACACGCCGGAGCACGCCCGGGCGCGAACCGTGCCGGTCCGCCGGGACGGAGCGTCTAGAGTCTGGCCATGACCAAGTGGGAATACATGACGGCACCCCTGCTCGTGCACGCCACGAAGCAGATCCTGGACAACTTCGGCGAGGACGGCTGGGAGCTCGTCCAGGTCGTACCGGGTCCGAACCCGGAGCAGCTGGTGGCCTACTTCAAGCGGGAGAAGCGGGCATGAGCAAGGTCGAGGAAAAGCTTGCCGAGCTGGGGCTGACCCTGCCGCCGGTGGCCGCCCCGGTCGCCGCCTACGTCCCCGCCGTGCGCACCGGTGAGTTCGTCTTCACGTCGGGCCAGCTGCCGATGGTGGGCGGCAAGCTGCCGAACACCGGCAAGGTCGGCGCCGAGGTCACCCCGGAGGAGGCCAAGGAGCTCGCGCAGATCTGCGCGCTGAACGCGCTGGCCGCCGTCAAGTCGGTGATCGGCGACCTCGACCTGGTCGAGCAGGTCGTCAAGGTGGTCGGCTTCGTCGCCTCAGCCCCCGACTTCACCGGCCAGCCCGGTGTGATCAACGGCACCAGCGAGCTGCTCGGTCAGGTCCTCGGCGAGGCCGGTGTGCACGCCCGCAGCGCGGTCGGCGTCGCCGTGCTGCCGCTGGACGCCCCCGTCGAGGTCGAGCTGCAGGTCCGGGTCCGCACCGGAGCCTGAGCCGCACCGGGACGCACCCGGGACGCACCCGGACCGGAGGACCCTCCCGGGCGGGGTCGGACAACGGATCACCCCTGTCCAACCCCGCCCCCGGGCGCTTAGCATCCGGGCATGGACCAGCGAGCAACGACGCTCCCGATGCCGCCCGGCTGGCCCGCCCGGATCCGGGCGGCCGACGCGGGTGAGCTGACCCCGCCCGTGCCGAAGCCGTCCGCCACCGTGGTGCTGCTCAGGGACACCGCTGCGGGCGCCGCCCCCGAGGCCTACCTGCTGCGCCGCCGCACCTCGATGGCGTTCGCCGCCGGCATGTACGCCTACCCGGGCGGCGGGGTGGACCGGCGGGACGCCGAGGCGGAGCTCGGCTGGGCCGGCCCCGGTCCGCGCGCCTGGGCCGAGCGGCTCGGGGTGGACGCCGCGACCGCGCAGGCGGTGGTCTGCGCCGCGGTCCGCGAGACCTTCGAGGAGGCCGGCGTCCTGCTGGCCGGCCCGGACGCCGGGAGCGTCGCCGAGCCGCGCGACTGGAGCGCCGAGCGCGCCGCCCTGGAGGCCCACGAGCTCTCCTTCGCCGACTTCCTGCGCGACCACGGCCTGCTGCTGCGCAGCGACCTGCTGGCCGGCTGGGCGCGCTGGATCACCCCGGCGTTCGAGGAGCGCCGCTACGACACCTGGTTCTTCGTCGCCGCCCTGCCGCCCGGGCAGGACGCCGCCCGCGAGGTCGGCGAGGCCGACCGGGTCGCCTGGCTCACCCCGGACGAGGCCGTCCGCGGCTACCAGGAGGGCCGGTTCGGCATGCTGCCGCCGACCGTCACCGTGCTGCGTGAACTGCGGCCGGTGCACAGCGCCGCCGAGGCGCTGGCGGCGGCGGCAGGCCGCTCGCTGGAGCCGGTGCTCGGCCGCGCCGAGGTGCGCGGGGAGCGGCTGACCGTCCGTTGGCCGGGGTACGACGAACTGACCATCGACGGCACCTTCCCCGAGGAGCGGGTCGGCTGACGGCGCGCCGCCGTCCAGTACTGTCCGCTTCCAGCACCGCCCGTTTCCACCACTGCTCGCTTCGACCCGAGTCCCCTTCCACCCGAGTCCCCGCAAGAGGAAAGGACCGACGCCCGATGACCCACAACGACGTGGCTCGCCGGACGGCACCCGAGATGCCCGCCCGCAGCCTGACCCCGCGCACCCCGGCCTGTGACACCGACCAGGCCGGCTTCACCGAGCCGGCCCAGCGCGCCCTCGTCCGGACGCTGCCGCTGCGCCTGCTGCATCGCGACGGCGAGGGCGGCCGGTGAGCGGACTCCTGCCCGGTGACCCCGCCGCCGCGATCGGCGGCGAGGCCACCCCCCGTGCGCTCTGCGTGCTGGCGCCGAACCCGTCCCCGATGACGCTGGACGGCACCAACACCTGGCTGCTCTCCGAGCCGGGCTCGGACCTCGCGGTGGTGATCGACCCGGGCCCGCTGCACGAGGGCCACCTGCGCCGGGTGATCGAGACCGCCGAGCAGCGGGGCCAGCGGGTGTCGCTCACCCTGCTGACCCACGGGCACGCCGACCACTCCGAGGGCGCGGCCCGGTTCGCCGAGCTGACCGGCACCGAGGTCCGCGCACTGGACCCGGCGCACCGGCTCGGCTCCGAGGGCCTCACGCACGGCCAGCGCCTGGACGTCGGCGGGCTCGACCTCCGGGTGGTCGGCACGCCCGGCCACACCTCGGACTCGCTGACCTTCCACCTGCCCGCCGACGGCGCCGTGCTGACCGGCGACACCGTGCTCGGCCGCGGCACCACGATGGTCGCCCACCCGGACGGCCGGCTCGGCGACTACCTGGACTCGCTGCGCCACCTGCACACCATGGCCGCCGAGCACGGCGTGCGGACGGTGCTGCCCGGCCACGGGCCGGTGCTCGCGGACGCGCTCGGCGCGGTGGACTACTACTTGGCGCACCGGGCGGGCCGGCTCGCCCAGGTGGAGACGGCGGTGGAGGCCGGCTGCCGTACGGCCGCCGAGGTGGTGGCCCGGGTGTACGCGGACGTGGACCGCGCGCTGTGGCCGGCCGCCGAACTCTCGGTCCGCGCCCAGCTCCAGTACCTCCGGGAGCACGGGCTGATCCCCGACTGACGGCCGCGCAGGCTGCCCGAGGCGGCGCGAGAGCGGGCATGAGGCCGCGCAGGCAGCGCGAAGGGCCCGTACGCCGGAGCGTACGGGCCCTTTCCGCAAGCGGTGCGCGGCTGTCGGCCCGCGGTCACCGGGACCGGCGGGAGAGCCGCTCGACGTCCAGCAGGACGACCGCGCGGGCCTCCAGCTTCAGCCAGCCGCGGCCGGCGAAGTCGGCGAGCGCCTTGTTGACCGTCTCGCGGGAGGCGCCGACCAGCTGGGCCAGCTCCTCCTGGGTGAGGTCGTGCGCGACGTGGATGCCCTCCTCGGACTGCACGCCGAAGCGGCGGGAGAGGTCCAGCAGGGCCTTGGCGACGCGCCCGGGCACGTCGGAGAAGACCAGGTCGGACATCACGTCGTTGGTCCGGCGCAGGCGGCGGGCGATGGCGCGCAGCAGGGCGATCGAGACCTCGGGGCGGGCGTGCAGCCAGGGCTGGAGGTCGCCGTGGCCGAGGCCGAGCAGCTTGACCTCGGTCAACGCGCTCGCGGTGGCGGTGCGCGGGCCCGGGTCGAACAGCGAGAGTTCGCCGATCATCTCGCTGGGGCCGAGGACGGCGAGCATGTTCTCGCGGCCGTCCGGCGAGGCGCGGTGCAGCTTGACCTTGCCCTCGGCGACGACGTACAGCCGGTCGCCCGGGTCGCCCTCGTGGAACAGCGACTCGCCGCGGGCGAGCGTCACCTCGGTCATGGAAGCGCGCAGCTCGCCGGCCTGTTCGTCGTCGAGTGCCGCGAAGAGTGCGGCGCGCCGCAGAACGTCGTCCACGTGCTTCCTCCTTCTCGGCCGGCCGGCCGTCAAGCCCTCCGGCACAAGTTCGTACAGTGCTCTGCATCACCAAGCATGGCGCATGTCGCTCCGATCATATGAGGAGGGGGTGCGCCGAGGTGTGCTGCGCGGGGCCATTCGTACCGCCGGAACCTTCCCGCTGACCGCCCGAACCGGCAGGTCAGCCAGCCAGTGGGGCGCCGTGGTTCAGTCCCGATCGGTCAAGTTGTGAAGCAAGACCGATCAAGCCAGGTCAGGCAAGATCAGGATGGGTCGGGCCCGGTCAGGCTCGGCCGGTCCGGGCCCGGGGGCGCATGGACGGGCGTGCGGACGGGGTGTGCGAGCGGGCGCGTCAGACCTGCGACGGCGTTGGCAGGTCGGCGAGCGCCGTCGGCTGCCCCGCGCCGGGGGCCGGCAGCCCGAGCAGTCGCCGCATCGCCCGCCGGGCGCGGTCGGCGGCGCCGCGGTCGCCGTACAGCCGGCGGGCGTGGTTGAGCGCGAGCACCTGGCCGGTCAGCTCGAAGACGGTCTGTTCGGGCTCCGTGTCGCCGGGCAGTTGCCCGGCGGTGACCGCCAGCTCGACCTGGCGGCGCACCCTCCGCTGCCAGATCGCGTTGCGCGCCGCCACCGCCGAGCGGACCGGCCCGGGCTCCCGGTCGTCGAACTCGGCGGTCACCGTGGTGAAGAAGCAGCCGCCGGGCAGCAGATCGCGCTCCAGGTAGGACACCCAGGCCTCGCACTGGGCGAGCAGCAGCGGCAGACCCGGCGCGGCCCCGGCCGCCTCCGAGCGTCGCACCACCTCGCGGGCGAACAGTGCGACCGCCTCGTCGACGACGGCCAGCTGCAGGCTCTCCTTGGTGCCGAAGTGGCCCAGGACGCCGGACTTGCTCATCGACAGGTCGGTGGCGAGCCTGCCGATGGTCAGGCCCTCCAGTCCCTCGACCGAGGCGAGGTCCAGGCTGCGGGCCAGGATCGAGGCGCGGGTCCGGCGGGTGTCGGCGGCGGATCGTCTGGGGCTCACCGCGCCAGTGTAGCGAGTGTCGGCCCTTTAGCATCCGACCGTTCGGACGCTATAGTCCGGCGTGATGACGCCCCCTCACCGATCCGCTTCCCGAGGAGCAGCCATGCCGGGTTCCCGCATCGTCGCGCTGGGCCACCACCAGCCCGCGAAGGTCCTGACCAACCACGACCTGGCCCAGCTGGTCGACACCAGTGACGAGTGGATCCGGCAGCGCACCGGCATCGTGACCCGCCGCATCGCCGACAACGAGACCGTCACCGACCTCGCCGCCTCCGCCGCCGGCAAGGCGCTGGCCGCCGCCGGACTGGCCCCCGGGGAGATCGACCTGGTGGTGGTCGCGACCTGCACCGCGATGGACCGCTGCCCGAGCATCGGCACCCAGGTCGCAGGCCGGCTGGGCATCCCGGCGGCCGTCGGCTTCGACGTCAACAACGGCTGCGCCGGCTTCTGCACCGCGCTGGCCACCGCCGACCACGCCGTCCGGGCCGGCGCCGCCCGGTACGCGCTGGTCGTCGGCGCGGAGCGGATGAGCGATGTCACCGACTGGACGGACCGCTCCACCTGCGTCCTGCTCGGCGACGGCGCGGGCGCCGCGATCCTCGGCCCGGACACCGCGACCGCCGGCCGCCCCGGCGTCGGGCCGGTGGTCTGGGGCTCCGACCCGACGAAGGGTCACGCCGTCCGGCTGGACGACGGCTGGCAGCCGCGGTTCCGCCAGGAGGGCCAGACCGTCTACCGCTGGGCGACCACCACGCTGGCCCCGATCGCCGAGGAGGCCTGCCGCCGGGCCGGTCTGACCCCCGCCGACCTGGGCGCGGTCGTCACCCACCAGGCCAACCTGCGGATCATCGAGGCGCTGGTCGACCGCCTCGGCGCCACCGGTGCGGTGGTGGCCCGCGACGTCGTCGAGTCCGGCAACACCTCGGCCGCCTCCGTCCCGCTCGCCCTCGCCAAGCTCGTCGAGCGCGGCGAGGTGCCCACCGGGGCCCCCGCCCTGCTGCTCGGCTTCGGCGGCGGCCTCTCCTGGGCCGGCCAGGTCGTCAGCTGCCCCTGAGCCGCCGCCTGTCCCCGGGCCGTCACCCGCCGACGACGGGTGCCGGCCCGGCGCGCGGCGGGCGGAGGGGGCGCGGGCCCGGCCGATCCGCCGCAGGAGCGCGGCCGTCCGGCGTAGCCTTCACGCATGGCAGAGAGCAAGGTCCGGAAGACCGCGTCTGCGGGGAAGCCGGTCGGGAAGACGGTCAGGGTGCGCAAGCCCGAATCACGGCTGGCGATGGTGCGGCGGGCCCGGAGGATCAACCGGGAGCTGGCGGAGCTGTACCCGTACGCGCACCCGGAGCTGGACTTCGACAACCCCTTCCAGCTGCTGGTGGCCACCGTGCTGTCGGCGCAGACCACCGACCTCCGGGTGAACCAGACCACGCCGGCGCTGTTCGCGAAGTACCCGGCACCGGAGGACATGGCGGCGGCGAACCCGGCCGAGCTCGAGGAGATCATCCGGCCCACCGGCTTCTTCCGGAACAAGGCGAAGTCGCTGATCGGCCTGTCGATCGCGCTGCGCGACGAGTTCGACGGGGAGGTCCCCGGCCGGCTGGCCGACCTGGTCACCCTGCCCGGCGTCGGCCGCAAGACCGCCAACGTCGTCCTCGGCAACGCTTTCGGAGTCCCTGGAATCACGGTGGACACCCACTTCGGGCGGCTGGCCCGTCGGTTCGGGTGGACCACCGAGGAGGACCCGGTCAAGGTCGAGGCGGCGGTCGCGGAGATCTTCCCGAAGTCCGAGTGGACGATGCTCTCGCACCGGGTGGTCTTCCACGGCCGGCGCATCTGCCACTCCCAGAAGCCGGCCTGCGGAGCCTGCCCGATCGCACCGCTCTGCCCCGCGTACGGGGAGGGCGAGACCGATCCGGAGAAGGCGAAGAAGCTGCTGAAGTACGAGCTGGGCGGCCACCCGGGCCAGCGGCTGCGGCCGCCCGCCGACTTCCCGGGCGAGGTCGGCGCCCGCGCGGACGCCGCCGCGCACCACGGTGAGGTCGCCGACCTGGCGGTGTCCGAGTGAGCGGGCGCGGGGCGCCGCAGGTCGAGCGGGACGGGCTGCCGGCCTGGCTGGAGCCGGTCCGGGAGGCCGCGGAGCGGGTGCTGCCCGAGCAGCTGAGCCGCTTCCTGCCGCCGTCCGAGGGCGGCCGGGCCGCCGCCGTGCTGATGCTCTTCGGCGAGGGGGTGGCCGGGCCGGACCTGCTGCTCATCGAACGGGCCCGCTCACTGCGCTCGCACGCCGGTCAGCCGTCCTTCCCGGGCGGCGCGCTCGACCCGGAGGACGGCGACCCGACGGGGGCCGGGCCGGTGGCGGCGGCGCTGCGCGAGGCCTGGGAGGAGACCGGCCTGGACCCGGACGGCGTGCAGGTCTTCGCGACGCTGCCCGCGCTCTACATCCCGGTCAGCCGGTTCGTGGTGACGCCGGTGCTCGGCTGGTGGCGCGAGGAGTCACCGGTCCGCCCGGTGGACCTGGGGGAGACCGGCGCGGTCTTCCGGGTGCCGATCGCCGAGCTGACCGACCCGGCCAACCGGGCCCGGCTGCGGCACCCGTCCGGCCACCTGGGGCCGGCCTTCGCGGTCGGCGGACGGCTGGTCTGGGGCTTCACCGCCGGGGTGATCGACCGGGTGCTGCACCACGGCGGACTGGAGCGGCCGTGGGACGCCGGCCGGATCGTCGACCTCTCGGACGAGGCGCTGGCACTGGTGCAGGGCGATCTGGAACGGTCCCGCGCGGCGCTCGGCCGCGACCCCGGGACACCGTGAACCACGGGGCGGCGGGCGGGGCCGGCCCCCGCACGGTCCCGGCCGGATTCGGCGTTAGCCCACTCGGGCGGACGGTCCGTCGTGGGAGGGTGTCCGGGTGAACGTCCTGGATGTGCTGTTGATCGCCGCCGCCCTCGGATTCGCCGTCTCGGGCTACCGGCAGGGCTTCGTGGTCGGAGTGCTGTCGGTCCTCGGCTTCCTGGGCGGCGGTCTGCTCGCCGTCCAGCTGCTGCCGCTGCTGCTCGACCACCTCAGCCCCGGGACGACCGCCTCGGTGATCGCCGTGGTGGTGGTGATCGTGCTGGCGGCGACCGGCCAGGCGATCACCACGCACTTCGGCTGGAAGCTGCGCGGCCACATCGACCGCCGCCCGGCCCGGGCCCTGGACGCCGCGGGCGGCGCCGTGGTCAACGTGATCTCGATGCTGCTGGTGGCCTGGCTGATCGGCTCGGCGCTCGCCGGGACGTCCCTGCCGACCGTCTCCAAGCAGGTCCGCACCTCGGCCGTGCTGGGCGGCGTCCAGGACGCGCTGCCGGCCGACGCGCCCAACTGGTTCTCGGACTTTTCCAAGGTGCTCGCCCGCAACGGCTTCCCGCAGGTGTTCAACCCCTTCGAGCACGAGCCGATCACCCAGGTCGACATCCCCGACCCGGCGCTGGCCGCCAGCCCGGCGGTGGCCAAGGCACGGCAGAGCCTGGTCAAGGTGGTCGGCACCGCCACCGCCTGCGGCAAGACGCTCGAGGGCAGCGGCTTCGTCTACGCCCCGCACCGGGTGATGACCAACGCCCACGTGGTCGGCGGCGTCGACGAGCCGACCGTGCAGGTCGGCGGCGTCGGCCAGCTGTACGACGCGACGGTGGTCAGCTACGACTGGCAGCGCGACATCGCCGTCCTCGACGTGCCCAAGCTGAACGCGCCGGCGCTCACCTTCGCGGGCGAGGCGAAGACCAACGACAGCGCCATCGTCGCGGGCTTCCCCGAGAACGGCGCCTTCAACGTCCAGCCGGCCCGCATCCGTGGCCGGATCCAGGCGAACGGCCCGGACATCTACCACCGCGGCCAGGTCGTCCGCGACGTCTACTCGGTGCGCTCGCTGGTCCGCCAGGGCAACAGCGGCGGGCCGCTGCTCACGCCGGACGGCCAGGTGTACGGGATGGTGTTCGCGAAGTCGCTGGACAGCGCGGACACCGGGTACGTGCTGACCGCCGCCGAGGTTCGCCAGGACGCCGAGCAGGGGACTGCGGCGACGGGGCGGGTGGACACCCAGGGCTGCGCGCTCTGATCCGCGGCGGCCGGTGCTGATTCGCGTCGGCCGGTGCGGGTCGGCCGGTGCCGGTGCGGGTCGGCCGGTGCGCGCTGATCCCGGTCAGGTGTCCCGGCGGAGCCGGGCGCCCACCCAGCGGGCGCGGCGGCCGAGGATGTGCGGGATGCCGAGCTGGCGCTGCGCCGTGCGCGGGTGGCCGCCCGCGCCGTCGAAGCCGGTGTCGTAGCCGCCGTCGTAACCGCGGTCGTCCGCCCACTCGGGACGGTGGGCGGAACGCTGCGGGCTGTTGCTGTGCTGTCGGCCGCGCGGGGCGCTGCCGCGATCGGGCATCCAGGTCATACCGCAATGGATGCCCCTGGGCCGACGGGGGTAACCGCCCGGCGGGGCACCAACGTGGCCTATGCGTTTGTCATATGAACGTCACATCAAGGGAGTTGGGACCTTCGGCCCTGTTCGCCCATCCGGGGGCCGGGGCCCGCGCCCCGTGTCCTTTCCCGGTCCGGGGCCGTTGATCATCAAGCCCCTTCCGGCACTCGCGGACCTCAGTCCCTGTGCCGGCCGATCCAGTCCAGCAGCTCGGCGGTGAACTGCTCCGGCGCCTCCTCGTGCGGGAAGTGCCCGACCCCCGGCATCAGCCGCCAGCGGTACGGCGCGGCCACGTACTCGCCGCCGCCCAGCGCGGTGTGCGACAGCAGCACCGGGTCCGCCGCGCCCTGGACGTGCAGGGTGGGGGCGGTGATCGGCTTCTTCATCCGGCGGGCGAACTGGATGCCGTCCGGGCGGGCCATCGAGCGCAGCAGCCAGCGGTAGGGCTCGATCGAGCAGTGCGCGGTGCTGGGGATCTGGATCGCCCGCCGGTAGGCGGCGACCGCCGTGCGGTCCAGCTGGGTACGGCCGGTCCAGGCGTCCAGGTAGCGGCCGACCAGCTCGGCGTCGTCCGCCACCAGTCGGCGCTCCGGTATCCACGGCCGCTGGAAGCCCAGCACGTGCTCGAAGGCGGCCAGCTGCTTGCGGTCGGTCAGCAGCGCCCGGCGGAGGTCGCGGGGGTGCGCGGCGGAGACCACGGTGAGGCTCTGGATCACCGAGGGCCGCATCACGGCCGCCACCCAGGCCAGCGTGCCGCCGGAGGCGTGGCCGACCAGGTGCGCCCGGTCCTCGCCGAGGGAGCGGATCACCCCGGTGATGTCCAGCGCGAGGTTGCCGGGGTCGTAGCCGCGCGGGGTGCGGTCGCTGCCGCCGATGCCGCGCAGGTCGACGGCGACGGCCCGGTAGCCCGCCGCGGCCAGCGCGGTCAGCTGGTGGCGCCAGGCCCACCAGTACTCGGGCCAGCCGTGCACCAGCAGCACCAGCGGGCCCTCACCGAGCTCGGCGATGTGGAACCGCGCGCCGTTGGCGGCGAGGTCGCGGTGGATCCACGGCCCGGCCTGCCGGACGTCCCAGGCGGCCGGGGGCGTGCCCGGGGCGTCGCCGGGGGCGGTGAGGCCGGAGCTGTCGGACGGCTGCGCGGGCACGGGCTTCTGGTCGAGCGACATACCGAGAGCGTGTCACATCCGCGCGCCGTACACGCGCCCGGCACTCGCACTCGGACCCTTCCGGCCCGGCGCGTACCGGGCGCGCTTCCCTGGCGCTCCCGTGGCGCTCCGGTGGCGCCTCCCTGGCGCGTGCCGACCGGGCCCCGACGCGGTGGCCGGCCCGGCAGCGGGCGGGGCAGCGGGCTTGGCAGCGACGCACGGGGTGGGCTTACGGGGAGGGCGTACGGGGAGGGCTTACGGGATGCGGCCCAGGGCGCGGTCGATCTCCTCCTTGGTGGCGGGACGCGGCCGGGCGTTCTTGAGGACGTCGGCGGTCTTCTGCGCACCCTCGATGGTGCGGACCGGCTTCTCGATCTTCTTGAACGAACGCAGTGCCAGCAGGCCCAGCAGCACGGCCAGCAGCAGGTACGCGCCGGCCACGATGAGGAACGACCAACCGAGTGACAGGCCCAGCGCGTGGATGCCGAACGCGGCGGCGGCGCTCAGCATCGGGACGGCGGCCAGCGCGACCACACCGGCGACGCCCAGCGAGACGCCGCCGGAGACGCCGCGCTTGACGTCGGCGCGGATCTCGGCCTTGGCGAGCGCGATCTCGTCGTGGACCAGGGCGGACAGGTCGGCGGTGGCCGCGGCGAACAGCTGCCCCACCGAACGCTCGCCCTCGTAGGGCGCCCGGCCGTTGCTGGACGGGTCTGCGGCTCCTGCGGGCATCAGCGGTACTCCTCTTCGGTGGACTGTCGACAGCTCAGAATCATGCCCCTACCGGACGAGCGGACACCACTCCGGGGCCCCGCCGGGGGGACGTGTCCGGCCGGCGGGCCGCTCAGCGGGCTCCGTCGGCGCCCTCGTCGGCGCCCTCGTCGGCCCTTCCGCCGGTCTCTTCGCCGGCCCTTCCGCCGGCCGGGCGGGCCGGGCCCGCGTCCGGCTGCCCAGCGTCCGCCGGCCGGGCCCGTTCGGCCATGCGGCGCTGCCAGGCCGGGTCGTCCAGCTGGTAGACGTCGGGGATGCCGTCGCCGTCGAGGTCGCGGTCCTCCTCCTCGCACAGCTCGCGGTAGTGCCGGTTGCGCAGCTTCAGCAGCACGGTGGCGATCAGCGCGCATATCAGCGAGCCCACCAGGACGGCCGCCTTGGCCCGGTCGGCGAGTGCCGGGTCGTCCGGGAAGGCCAGTTCGCCGATCAGCAGCGAGACGGTGAAGCCGATGCCGGCCAGGACCGAGACGGCGAACAGGTCGGCCCACTTGAGCTGCGGGTTCAGCTCGGCCCGGGTGAAGCGGGCGGCCAGCCGGGTGCCGCCGTACACGCCCACGGTCTTGCCGACCAGCAGGCCGACCATGATGCCGATCGGGGCGGCCTGGGTGAACACCTCGCGCAGCGCCGGACCGGAGATCGTCACCCCGGCCGCGAACAGGGCGAAGACCGGCACCGCCAGCCCGGCGGAGAGCGGGCGGACCAGGTGCTCGATGTGCTCGCCGGGGGACTGCTTCTCGTCGCCCTCCCGGTGGCAGCGGAGCATCAGGCCCATCGCGACGCCCGCCACCGTGGCGTGCACACCGCTCTCGTGCATCAGCGCCCAGACCATGAAGGCGAGCGGGACGAACAGGTACCAGCCGTGCACCCCGCGCCGGTGCAGGAACCAGAAGAGCGCGAGGCCGACGATGGCCAGCCCGAGCGCCCAGAACTTGATGCCGGAGCTGTAGAAGACCGCGATGATCAGGATCGCGATCAGGTCGTCCACCACGGCGAGGGTGAGCAGGAAGGCGCGCAGTGCGGAGGGCAGGTGGCTGCCGACCACGGCCAGCACACCGAGCGCGAAGGCGATGTCGGTGGCGGTGGGGACGGCCCAGCCGCTCGGGTGACCGCCGGGGCCCGCGTTGATGAGCGCGTACAGGATGGCGGGCAGCGCGACACCGCAGACGGCGGCTACGACGGGGAGCAGCGCCGCACTGGGGGTGCGCAGCTCGCCCGCCACGAACTCGCGTTTGAGCTCGATGCCGGCGACGAAGAAGAAGATCGTCAGCAGCCCGTCCTTGGCCCAGGTGCCCAGGGTGAGGTCGAGGTGCAGGGGGGCGGAGGGGCCGACGGTGTGGTTCAGCACGGACTGGTACGCGTCCGGCCAGACGTTGGCCCAGATCAGTGCCACGACCGCGGCGGTGAGCAGCAGGATTCCGCCCACGGTCTCGGTGCGCAGGGCGTCGGCGAGGTAGTTGCGCTCGGGGAGGGACAGTCGGCCGAGGAACTGGCGTCGTCGGGTCGTCGTCGGCTCGTGAACGGGCGGCTGGCTGGCCACGCGCGGCCTCCTGGGGGCGAGGGGACGGTGTGTGGATGCACCGGTGGTGCATCGCCGACCAGACTTCCCGGCTCGCCCTGTGACGCGGACCTTGTGGATCATGTGGATCGTGCAGGTCTTGTCGCGTCCTTAGCAGTCTAGCGTGACGACAAAGGGGAATCCGGATTGTCCTAATTAAGGACTTAATCCCTCTTTGCCTCGCTGTGCACCTGTTCGTGCGCGGTCCGGGGAGGGCCCTCCGTCCGGACATGCCGGTGCCCCGGGTGGCCACGACCACCCGGGGCACCGGCACGCATGCGTCACACGCGTCTCACCGCACGGTTCAGCTCTCGCTGTCCGCCGCCGGAAGCTGGGCCTGGATGAGGTTCATCACCGAGGAGTCGGCCAGCGTGGTGGTGTCGCCGACCTCGCGGCCCTCGGCGATGTCGCGCAGCAGGCGGCGCATGATCTTGCCGGAGCGGGTCTTCGGCAGCTCGCCGACCACCTTGATCTGCTTCGGCTTGGCGATCGGACCGAGCGTGCGGCCGACGTGCGCCCGCAGTTCCTCGACCAGCTCGGGGCTGTCGGTGGCGTTGCCGCGCAGGATCACGAAGGCGACGATCGCCTGGCCGGTGGTGGCGTCGGTGGCGCCGACCACGGCGGACTCGGCCACCGCCGGGTGCCCGACCAGGGCCGACTCGACCTCGGTGGTCGAGATGTTGTGGCCGGAGACCAGCATGACGTCGTCGACCCGGCCGAGCAGCCAGATGTCGCCGTCCTCGTCCTTCTTGGCACCGTCACCGGCGAAGTAGCGGCCCTCGAAGCGCGACCAGTAGGTGTCGATGTAGCGCTGGTCGTCGCCCCAGATGGTGCGCAGCATGGACGGCCACGGCTCGGTGAGCACCAGGTAGCCGCCGGAGCCGTTCGGGACCTCGACGGCGTTGTCGTCGACCACGGTGGCCGCGATGCCCGGCAGCGCGCGCTGGGCCGAGCCCGGCTTGGTCTCGGTGACGCCCGGCAGCGGGCTGATCATGATCGCGCCGGTCTCGGTCTGCCACCAGGTGTCCACGATCGGGGCCTTGCCGGCGCCGATGTGCTCGCGGTACCAGATCCAGGCCTCGGGGTTGATCGGCTCGCCGACGCTGCCCAGCACCCGCAGCGAGGACAGGTCGAACTTCGCGGGGATGTCGTCGCCCCACTTCATGAAGGTGCGGATCGCCGTCGGCGCGGTGTAGAGGATCGTCACGCCGTACTTCTGGACGATCTCCCAGAACCGGCCCTGGTGCGGGGTGTCCGGGGTGCCCTCGTAGATGACCTGGGTGGCGCCGTTGGAGAGCGGGCCGTAGACGATGTACGAGTGGCCGGTGACCCAGCCGATGTCGGCGGTGCACCAGTAGACGTCGGACTCCGGCTTGAGGTCGAAGACCGCGTGGTGGGTGTAGCTGGCCTGGGTGAGGTAGCCGCCCGAGGTGTGCAGGATGCCCTTGGGCTTCCCGGTGGTGCCCGAGGTGTAGAGGATGAAGAGCGGGTGCTCGGCGTCGTGCGCCTCGGGGGTGTGCTCGGTGGACTGGCGCGCGGTGGCCTCGTGCCACCAGACGTCGCGGCCCTCGGTCCAGGCGATGTCCTGGCCGGTGCGGCGCACGACCAGGACGTGCTCGACGCCGTCGACCTTGGTCAGCGCCTCGTCGATGGCCGGCTTGAGGGCGGACGGCTTGCCGCGCCGGTAGCCGCCGTCGGCGGTGATGACCAGCTTGGCCTGGGCGTCCTGGATGCGGGAGGCCACGGCGTCGGCGGAGAAGCCGCCGAAGACCACCGAGTGGGTGGCGCCGATCCGGGCACAGGCGAGGATCGCGACGACCGCCTCGGCGATCATCGGCAGGTAGATCGCGACCCGGTCGCCCTTGACGACACCGAGCTCCAGCAGCGCGTTGGCGGCCTGCGAGACCTCGTCCTTGAGCTGCGCGTAGGTGATCGAGCGGCCGTCGCCGGGCTCGCCCTCGAAGTGGATGGCGACGCGGTCGCCGTTGCCGGCCTCGACGTGCCGGTCGACGCAGTTGTAGGCCACGTTGAGCTTGCCGTCGGCGAACCACTTGGCGAACGGCGGGTTGGACCAGTCGAGGGTCTGGGTGGGCTCGACGGCCCAGTCGAGGCGGCGGGCCTGCTCGGCCCAGAAACCGAGGCGGTCCTCGGAGGCCTGTGCGTACGCGGCCGCGGTGACGTTGGCGGCTGCGGCGAGCTCTGCCGGCGGGGCGAAGCGCCGCTCCTCCTTGAGCAGGTTGGCCAGGCTCTCGTTGCTCAACGCGCACTCCTCATGAGTCATGATCGGGGTCGTTTCCCGTGCGTGGGGATTGTCCCGTGTGTCCCAGCGCACAGCTCACCAGGCGAAGAGGTCAGTTGACAAGAGGCTCCGGATAATTGGTGTAGACCTTTGACCGGAGGTCGAACGGCCGCCCGAGGTCGGCGGCACCCTGCGGCAGGGCTGGAAGGTGGGCCCGCGTCCTTGGCCCGCCCGTCAGGACGCGGGCCCGTCTCACGCGGCCAGGCCGGGCCCTCCCTCTCCCCGGGCCGGATCCGCAGCGGTGGTACCGGTGGCCGGAACCTGTTCGAATCCGTCCATACGTCCGGGCGTGTCGCGCTCCCGCCGTACGGAGGCCGCCGCCGCCGGGGTCGCTGCCTCGACCGGACCGAAGCGGCCGCTCTCCCGGTCGAGCACATAGGCCTGGGCGGTGGCGAAGTCGAAGTACATGCCGACCAGCCGCAGGGTGCCCTCGGTCACCCGCCGCTCCACTGCCGGGTTGGCCATCAGCTGGTCCAGCTGCTGGACCACATTGGTGATGCAGAGCTGCTCGGTCAGGTCGACCGCCGGGCGGTCGGTGAACTCGGCCGGGATCCTGCGCAGCCGGTCCAGCGAGCCGCGGCCGTTGCGCAGCCAGCGGGCCAGCGGGGTGGGCCGGCCGGGCTGCTCGTGAACGCCGTCGAGCAGGGCCTTCATCGCTCCGCAGCCCGAGTGCCCGCAGACCGTGATCGACCGGACCTCCAGCACCTCGACCGCGTACTGCACCGCCGCCGCCACCGAGTCGTCGGCCGCGCCCGGCTCGTGCGGCGCCGGCACCAGGTTGCCGACGTTGCGCACGGTGAAGAGGTCCCCCGGGCCGCTGTTGGTGATCATGCTGGTGACCATGCGGGAGTCCGCGCAGGTCAGGAAGAGCTGTGAGGGCGCCTGCCCCTCCCGGGCGAGCCGGGCCAGCTCGGGCCGCACCAGCGGGGCGGTGTGCAGCTGGAACACCCGCACCCCGTCCAGCAGCCGGCCGTGCGGGTCCTCCTGCTGCTCGATGCAGTGGTGTCCGGCCCAGGGCGTCCAGGCGCGGCAGCGGTGCGGGCCGGGAGAGCTGCCGGTGCGGACCGTGCCGTCCGGATCGAGCACCTCGTCGTCCTGGCGGCGCGTCACCATCGACACCCGCCCCCCGCCGGCCTGGTGACCGGTGCGCCAGCTGTGCACCGTCTCGTAGGCGGCGTGGTCCAGGAAGGAGCCGTCGTGGACCACGGCGACCTCGGCGCCGGCCGGGATGCCCGCCAGCGCCCGGCTGAGCCGGGGCACCGCGGTGAAGGTGAGCGGGCCGTGGGTCTCCACCGTGAACGAGCCGTCGGGGCCGGCCAGGACGTCCACATGGGCGCGGGTCAGTCGGTAGAGCGCGAGCACTACGGCCGTCGCCGCGCCGAGCGCCACCCCCGGCAGGACGCCGAACAGCACCACCGCGACCACGGTGGTCAGATAGACGGGGAACTCGCGGTGGCGGTGCACCTTGCGGATGTGCGCGAAGCTCACCATCTGCAGACCGACGACCAGCACCAGGGCGGCGAGCGCGGCGAGCGGGATCCGGCGCAGCCCGCCGGTGAGGGCCAGCGCGGCAGCCAGCACCCACACCCCGTGCAGGACGGAGGACCGCCGGCTGCGCGCGCCGGCCCGGACGTTGGCCGTGCTGCGCACCGCGCCGCCGGCGACCGGCAGCCCGCCGACGAGTCCGCTGACCATGTTGGCGAGTCCCTGGCCGCGCAGTTCGCGGTCCAGGTCTCCGGTGCGGCGCGACATCCGGTCGACCGCGACGCCGGAGAGCAGCGACTCGACGCTCGCCACGGCGGTGACGGTCAGTACCGCAGCCAGGATGGCGAGGGGCGGGCCGTGCGGCAGGTCTGGGGCGAGCCCGTGCGGCTGCCAGGCGGGCAGTTCGACCCGGGCGAGCCGCAGGTCCAGTGCGACGGCGAGCGCGGTGGCGGCGGCGACGGCCGCGAGCGGGCCGGGGACCTTGGCCAGCCGGGTGCCGAACTCCCCGTACCGGCCGGGAAGCCGGCCCAGCCGGGGCCAGCCGAGCAGTACGGTGACGGTGACCGCGCCGACGGCCAGGGCGGCGGGGTGAGGGGTCGACAGCTGGGCGGGCAGGGCGAGCAGGTTGGCCAGTGCCGAGCTCTGCGGGGAGCCGCCGAGGACGACGTGCAGCTGGGCGATGGCGATGGCCAGGCCGACGCCGGCCAGCATGCCGTGCACGATGGCGGGCGAGACGGCCAGCGCGGTGCGGGCCACCCGCCTTGCCCCGAGCAGGAGTTGGAGCAGGCCGGCGGCGAGGGTGATGGTGCAGGTGGCCTGCCAGCCGTACTGGGCGATGAGCCCGGCGGTGATCACGGTGAGCGCGGCGGAGGGGCCGCTGACCTGCAGCGGGGTGCCGCCGGACAGGCCGACCACGATGCCGCCGACGGCCGCCGCGGCGAGGCCGGCGGTGAGCGGGGCGCCGGTGGCCAGGGCGATGCCGAGGGAGAACGGCACGGCGATCAGGAACACCACCAGCGAGGCCGAGAGGTCCTGCGCCCAGGCGGCGCGGGGACGTCGGCCCGGTGGGGCGTGGTCGGTGGTGTCGGAGGCGATGGGGGCGCTGGAGATGTCGAGGGTCATGGGTCTTCCCGTCTGTCCGGGGGAACGAACGCAGTCAGGTCCGGCGGTGAGTCCGGTCGTGGGCTCGGTGAAGCGGATCGGCTGTCGTGGGTCGCGACGGTGTGGCGGGATGGCGCGGTCGGGCCGGGAGTGCGGGTGTCACCGGCCGGGCCTTGGTCCATCGGGCCGTCCGGCGGCCGCTCGACGGGGCGCTGGGAGGAGCCAGGCCACGGCCAAGGGGCAGCGGGGCGGAAGCGGAACATCAAGACTCGGTAAACCGAGGGTAATGAGAGCTTTGCACAGCGTCATCCGGAGCGACAGTGAATAACCGCCCGGTTCACTCCATTGGGTGGTGGCCGAACGAACGGGAATCTGCTGGTGGAGGCCGTGTCGCGGACGCGCGCGGGCCGCGGCCCCCGTGTGGGGGACCGCGGCCCGTGGACGCTGCGGTGGCCTCCGGCTCAGACCACCGCGCCGGCGGCGCTGGGCTCGCCGGCCGGAGCGGACCCGCCGCCGAGCACGAAGTCAGGGTCGACCTGGGCAGCGAGGTCCGTGCCGACCTTCGCGTTGGCCCAGCTCTCGGCGTTGCGCAGGTGGAAGAGGACGGCCTGCTCGGTGTACCGGCGCGGGTCCCGCAGCTCGTACGCGGCGTCGGTGGCCGCGCGCAGCTCGTCCAGCACGGCGCGGTTGGCGGGTTCGAGGGCGCGCAGCTGCGGCTGTGCGCCCTGTTCCAGGCGGCGCACCCAGTCGGACTGGCCGAAGGCGGTCAGCAGGTCCTCGCCGACCTCCCGGCGCAGGAAGTCCAGGTCGTCCGGGCCCTGCACCTTGTTGCCGACGACCCGCAGCCGCACGCCGAAGTCGCGTGCGTAGTCCCGGTACTGGCGGTACACCGAGACGCCCTTGCGGGTGGGCTCGGCGATCAGGAAGGTGAGGTCGAAACGGGTGAACAGCCCCGAGGCGAAGGAGTCGGAGCCCGCGGTCATGTCGGTCACCACGTACTCCCCCCGGCCGTCGACCAGGTGGTTGAGCAGCAGCTCGACCGCGCCGACCTTGGAGTGGTAGCAGGCGACGCCGAGGTCCTCCTCGGTGAACGCGCCGGTCGCCAGCAGCCGGACCGAGCCCTCGTCGAGCGCGACCGGTCGGGCGCAGGCCGTGTAGACCGGGTTCTCCTCGACGATCCGCAGCAGCCGCGAGCCCCGGCCGGGCGGGGTGGTCTTGATCATCTCCTCGGCGGAGCGGATCAGCGGGTTGCTGCCGCGCAGGTACTCCTTGATCTCGGGCAGCCTGGCCCCCAGCGCGGGCAGTGCGGCGGCCTGGTCGTCCGTCAGTCCGAGGGCCGGGCCGAGGTGCTGGTTGATGTCGGCGTCGACGGCGAGGACCGGCCGGCCCGCGGCGGCCAGGTGGCGGATGAACAGTGCGGACAGCGTGGTCTTGCCGCTGCCGCCCTTGCCGACGAAGGCGATCTTCATCTTGGAACTCCGGCTCTCGCTGCTGGGGCTCTCACTGCTGGGCCCGCCGCGGTCGTGGCTGCGCGCCGTGGCGAGGTCGACGATCTTCCGAGCTGGAAATCGTTGTCGTCTTCGACGGCGGTCATGCTATCGGGGGTTTGGGGGCGCTGGCCGGAGGGAAGTGAGGATTGCCTCTAACGGGTGATCCGAGGTTGCTGTTCCGGGCGGGGCGCCCGGGTCATTACTCTCGGGTAGGTGAGCACTGGAACAGATCCCCTCGCCCCGCTGGCCCAGCTCCCCGGAGTGCCGGACGCGGTGGCCGAGGTGCGCAAGGCCGTCGACCGCCTCTACGGCCACCGGGTGATGCGTCGCCGTGCGGCCGAGGTCACCTCCGAGTCCGCCCTGCGCGGCGCCCGCGCCTCGGCGGCGCTGGCCGGGGCCGACTGGCCGTTGGAGGAGGTCCGACGGCGCAGTGACTTCGGCGCGGACGCCGAGGCCCGTACGGTGGGCGCCGCGCTGCGGGTGGCGGCCGAGGCGGGCCAGCTGCTGAGCATCTGGCGGCACTCGCCGCTCCAGGTGCTGGCCCGGCTGCACCTGCTGGCGGTCGGAGACGCCGACCCCGCGGCGGGCCGCCCGCGGCAGGGCGGAGAGGGCGCCGACGACCCGTTCCCGCTGGAGCTGAAGCCGGCGGAGGGCGTCGCGGCGGACCACGGCCCGGCGACCGCGCCGGCCGGCGCGGTGACGGACGGGCCGGTGCCGGCGCTGCCCGCGGCGCCCGGCCCGGAGGAGGTCGCCGCCCGGCTCGACCAGCTCTCCCGGCTGCTGGTCGCCCGCGCGGAGGGCCAGGGCGTCGGGACGCCGGCCCTGGTGGTCGCCTCGGTGGTGCACGGCGAACTGCTGGCGCTGCGGCCGTTCGGCGCGTACAACGGCCTGATCGCCCGGGCCGCCCAGCGGATCGTGCTGATCGCCGAGGGGCTCGACCCGAAGTCGATCTGTCCGGCCGAGGTCGGTCTGGTGGAGCTGGGGACGGACGCCTACCGGCGGGCGCTGGCCGGCTACCTGGCGGGGACGCCCGAGGGCCTGGCGGCCTGGATCGGCCACTGCGGCCGGGCATTGCGGCTCGGCGTGCGGGAGAGCACGGCAGTCTGCGAGGCGATGCAGCGCGGCATGGTCTAGGGCCTGGCCCGGGTGGGCGGATCCACCCGCCCGAACAGCAAGATGCGGCGGCACCTGATCCTGCCAGGTGCCGCCGCTGGCACAGATGCCGGGTGACCATGCATGCACCGGAAAGTGCCGATCAGACGGGGATCCTGCCCGTTCGTCTGGTCCGGCGGCCCGACAGCGGGTCGGCTGCATGTGGGTGCTCGGTCATCTGTACGGCGGTCCGTGGGGCCTGAACTGCGTTGTCGGTTTGACCTCTTCGGTCCTGACCGGGTCTCGCGGGCCGTGTTTCATTTGTATCGCGTTTCGGGCGAAAGGGGAACCCGAAAAGCGGCCTCTTGGGCTTTTGACCGTTTTGTCCAACGCCCTCGTGATCAGGCCGCCGGGCGGCGGCGCCTGGCCGCGTACCAGATGACCCCGGCCGTCAGCGCGGCGGTGCCCACCGCCACCGCCGTCAGCACCGAGCGGCTCGGCGCCGAGAATTCCGGGAGCCTCCGCCGGAGTTCCACCGGCTTGTCGAAGACCAGCACCGGCCACTCGCGGGCCATCGCCTCCTTGCGCAGCGCCCGGTCCGGGTTGACCGCCGAGGGGTGGCCGACCGCCTCCAGCAGCGGCAGGTCGGTCGACGAGTCGCTGTAGGCGTAGCACTCGGTCAGGTCGTAGCCCTCGACCCCGGCCAACTCCCGGATCGCGGCGGCCTTGTTCTCGGCGTAGGCGTAGTACTCGATCTCGCCGGTGTAGCAGCCGTCCTCGATCTTCAGCCTGGTCGCGATCACGTGGTCCGCGCCGAGCAGCGCACCGATCGGCTCGACCACCTCGGAGCCGGAACTGCTGACGATGACCACGTCGCGGCCGGCCGCGTGGTGCTGCTCGATGAGCGAGGCGGCCTCGTCGTAGATGATCGGGTCGATCAGGTTGTGCAGGGTCTCGGCGACGATCTCGCGCACCTGCTGCACGTTCCAGCCCCGGGTCAGCGCGGAGAGGTACTCCCGCATCTTCTCCATCTGGTCGTGGTCCGCGCCGCCCACCAGGAAGACGAACTGGGCGTACGCACTTCGCAGGACGGCCCGACGGTTGATCAGGCCGCCCTGGTAGAAGGGACGGCTGAACGCGAGGGCGCTCGACTTGGCGATGATCGTCTTGTCGAGGTCGAAGAAGGCGGCGGTGCGCGGGCCGGTCGGACCGGGCCGCACGGCCGGCGGACGGGGCCCGGACGGGCCGGAGCCGGGCGCTCCGGGGCGTGCGTCGGTCACGGCCGTCCCGTCGGGCCCGGGTGTCCCGTCGGCTCCGGCAGCTGCGGCGGTGGAGTCCGGGGACTCGTCGGCGTGCTCGTCGGCGTTCTCGGTGGTGTCCACGGGAACCGAGGATAGAGGGCGCCGCAAAACAGCCCGCCATTCGGTGTACTCGTGGGCGTGCGGGTTTGTGTTTCTGGCCGCTCGGGTACACCATGGAAGTCACGGATCGTTCGCGACCGTGCTAACCCGGTCCGGCTCCTCCCCCCCGAGTCGGGCCGTGGATAGACGACCCCCGCTCTCCCCCCCGGCGGGGGTCGTCGCATGTCCGGGGCCATTTTCAGGGCTTGAACGGCCCATCGTGCGGATCTGCCGGCCGGCCCCCGTGGTGTCTACAGGGGGTGTCGGGGAACGGGGGTGGTCGCGTGTTTTCATCACTCTCCGTAGATGGCCCATAGGGCGTCGCTCGTGGTCGGCGCCGACCCCGGCAGCTTCGGGAATGCGGTCGGACCTGCCCCGGGGAGCGCGCGGTCCGCGCGGTGCTATCCGGTCTCGTCGGTATGGCGGTTCATCTCCGTGAGCCCGTTTCGTCAATTCTTTGTCCAATAGCCCCCCGTGCGGGTGAACGTTTTCGTCCACAGCCCATGAGTTGTCCACAGGGATTCGGAACCAGGCGGACGGAATCCGGATCACCGTCCACCGTGATGTCCGGCGGTGGTCGCCGGGTCCGTGCCGCGGGCCCGGCGACCGGCTGCCGGACCGACCGGACACCAGGACGACAGGGGAGCCCACATGACGAAGCCCATCACCGACCACCCCACCGCCGGCGGGCCGGAGCCCGTCGGGCCGCTCGTCCTCACCGGGGACGACGGCCTGGCCGAGCAGCTGCTGCGGATCTGCGCGGCGGCCGGCACCGAGCCGCGGCTGATCCGGGGCGCCCCGCCGCCGCGCGAGCTGTGGGAGGGCGCCTCGCTGGTCCTGGTTGGCGATGACCGGTCCGGACAGTGTGCCGGGCTGCCCCGCAGACCCGGGGTGCTGTTGCTCGGGCTGGACCTCGACGACGCGGGCGTCTGGGTCAGGGCCGTCCAACTCGGCGCGGAGCACGTGCTGTTCCTGCCCGACGCCGAGGCCTGGCTGCTCGACCGCGTCGCCGACGCCGCCGAAGGGGTCGGCGCCCCCGCGCGCACCGTCGCCGTGCTCGGCGGTCGGGGCGGCGCGGGCGCCTCCACCCTGGCCTGCGCGCTCGCCGTCACCGCCGCGCGCCGGGGCCTGCACACCGTGCTGGTCGACGGAGACCCGCTCGGCGGCGGCCTCGACATCCTGCTCGGCGGCGAGACGGCCGCCGGCCTGCGCTGGCCGGACCTCGCCGGTTCCCGGGGCCGGGTGAACGGCGCCGAGCTGGCCCGGGCGCTGCCCGCGCTCAAGCGGCTCCGGACCCTGTCCTGCCTGTCCTGGGACCGCAGCGACACCCTCGCGGTGCCGCCCGAGGCCATGCGCAGCGTGCTGGCCGCCGCCCGCCGTCGGGGCGGACTCGTGGTGGTCGACGTGCCCCGGCGGCTGGATCCGGCGGCCGGGCAGGCGCTGGAGCAGTCCGACACGGCGCTGCTGGTGGTGCCGGCCGAACTGCGCGCGGTCGCGGCCGCCGACCGGGTGGCCGCGTCCGTCCGCATGCGGCTGGGCGACGTGCGGGCGGTGGTGCGGCCGCCGGGTCCCCTCGGGATCCCCGCGCACCGGGTCGCCCGGGGACTGCGGATGCAGCTCGCCGGGGTGCTGGAGCCGGAGCCCGGGCTGGCCGTCGACCTCGAACAGGGCGTACCGCCCGGCATCCGGGAGAGCGGGCCGCTCGCCCGCTTCTGCGGGGCGTTCCTGGACGAGGTGCTGCCGCCGGTGCCGGCGGTCGAGGGGGGTGTCGCCTGATGGTGCGTCTGCGCAGGACCGACGGAGGTCCGGGTGCCGACCGCGGTGGCGGCGGGCCGGGTGAGCGGCGCGCGCTGCGGAGCGTCCCCGGCCCCGGGAGCGTCCCGGGACCCCGGGCCGAACCGAACGCCTACGGCCGGACGGCGCGGGAGGAGCGCGCCGCCGCGCTGGTCGACGCCGTCCGGCTGCGGCTGGCCGAGTCCGGGTCGCCGCCGACCGCCGGCTCGGTGGCGACCGCCCTGCGCGCCGCCAGGCCGCCGCTCGGCGGCGACGACGTCCTGGACACCGTGCGATTGCTCTGCGCCGAACTGGTGGGTGCGGGCCCGCTGGAGCGGCTGCTGGCGGCGCCCGACGTCACGGACGTCCTGGTCAACGGACCGGACGAGATCTGGTTCGACCGGGGCGGCGGGCTGCGCCGGGCCACCGGCGTGCGCTTCGCCGACCCGGAGGCGGTGCGCCGGCTCGCCCACCGCCTCGCCACGGCGGCCGGGCGGCGGCTCGACGACGCGCGGCCCTGGGTGGACGCCCGGCTGCCGGACGGCACCCGGCTGCACGCCGTCCTGCCGCCGATCGCGGCCGGCTGCACCCACATCTCGCTGCGGGTGTGCCGCCCCCGGCCGTTCGATCTCGACGAGCTGGTGACCGGCGGGGCGCTCCCGCCGCGCGGTGGCGAGCTGCTGGCCGCCGTGGTGCGGGCCCGGCTCTCGCTGCTGATCAGCGGGGGCACCGGCACGGGGAAGACCACGCTGCTCGCGGCGTTGCTCGGTCTGGTCGGTCCGGAGGAGCGGATCGTCGTCGCCGAGGACTCCGCCGAACTGCGGCCCGACCACCCGCACGTGGTGCGGCTCCAGGGGCGCCCGCCCAACCAGGAGGGGCTGGGCGAGCTCACCCTGCGGGATCTGGTCCGCCAGGCACTGCGGATGCGGCCCGACCGGCTGGTGGTCGGGGAGGTGCGCGGTGCCGAGGTGGCCGACCTGCTCGCCGCCCTCAACACCGGCCACGAAGGCGGCACCGGAACGGTCCACGCCAACACGGCGGCGGACGTGCCGGTCCGGCTGGAGGCGCTCGGCTCACTGGCCGGGCTGGACCGTCCGGCCCTGCACAGCCAACTCCGGGCCGCCCTCGACCTGGTGGTGCACCTGGTGCGGGACCAGGCGACCGGGCGTCGGCGGGTCGCCGAGATCCACACCCTGGACGGCGACCGGCGCGGGCTCGCCGTCACCACCCCGGCGGTGACGTTCACGGCGGACGGCGCCACGGTCCCGGGTCCCGGCTGGGAGCGTCTGACCGGTCTGCTCGCCGTCCGGGGAGCCGCCGTCGAGGAGGGCGCATTGTGACGGCCGGGTTGGCGGAGGCGGCGTTCGCGCTGCTGATGGGCGGCTTTGCGGCGGGAGCCCTGCTGCTCCTCGGACTGGGCGGCGGGCCGAGGGGGCGTGGGGACCGCGGTGGAGGCGGCCGGGACGGCCCGGGCGCCTGAGCGGGCGATGTCGGGCGCCGGAGTGGGCGGTTGGCGGCCTTCGGGTTCGTGGTGCGGCGGAGTGGCGTTGGTGGCGACGGCGAGAGAGGCGGTGGTCGTGGTGGCGGACGAGACGGCGCTGTGGTGGGCGCTGGTGCTGTGCGGGGCCGCGGTGGCGGCGTGGTGCGGGCTGCGGCGGCAGACGGCGGGTGTTCGTCGAGCCGGGGCGGTGCTGACGGGTGATGCCGGCACGGGTGTCGACAGCGGAGGCGGTGCCGGTGTCGGAGGCGGCGACGGCGGTGCGGCGGCTGCGGTGGTGCGGTGGTCGGGCGGGCTCGGGAGGTCCCTTCGGAGTGCTCCCGAACTGCTGCTCCCGCCCGGAGGGTTGGCGGCCGGCTGGGCGACGGGATCGCCGGTCCCGGTCCTGGTGGCCGTCGCGGCCGTCCTGCCGGTGCGGCGGTGGCGGCTGCGGCGGGCTACGGTCGCCGAGGCGCGGCACCGGGCAGCCGCCGTGGTGGAGCTCTGCGCCGGGCTGGCGGGCGAGTTGCGCGGCGGGGCGACGCCCGAGCAGTCCCTGCACCTGGTGACCACGCGGACCGCCGCCGATCCCGTGGCGCTGAGCAGGCTCGGTGCCGAACCGGTCGCCAGGCTCGCGGCCGGCCGGTACGGCGCGGACGTGCCCGCCGCCTTCCGGCTGCTCGCGGAACTGCCGGGCGGGAGCGGGGCGGCGGCGGTCGCCGCGTGCTGGGAGGTCGCCTCCGCCGGCGGATCGGGCCTGGCGGCCGGGTTGGACGGGGTGGCCGAGGCCCTGCGGGTCGAGCGGGCGCTCACGGAGGAGATCACCGCCGAGCTGGCGGCGCCGCGCACCACGATCGCGGTACTGGCGGCCCTGCCGCTCGCCGGTTTGCTGCTGGGCGCGGCTCTCGGGGCCGGACCGCTGGAGGTGCTGTTCCACACGCCCGCCGGGCTGGCCTCCCTGGCGGCGGGCACGGCCCTGGAGGTAGTGGGCCTGGCGTGGACCGCCCGCATCGTTCGGGCGGCCGCCGAGGGCGCCCTTGGCTCCGCCCCGGTGCAAGAGGCCGAGCCGACGGCGGGGGAGTGGCGGTGCGGGATCACCCGGACCCGGGCCAGGCCGGGTCGGCCGAGCGGGGCGTTCCGCCGGGAGGTGGGGTGCGGATGACCTGGCTGACGGATCCGGCCGGCGCGGGAGTGCTGCTGGTCGGTGCGGTCGGTGCGGTCGGTGCGGTCGGTGCGGCCCGGCCCGGCAGACGGGCACGCCGACGGGCCGAGGCCCTTCTCGGCACCGCGGATCCGCTCCGGCTGAGGCGGCCCGGGCGATGGGCGGCGGCGCGGGGGAGCCCGGTCGTTCCGGGAAAGGTGCGCCGGGCCGCGACGGCACTGGCGGCCGGGCTCGGGGCGGCGGTGTTCCTCGGCGGACCGGGAGGCCTGGTGGCCGGCGGACTGCTGGCGGTCGCGCTGCACCGCTGGATGCCTCGGGCACGGTCCCCGGCGCAGCGGCAGGCCGTGCTGGAGGAGGCGCGGCTGGTGCGACAGCTGCCGCTCACCGCCGAGTTGTTGGCGGCCTGTCTCGGGTCGGCGGCCTCGCCCGCAGCGGCGGTGGCGGCGGTCGGCGCGAGCGTGGACGCGCCCATGGGGCCGCGGCTGCTGTCGACGGCGGCGGAACTCGCCCTGGGGTCGCCGCCGGAGGTCTGCTGGCGCCGGCTCGGGGAGGAGCACCCGCCGCTGGCACCGCTGGCCCGGTGCCTGGTCCGGACGAGCCTGAGCGGTGCCCCCGCGGCGGCGGCGCTCTGCGGGCTCGCGAGCGGCCGGCGGGCGGAGGCCGTCCGGGCGGCGCACGCCCGCGTCCGCCGGGCCGGGGTGCTGGCGACGGCGCCGCTCGGGCTGTGCTTTCTCCCGGCCTTCGTCCTGGTCGGGGTGGCCCCGGTGGTCGTGGGGCTCACCGGCCGTTTCTCGCACGCGATGTGACGCAACACCGAATCCGTTCGATGCAAGGAGGAACACCATGAACGTGGCGATCAAGACCGTGGCCGTGGCCGTCGTCGCTCCCGTCACCGCTCCCGGCGGGCCGGCCCACCGGATCGCGCGCGCGATCCGGCACCGGATCCGGGCCCGGAGCGACTCGGACGCGGGGATGACGACCGCGGAGTACGCGGTCGGCACGCTCGGGGCGTGCGCCCTGGCGGCCGGGCTGTACAAGGTGGCGACCAGTACGGCTGTGCTGGAGGCGCTGGCCGGCGTCCTGGACCGGGCGCTCCATGCGGCCTGACCGGACGCCGCGGCGCCCGCGCCGGCAGCGGCGACCGCGACGCCGACGGCGCGGCGACGGTGGATTCGTCACCGCCGAGACCGCCGTCGCGCTGCCGGCGCTGGTGCTGCTGGGCGTGCTGCTGGTCTGGGCCGTGCTCGCCGCGGCCGCCCAGCTCCGCTGCATCGACGCGGCGCGGGTGGGTGCCAGGGCGGCCGCGCGCGGGGAGGCCGATGCCGCCGGGGCCGCGCGGGCGGCCGCGCCGGCGGGAGCGGCCGTCCTGGTCGATCTGGCGCCGGACACCGTGCGGGTCACCGTGGACGCGCCGTACGGCGCGCCGGGGCGGTTCGCGGAGGTGCTCGCGGTGCGGCTGAGCGCCACCGCCGTCGCGGCCCGGGAGGACACCCTGCGGGGAGCGGAGGGAGGTGCGGGTCCGTGGGCGGGCTGAGCGTCCCGGCGCGCCTCGGGGAGCGCCGGTCCGACGCGGGATCGGCGACGGTCTGGCTGCTGGCCTGCGCGCTGCTCGGCTGTCTGGCGTGCGGCGCCGGGCTCTCGGTGGGCGCGGTGCTCGGCGCCCGCCACCGGGCGGAGTCCGCCGCCGACCTCGCGGCACTCGCGGCGGCCGACGGGCTGCTGCTGGACGCGGACGGAGGCTGCGGCCGGGCCGGCGCCGTGGCGGCCGCGCAGGCGGCCGTCGTGGTCTCCTGCGCGGTGGACCGGGCGGCGGACGCCGTCGAGGTGGTGGCGCAGGTGCCCGTCGCCGGGCTGCCGTCACGCCTGCCGGTCGGTCCGGCCCGGGGACGGTCCCGGGCCGGACCGATCAGGGCGCCGGTGGCGCCGACGGACGAGGACGCGCGGGCCGCGCTGGGTGAGTCCGGGTCGGTCGGGGGCGGTGGCTCATGAAGCTTCGGGAGGGCCGTCGCCCTCGCCGGTGGGCCCGTCCGGTCCCGGCTCCTTCCCGGGCTTCCCCTCCGGCGTCCCAGCCCGCTCCGCGGCCCGGGCGGCCTCCTCGGCGCCGTCGGCCGCCTGCGTCGGCGAGGGTCGTCCGGGGTGCCCGGACGGCCTGTCCCTGTCGGCTCCTCGGTCCCGTCCGGCTTCTCCGCCCCGGCCGGGCTCGGCGGCGGCCTCGGGAGCGCCGGCGAGCAGCACGTCCAGCAGCCGGACGGCGGCCGCCTTGTCCAGTGGATCGTTGCCGTTGCCGCACTTGGGTGACTGCACGCAGGACGGGCAGCCGCGCTCGCACTCGCAGGCGGCGATCGCCTCCCGGGTGGCGGTCAGCCACTGCGTGGCCCGCCGGAAGCCGCGCTCGGCGAAGCCCGCCCCGCCGGGGTGGCCGTCGTAAACGAACACGGTGGGCAGCCCGGTGTCGGGGTGCAGCGGCACCGAGACGCCGCCGATGTCCCAGCGGTCGCAGGTGGCGAAGAGCGGGAGCAGGCCGATCGAGGCGTGCTCGGCGGCGTGGGCGGCACCGGGCAGCTGGTCGGGCGGGATGTCCGCGTCGAGCAGCTGGTCCTCGGTGACCGACCACCACACGGCCCGGGTGCGCAGGGTCCGGGGCGGCAGGTCGAGCTTGCTCTCGCCCATGATCTCGCCGGTGGAGATCCGCTTGCGGAGGTAGCCGACCACCTGGTTGACCACCTCCACCGAACCGAAACTGAGCCGGCCCTCGCCCCAGTCAACGGTGGTGTCGGTGGAGAGCACGGAGATGGAGGTGATGTCCCGAGCGGAGGTCGTGTAGGGCGGGTCGGCGGGCTCGACCAGGGCGACCGAGTTCTCCAGGTCGAAGTCCCGGACCAGGTAGCTGCGGCCCTGGTGGAGGTGGACGGCCCCGGTGTGCACGGTGGTGTGGGCGGCGGAGGCGTCCACGGTGCCGAGCAGTCGGCCGGTCGGGGCCTCGACGATCTGCACCGGACTGCCCCCGCTGCCCCGCAGGTCGACGGCGTCGGCGGCCCGCTCGCGGCGGGTCCAGTACCAGGCGTCGCCGCGCCGGCGGAGCAGCCCTCGCCGCTCCAGCACCGGCAGCAGCGGCGCGGCCGAGGGACCGAACAGCTCCAGGTCCGGATCGGTGAGCGGCAGCTCGGCGGCGGCCGCGCACAGGTGCGGGGCGAGGACGTGCGGGTTGTCCGGGTCGAGCACGGTGGCCTCGACCGGGGTGGCGAACAACGCCTCCGGGTGGTGCACCAGATAGGTGTCCAGCGGATCGTCCCGGGCGATCAGGACGGCGAGTGCGCCCTGGGCCTCGCGTCCGGCCCGGCCGGCCTGCTGCCACAGCGAGGCCCGGGTGCCCGGGTAGCCGGCCATCAGGACGGCGTCCAGACCGGAGACGTCGACCCCGAGTTCGAGGGCGGAGGTGGAGGCGAGGCCGAGCAGTCGGCCGGAGTGCAGCTCGCGTTCCAGGGCCCGGCGCTCGTCGGCGAGGTAGCCGCCGCGGTAGGCGGCGACCCGGTCGGCGAGCGGGTGGCCGAGCTGGTCCTGGGTCTGCAGGGCGACGAGCTCGGCGGCCCGCCGGGAGCGGACGAAGACGACGGTGCGGGTCTCCCGCTCGACCAGGTCGGTCAGCAGGTGGGCGGCCTCGGCGGTGGCGGTGCGGCGGACCGGCGCGCCGTTCTCGCCGACGTTCTCGGTGAGCGGGGGCTCCCAGAGCCCGAAGACCATCGGGCCGCGCGGTGAGGCGTCCTCGGTGACCGCCTCGGCGGGCAGACCGGTGAGGCGGCGGGCGGTGACGGCCGGGTCGGCGGTGGTGGCCGAGGCGAGCAGGAAGACGGGCGAGGAGCCGTAGCGGGCGCAGATCCGCCGCAGCCGGCGCAGCACCTGGGCCACGTGCGAGCCGAAGACGCCGCGGTATCCGTGGCACTCGTCGACGACGACGTAGCGCAGGGTCTTGAGGAAGGAGGACCAGCGGGCGTGCGCGGGCAGGATGCCGCGGTGAAGCATGTCCGGATTGGTGAGGACGTAGGAGGCGTACTGGCGGACCCACTCGCGCTCCTCGGGCGGGGTGTCGCCGTCGTAGAGGGCGGCCCGGACGCGGGGCGGGGCGAGTTCCGCGGCCCGGCGGCGCTGGTCGGCGGCGAGCGCCTTGGTCGGGGCGAGGTAGAGCGCGGTGGCTCCCCGGCCGTTGCGCGCCTCGGTGCCGTCCAGCAGGTCGGAGAGCACCGGGCCGAGGTAGCCGAGCGACTTGCCCGAGGCGGTCCCTGTGGCGATCACCACAGATTGACCGGATTTGGCCAGATTCATCGCCTCCGCCTGGTGCGCCCAGGGCTGCCGGACACCCATGGCCTGGGCGGACGCGGTGATCTCGGGCCGGATCCAGTCGGGCCACGGCGCATACCGGGCGCGCCGGGCGGGAAGGTGCTCCGTATGGGTGAGCCGGTCCGACCGCCCTCGGGTGGTGGACAGGGTCGTGAGCAGTGCCTCGGGCAGGCTGTGACGCGGCGGCATGAGGACCCAGTGTGTCACCGGCGTGACGGAGAATCGTCCTAAGCCATCGTGCGGGCATGGTCGCAGGTGGTTGAATGTGGCCGTGACGGCCGTACGGCCGGGGGTCGCAGCGCTGAGGCTTGCCACGCACTGGCTGGGCGTGCCCGGAGCTCGCGACCATGCGGTGACGGCCGTCCGGCCGAGGATCGCAATGACGTAGCAAGGCAAGGTGCTGGAGGTTCCGTGGACCTGTCCCTGTCGACCCGTACAGTCGGCGACCGCACGGTCGTCGAGGTTGGCGGCGAGATCGATGTGTACACCGCCCCCAAGCTGCGCGAGCAGCTGGTCGAGCTCGTCAACGACGGCAGCTACCACCTCGTCGTCGACATGGAGGGCGTGGACTTCCTGGACTCCACGGGCCTCGGCGTGCTGGTGGGCGGTCTGAAGCGGGTGCGTGCCCACGAGGGCTCGCTGCGCCTGGTGTGCAACCAGGAGCGCATTCTGAAGATCTTCCGGATCACCGGTCTGACCAAGGTCTTCCCGATCCACAGCTCGGTGGACGACGCGGTCCAGGCGACCGACTGATCCGCAGGACCGACTGACCGGCCGGGCCGGCCCTCAGCGGCCGGTCCGCCCGATTCCCATGCGTCCGGGAGCCGGGGCCGCGCGCCCCGGCCCGTCCGGTCGCCCCAGGGCCGGTCGACACCGGCCCGCAGGGGCCGTGAGACCGGCCCCGGTCGGAGCACCCCGAGGGGGAAGAGATGGCAACCGTCGAACTTCGATTCAGCGCGCTTCCCGAACACGTGCGGACGGCCCGGCTGGTCGCCGCGGCGGTCGCCAGGCGAGCCGGGGTCGACGAGTCGGTGCTCGACGAGGTGCGGCTCGCCGTGGGCGAGGCGTGCTCCCGCGCGGTCGGCCTGCACCGGCGCGGGGACGTCAAGGGCGCGGTGCGCGTCGCACTGATCGACCAGAAGAAGCGTTTCCTCATCGAGGTCGAGGACGAGGCCGGTCTCGACACCGTCCCGACCGCCGGTGCGGCGGACGGCGCCGAGCCGGACGAGGACGCCCTCGGTCTCGCGGTGCTCACCGGCCTGGTCGAGGACCTGGAGGTCACCGCCGGTGCCGACGGCGGACTGATCCGGATGAGCTGGCCGGCCTCGGCGGACACCCTCGCGCTCTGAGCGGCGCGCGGGGACCGGCGGGCGGCGCGCGGCGAGCGGGAGGCTACGCGCACGCACAGCGGGGGGTGGCCCGGGCGGGAACCGGGAGTCGAACGGCGGCCGTGTAGGTTCGCAGTTCGACGACCGAAACCGAAAGGGCTTCTCCCGGTGAACAAGCGACTGCTGGCCGTACCCGCGCTCGGGGCGCTGCTGGCGTTCGGCGCCGTCGGCTGCGGCGACGACAACAGCAAGCAGCTGGAGTCCTGGTCGGCGAACGTGTGCGGCGCCGCCAAGGACCCGATCGCCCAGGCACAGACCGCGCTGGCGGACACCGCGCAGGTGAAGACCGGCGAGGTCCCGGCCGACCTCCAGAAGCGCCTCTCGGCGGACCTCGGCCAGCTGGCCAAGACCAACCAGGACATCGCCGCGGCCATCGACAAGGCCGGTGCCCCCAAGGTGGACGACGGCGCGACCCTGCAGACGGACACCGTCGCCGAGCTCAACAAGGCGGCCGACGGCTACGTCGAGATCCAGAAGAAGCTGGACGCGCTCTCCGTCGACGACCAGTCGAAGTTCGCCGACGGGCTGCGCAGCGTGGCCGACCAGATCCAGCAGCTGTCCGCGCTCTCCACGCAGGCGCAGGGCAAGCTGCAGCGCGGCGATCTCGGCGCGGCGATGGCCAAGCAGGAGGGGTGCAAGCCGGGTACGGCGGCCGCCGCTCCGACGGGTGGCTCGACGGGCAGCCCGTCCGCCACGCCGACGGACGCGGCCACCGGCGCGCCGTCGGCGGGCGCCACGGACGGGGCGAGCCCGGCGGGCGACCCCGCCGCACCCGCGCCCTCCACCCCGGCCGCCGCCCCCTCGGCGAGCTGACCGAACACACCCGCACCCCCTCGGCCCCGGCCGCCGAGGGGGTAGTCGGCGTTGGCGAGGACAGCCCTCGGAGGGGTGCCTCGGTGAGCACGCCCGCGAGTGCCTCGGCCAGTACCTCGGCCAGCGCCTCCACGAGCGCCTCGGCGACGGCGGGAAGGACGGGTGCGGGGGCCGCGCGGGGGACAATGGCGGGGTGATCAGTAGCCCCGCTCTCGACCCGACCCGCCTCGCCAAGCTTCGTGAGGCGCTGCTCGCCGCCTCGTACACCGCCGACGGCTGCCTGGACCTGCTCGGGCCCACCGGGTACGCGGCGCTGGCCCGCAGCGAGGCGGTGCCCGCGCTGCGCGCGACCCGCGGCGGCAGCCCGCTGGAGACGCTGGTGCGGCTCTTCCTGCTGCAGCAGCCCGTGCCGTACAAGGCGGCCGCCGCCGCGCTCCCGGTGGAGGACTGCCTGGCCGACGGCTGGCTGCGCCAGGACGGCGAGCTCGTGCGCGCCACCGTGGACGTCCGCCCGTACGCCAACGAGGTCGCCGGGCTGCCGGGTTCGGACGCCTGGGTGGTCTCCGACCTCGGCTGCGCGGTCGGCGGCGCGGGCGGGATCGGCTCCGGTGAGACCGCGCACGGCGTGGCCCGCCAGGACCTGGTGCTCGGGGTGGGCGGCGCGTCCACCACGCTGGGCAACATCACCGTGCGCCGGCCGGTCCGCTCGGCGCTGGACCTCGGTTCCGGCTCCGGCGTGCAGGCGCTGCACGCCGCCCGGCACGCCCAGCGGGTGACCGCGACCGACCTCAACGCGCGGGCGCTGCGCTTCACCGAGCTGACCCTGGCGCTGTCCGGCTTCGACAACACGGAGACCGCCGCCGGCAGCCTCTTCGAGCCGGTGGGGGAGCGGCGGTTCGACCTGATCGTCTCCAACCCGCCGTTCGTGATCTCCCCGGCCGGCCGGTTCACCTACCGCGACGGCGGGATGGCCGGCGACGACCTCTGCCGCAGCCTGGTCCGCTCGGCCGCCGAGCACCTGGAACCGGGCGGCTACTGCCAGCTGCTGGCCAACTGGCAGCACGTCAAGGGCGAGGACTGGCACGACCGGCTGGCCGGCTGGGTGGCCGGCACCGGCCTGGACGCCTGGATCGTCCAGCGCGAGGTGCAGGACGTGGCCCAGTACGCGGAGCTCTGGCTGCGCGACGGCGGCGACCACCGCGGGCCGGGCGGCGACTACCGGGCCCGGTACGGGGAGTGGCTGGACGCCTTCGAGGCCGGCCGGGTCGAGGGCATCGGCTTCGGCTGGATCACCCTGCGGGCGAGCGGCGCCGAGCGGCCGACCGTCCGGGTGGAGGAGTGGCCGCACCCGGTGGAGCAGCCGCTCGGCCCGCACATCGAGGAGTGGTTCGACCGGCAGGACTTCCTGCGCACGCACGACGACGCCGGCCTGCTGGCGGCGCGGTACGTGCTGGCCGACGAGGTGGTCCAGGAGCAGGTGGGCGCGCCGGGGGCGGAGGACCCGGAGCACGTGATCCTGCGTCACAACCGCGGCATGCGCCGGGCCACCAAGGTGGACACGGTGGGCGCCGGCTTCGTCGGGGTCTGCGACGGGACGCTGTCGGCGGGCGAGATCGTCGACGCCATCGCCCAGCTGCTGGGTGAGGACCGGGTGGTGCTGCGGGACCGGGTGCCGGAGTCGCTGCGGCTGCTCACCGAGCAGGGGTTCATCCGGCCGGTGGCCTGAGCGCCGGTGGCCTGAAGCAGGCGGTCCGAGCACCGGAGGTTCGAGCACCGACGGCTCGAGCACTGACGGCTCGAGCACTGACGGCTCGAGCACTGACGGCTCGAGCACTGGCGGCCCGGGCGTCGCCGGTTCACTTCTCGGATTCCCCTGGTTCGTCGGCCGTTCACCGAACCTCTGCCCCTCGTTGGCCCCGGACTGTGAGGCTCTGTCCACAGGCTGTGGACAGAGCTGGGGGCGGCTGAGGTGGAAACGACGACGGCGGCCGTGGGGGGCACGGTGTTCGTCCTCTTCGGTGGCGCGCTGCTGTTCTGGTGCGCCGCCGAAGTGCACTTGCGCCACCGAGTGCGCCGCCGGGGCCGGCCGACCGTCGCGACCGTGGTCGCCGAGGCCGACGCGCACGGCGCGCTCGACAGCGCACCCCTGCTCTCCTTCGCCACCGAGCCGGCGGCCGTCGGAGCACGCGGGGGAGGAACACCGGGTGTCCTGGCCGTCGAGGCGTGCGAGCTGGTGCTGACCCGTCCGCGCGGTCACACTCCGCTGCGCCGCCCACCCCGGCTGGTCCCGGGCGCCTCCGTCCGGATCGCCTACGATCCCCGCCGCCCCGCCCGCGCGGTGCTCGCGCCGGCGGAGACCGGCCCGCGGACCGTCCTCGCCGACCTGCTGTGGACGGCGCTCGGCCTCGGCTGCCTGGCGGCGGGGGCGCTCCTGCTGCTCAGCGCCGGGTAGCCCGCCCGCGCCGGGGGTCCCGTGGGCCCCCGGCGGTCGCCCCGATATTCCGTTGACAGATTTCGAAATCCGTCATTCCATCCTTCGAAACCCGCCGAAGCCCCCCTCCGCAGGGCGCGACGCGTCGCCCTCGGGTTACCGTTCGAGTGGCGTCGGTCGGCCTTGCCGGTGAAATTGCGGGATCCGTCCGTTTGACAAGGGTGGCCGGGGTACGGTCACACTCCGCTGGTGGGGTCGTCGTACAGCGGCAGCCCCGGGACGGTGGAGGGGTCGGGCGGAGCGCAGCCCGTGCTGCCAGCGCCGACCAGCTCACGTAACGACCGGGAGAGAAGAGCGAAGGTGTCCCCGAGCAGCGAGACCGCGCACGGACAGCGACTCGTCATTGTCGAGTCGCCGGCCAAGGCGAAGACGATCAAGGGCTACCTGGGCCCCGGCTACATCGTCGAGGCGAGCGTCGGGCACATTCGCGACCTCCCGAGCACGGCCGCCGAGGTCCCGGACAAGTACACCGGCGAGGTGCGCCGTCTCGGTGTGGACGTGGACCACGACTTCGCTCCGATCTACGTGGTCAACGCGGACAAGAAGTCCCAGGTCAGCAAGTTGAAGTCGCTGCTCGCGGAGTCCGACGAGCTCTTCCTCGCCACCGATGAGGACCGCGAGGGCGAGGCCATCGCGTGGCACCTCCAGCAGGTGCTCAAGCCCAAGGTGCCGGTGCACCGCATGGTGTTCCACGAGATCACCAAGTCGGCCATCCAGGAGGCGGTGGCCAACCCGCGCCAGCTGAACCAGCGTCTGGTCGACGCCCAGGAGACCCGCCGCATCCTCGACCGCCTGTACGGCTTCGAGGTCTCGCCGGTGCTCTGGAAGAAGGTCATGCCGAAGCTGTCGGCCGGCCGCGTGCAGTCGGTCGCGACCCGGCTGGTGGTCGAGCGCGAGCGCGAGCGGATGGCGTTCCACTCGGCCTCGTACTGGGACCTGGTCGGCACCTTCGGCACCGGCCGCACCGCGGCCGACGCGGCCAACCCGGAGAGCTTCGGCGCCCGGCTGATCGCCGTCGACGGCAAGCGGATCGCCAGCGGCCGCGACTTCGGCCAGGACGGCCGGCTCAAGGCGGGCAGCGCCAACACCCTGCACCTGGACGAGCAGGCCGCCCGTGCGCTGGCCGCCGCCCTGGAGCAGACCGCGTTCTCGGTGCGCGGCGTCGAGTCCAAGCCCTACCGCCGCTCGCCGTACGCGCCGTTCCGCACCACCACGCTGCAGCAGGAGGCCAGCCGCAAGCTGGGCTTCGGCGCCAAGCGGACCATGCAGGTGGCCCAGAAGCTGTACGAGAACGGCTTCATCACCTATATGCGCACCGACTCCACCACGCTGTCGGACACCGCCGTCTCGGCGGCCCGCGCCCAGGTCACCCAGCTGTACGGCGCCGACTACCTGCCGGACGCGCCGCGCACCTACGCCTCCAAGGTGAAGAACGCGCAGGAGGCGCACGAGGCGGTCCGCCCGTCCGGCGACCGCTTCCGCACCCCCGCCGAGACCGGTCTGAGCGGCGACGACTTCCGGCTCTACGAGCTGATCTGGATGCGCACCGTCGCCTCCCAGATGAAGGACGCGGTCGGCCAGTCGGTCACCGTCAAGGTCGCCGGCCGGTCCGCCGACGGCCGGGACGTCGAGTTCTCCGCCTCCGGCAAGATCATCACCTTCCACGGCTTCCTCAAGGCCTATGTCGAGGGCGCCGACGACCCGAACGCCGAGCTGGACGACCGTGAGCGCCGGCTGCCGCAGGTCGCCCAGGGCGACCCGCTGGCCGCCGAGCAGCTCACCCCGGAGGGCCACGCCACCAAGCCGCCGGCCCGCTACACCGAGGCCTCGCTGGTCAAGGAGCTGGAGGACCGGGAGATCGGCCGCCCCTCCACCTACGCCTCGATCATCGACACCATCATCGGCCGCCGGTACGTCTTCAAGAAGGGGACGGCGCTGGTGCCGTCGTTCCTCTCCTTCGCCGTGGTCAACCTGCTGGAGAAGCACTTCGGCCGGCTGGTCGACTACGACTTCACCGCGAAGATGGAGGACGACCTCGACCGGATCGCGGCCGGTGAGGCGCAGTCCGTGCCGTGGCTCAAGCGCTTCTACTTCGGCGAGGGCGGCGAGGGCGCTGCCGCCGGCGGCGCCGCCGAGGCCGGCAACGGCGACGGCGACCACCTGGGCGGCCTGAAGGAACTGGTCACCGACCTCGGCGCGATCGACGCCCGGGAGATCAGCTCGTTCCGGGTCAGCGACGACATCACCCTGCGGGTCGGCCGCTACGGCCCGTACGTGGAGCGCGCCTCCGAGGTCGAGGGCGAGCCCGGCCAGCGCGCCGACATCCCGGACGAGCTGCCGCCGGACGAGCTGACCGTTGAGCTGGCCGAGGAGCTGCTGGCCAGCCCCAGCGGCGACTACGAGCTCGGCCCGGACCCGGTCAGCGGCAACCAGCTGGTCGCCAAGAAGGGCCGGTTCGGCCCGTACGTCACCGAGATCCTGCCCGAGGGCACGCCCAAGACCGGCAAGAACGCCGTCAAGCCGCGCACCGCCTCGCTGTTCAAGACGATGTCGCTGGACACCGTCACGCTGGAGGACGCGCTCAAGCTGCTCTCGCTGCCGCGCGTGGTCGGCGTCGACCAGGAGGGCGTGGAGATCACCGCGCAGAACGGCCGCTACGGCCCGTACCTGAAGCGCGGCACCGACTCCCGTTCGCTCGCCGACGAGGACCAGCTGTTCACGGTCACGCTGGAGGAGGCGCTGGCGATCTACGCCCAGCCCAAGCAGCGCGGCCGGGCCGCCGCCGCGCCGCCGCTCAAGGAGCTGGGCACCGACCCGGTCAGCGAGCGCCCGGTGGTGGTCAAGGACGGCCGGTTCGGTCCGTACGTGACCGACGGCGAGACCAACGCCACGCTCCGCAAGGACGACGCGGTCGAGACCATCACCCCCGAGCGCGGTTACGAGCTGCTCGCCGAGAAGCGGGCGCGCGGGCCGGTGAAGAAGACGGCGAAGAAGGCCCCGGCGAAGAAGGCGGCGGCCAAGAAGACCGCGACCAAGACCGCTGCCAAGAAGACCACGGCGGCGGCCAAGACCGCGGCGAAGAAGACCACCACCGCGAAGAAGACCGCCACCAAGGCGACGGCGGCCAAGAAGACCGCCGCGAGCAAGACCACCGCCACCGACGAGGGCTGACCCCCGTTCGGTCGCACCCGGGCCCGCGTCCGCCCCGGCGGCGCGGGCCCGAACCGTTCGCCGATCCGCTCCGGCGGGCCCGGGACCGGGCGTGACAGGGTCGTGCGCGGATCGTCACAACCCGGTGGCGACGGTCGTCCGGAGCCACGCTCCCCTCTTTTGCGGCATGCCCCGACCGCTACGCTGACCGTATGACGAGCGAGGAGCAGCCCACCCCCAGCGCCGCGGCGGCGGCCGGCACCGGCACGCCCGACCGGCCGGAGACCGCGCCCGCCGGGACCGCCGGCGAGCGGATCCGGGCGCTGCTGCGACTGCGCCCCTACCGGCGGCTGTGGACCACCCAGCTGATCGGCGGCACCGCCGACCGGCTCGGCCTGCTGGTGCTGCTCGTGCTCACCGTGGTCGCCGCCGTGCTCGGCGGGTCGTTCGGCGACCCGCCGCGCGCCCTCGCGTTCGCGGTCGCCGCCGTCCTCGCCACCCGGCTGGCCGCCACCGGACTGGTCGGCGCCGCGCTGCTCGGCCCCGTGCACGGGCTGCTCAGCGGGAAGCTCGACCGGGGCTGGACGCTGTTCGGCGCCGACGTGCTGCGCGCCGTGCTGATCGGCGTCGCGCCCTGGTGGATCGTCTGGCTGGGCTCCGGCCCGAAGCCCTCCGGCGCCGCGACCTGGGTGCTGCTCGCCACCGTCTTCCTGACCGGCGCCGCCGAGCGGGTCTGGGCGATCGCCAAGGCCGCCGCCGTCCCCGCGCTGCTGCCGCCCGCCGACGCCTACGCCCCGGCGGCCGAGCGGCGCCCGTCCGCCGCCAACCTGGCCACCGTCCGGACCCTGGACCACCGCACCGGCTGGGCCACCGTGCCGCTCGGCGCCGCCGCGCTGATCGCGCTCACCCTGCTCAACAACATCGGCGCGGCGCTCGGCTCGGACTGGCTGCGCGCCCACCAGACCACCTTCGCCGCCCTCGGCGCGGCCGCCCTGTTCGCCGTCTCGGCCGTCCGGGTCCACCTCCAGGAGCTGCCCGGCGGCCCCGTCCGGGTGCCGCCGGGCTCGCCGCTGCGGGGCCTGCGGGCGCCCGTCGACGCGACCCCCGGCCCGGCCCTGGCGAAGGGCCGCACCAACTCCGCCCCGTACTTCACCTTCGCGGTCTGCGCCGGGTACGCCACGATGGCCGGCGTCGCCGCGCTGGCCCTGCTGACCGCCGTCGAGCACCGCGCCGGGCCGATCGGCTACGGCCTGCTGGTGCTGGCCGCCGCCGGCGTCCCCGCGATCGGCGTCCGGATCACCCGGGCCGTCCTGCCCTCGCTCTCCCGCCGCCGGCTGCTCGCGCTCGCCCTGCTCACCGAGGGCGTCGCGCTGATCCTGGCCGGCCTGGTGGTGGACTTCGTGCTGGTCCTGCTGCTCACCGTGCTGGCCGCGCTGGCCGCCGGAGTGGCGATCTCCACCGGCCGCGCGCTGCTCGCCCAGGAGGTCGAGGAGGTCCGGCTGCCGCAGGTCACCGAGCACCTGTACGCGGTGCTGCGGGTCGTGGTCGGCGGCGCGCTGGTCGGCGTCCCGCTGATCGCCGCCGCCTACGGGGACGTCGAGTACGGCACCGTCGAGCCCGGCTCGTTCACCTTCATCCACGGCGGCGCGGCCCTCGCGGTCGCCACCGCCGGACTGCTCACCCTGGTGCTGGCCGCGGTGGTGCTGCTGCGCACCGACGACCGGCGCGGCACCGTGCCGTTCGGCCGGGACCTGGTCGACGCGGTGCGCGGCGCCACCGGACCGGCCCCGCACCGGGCGGGCACCGGCTTCTTCATCGCCCTGGAGGGCGGCGACGGCGCCGGCAAGTCCACCCAGGCCCAGGCGCTCGCCGAGTGGATCCGCGGCAAGGGCCACGAGGTCGTGCTGACCCGCGAGCCCGGCGGCAGCCCGGTCGGCCAGCGGCTGCGCGGCCTGGTCCTGGACGTCGGCAACACCGGCCTCTCGCACCGCGCCGAGGCCCTGATCTACGCGGCCGACCGCGCCGAGCACGTCGAGAACGTGATCCGCCCGGCGCTGGCCCGCGGCGCGGTGGTCATCACCGACCGGTACATGGACTCGTCCATCGCCTACCAGGGCGCCGGCCGCGACCTGGCCGCCACCGAGGTCGCCCGGATCTCGCGCTGGGCGACCGGCGGGCTGCTGCCCGACCTGACCGTCGTCCTGGACGTCGACCCGACCCGGGCCCGGGAGCGCTTCACCGAGGCGCTGGACCGGCTGGAGTCCGAGCCGACCGAGTTCCACCAGCGGGTCCGTTCCGGCTTCCTCGCGCTCGCCGCCGCCGACCCGGCGCGCTACCTCGTCGTCGACGGCAGCCAGGCCCCCGGCGTCGTCACCACCGCGGTCCGCCACCGGCTGGACCGCGAGCTGCCGCTCTCCGAGCAGGAGAAGGCCGCCCGCGCCGAGCAGGAGCGGAAGGCCGCCGAGGAGGCGCGGCGCCGGGCCGAGGAGGAGGCCCGCAAACGCGCCGAGGAGGAAGCGGCCGAGCGCAAGCGCCAGGAGGTGCTGGCGCAGCTGCGGGCCGAGCAGGCGGAGAAGGAGCGGCTGGCCAAGGAGGAGGCCGAGCGGGCCGCCGCCGAGGCCGCGCGCAAGGCGGCCGAGGAGGCCCGGAAGAAGGCCGAGGAGGAGGCCCGTCGCCGGGCCGAGGAGGAAGCGAAGCGGCGCGCCGAGGAAGAGGCGCGCCGGGCGGCCGAGGAGGCCGAGCGCAAGCGGCTCGCCGAGGAGGCGGCCGCCCGGGCGGAGCTCCAGCGGCAGCGCGAGCTGGCGCGCGAGGAGCAGCGGCGCCGGGCGGAGGAGGCGCTGCAGCGGGCCGAGGAGGCCCGGCTGGCGCAGGCCGCCGCGCTGGCGGCTGCCGCAGCGGCAGCCGCCGAGGCGGCGGAGCGCGCGGGTGCTGCGGGTGCCGGTGCTGGGGGTGCCGGCGCCGAGGGTGTGCCGGACGACGCGGCGA
>NZ_JBHVRK010000036.1:53831-62294 GCF_042885845.1 Kitasatospora sp. NPDC058032 | reverse complement strand
CGCCGGCCCCCCCCCCCCCCCGGGGGCGCCCCCCCCGCTCTGCTGCTGCCGCGGAGCACACGCGGCCTGTGCGCGGAGTCTCGGCGGAGCCTTGGCGCAGGCGGCGCGCTAGCGGCGGCGTTCCCGGGCGGCCGTCAGCCGGCCCCGGACGGCGGCGTGGACCTCGGCCTCCTCGGCCGGGTCGGCGGCGAGGCGGCGCAGGCGCTCCAGCACACGGGCGTCGCCGGTGGTGGCGACGTGTCTCGCGGCGAGCTCCCGGGTGGACTCCTCGCAGTCCCAGAGGCACTCGACGGCCGGCCCCTCGGGGAAGTGCACGTCGGTCGCGGCGAGCGCCCGGGCGGCGCGACCGCGCAGTTCCGAGGAGACGGCCTCCCCGTAGATGTGGCGCAGGACCGGGACGGCTCCGGCGGCGGCCAGCCGCCCCGCGCCGTCGACCAGCGTCCCGAGCCCGGCGTCGGTCCCGGACACCCCGTGGACCGAGACCCAGCGGCGCAGCCCGCCCACCACCAGGGGGCCGTCGGCGGGCTCCCCCGCGTCGGCCAGCAGCCGGACGGCCGCCTCGCCGAGGGCGCTGTCGGCGCCGCCGGTGGCCGGGTCGGCCCAGCGGCGGGCCTGGGCCAGCGCCTCCGGGCCGCGCATCCGGCCGAGCAGTTCCAGGGCGAACCGGACCATCCGGTCGTCCACGTCGGCGGCGGCCACCTCGATCAGGCCGGCCGCGGCCGGGTCGCACTGGTCGACGAGGTAGCGCAGGGCGGCCCGGCGGGCACCGGGCAGACCCGTGCGGGCCGCCTCCAGCACGGCGCCGAGGTCCTCGGGCCGCACCACGGCGGCCAGGCAGCGGGCGGCCGCGGCGGCGCGGCGGTCCACCGCGTCGGGGCGGGCCGGGGAGCCGGCGTCACGGGACGCCTCGGGGCGGACCGGGCCGCCGGCGAAGGCCGCGGCGCCGAGGCCGCCGAGCTCGCCCTGGTCGGCCCAGGCCAGTACGTCGGCGGTGGACCAGCCGGGGGTGACGCCGCTGCGGTTCAGCTGGCGCTGCCACAGGTCGAAGGGGGACTGCTCACTGGCCGCGGCCACTCTGGGGTGGTAGGCGGCCCAGAGCCGCCAGGGCCTGGGCTCGTAGGCGCCCCGGATGGTCTCGCGCAGCTCGGCGTCGCCCTCGGGGCCCGGCGCGAAGCGGTCCAGCACGGCGGTCCCGAGCAGCAGCAGGCCGCGGTCGTCGTCGCGCAGCGCCAGCTCGTCCAGGGCCCAGGCCCAGTTGGTGCCGGTGGCGGCGTACTCGCGGAGCATGAGGAGGGCGTCCCGGCGGCCGTACGCGGCGAGGTGGCCCAGGACGGACAGCGCGAGGCCGGTGCGGGCCTCGTCCTCGTCGAGGAGGTCCTCCGGGGAGTGGAGGTGGTCCTCGATGCCGTCGAGCGACGCCTCCAGCTCCATGTAGAGGCGCGCGTAGTAGAGGGAGCGGTTCTCGACCTGCCAGTCGGCTCGCGGGTCCCTGGTGACGCACTCCTCCAACGCGGCGATGGCCTCGGTACGGTCGGCGGCCAGCGCATGGAGCTGCCCGTCACCGCGACCTCGCTGCAGGAGGCCGAGGAGGCTGGCACTGGGTGCTATCACTGGCTCGAACATGAGGTCAGCATCCGTTGCGGCGGTCGTAGTGGCAACGGGATTTCCGTCGCCGGGGTCTCTGGTCGGTACTGCGGTGGGCGCCCGGGCGCCGGAATCACCGAAGGTTACCGCTTCGGGCAGCCCGTCGCACACAGGGCGACCGGGCCTTTGTGCGCACTGGCATATGCCGGGGGAACTTTGGCGGCGTTCTGTCCAAATCGCCCACGGACGTCGGACCGCTGTGCGACAGTCGATCCCACCATCGCCGGCCGACCGCCGCGCACGGATGACTGGACACACCATGCCCATGACACCGACGCCCGGCCGCGACACGGTCGCCGCCGCCGAATGGGACCTGCGCACCGACCACGTGCACTGGTCCGCCGAGGCCTACCGACTGCTCGGCTGCGACCCCGGCCACGGCCCGCTCAGCCTCGACCGGCTGCCCGACCGGCTGAGCGAGGCGGACCGGCCGCAGCTGCGCCGGATGATGACCGACGCGCTGGTGCACGGCCGGTCCGCCGTCGGCACCCTTCAGGTCCGCCACCCCGGTGGCGGACACGGCATGGTCGAGTGCGCCGGCGAGCCCGTGCTCGGCAGCGACGGCACGGTCACCGCCCTGCGCATGCTGCTGCGCCCGGCCCGCGCCTGCTGACCGCCCGCCCGGCCCCCGGACGCCCCGAGGCCCCGAGCCCGGGCCCGGCCGGGATCAGGCGAACCGGGACCGGTTCTTCTCCGCCGCCACCCGCAGCTCCTGCCCCAGCTCGTCCCGCAGCTCGTCCACCGCCGGCACCCCCCGGTAGCGCGCGGTCAGCCGGTACATCTCCCTCAGCCGGTCCCACGTCCGGTGCGAGGAGTTCTGGCCGATCAGCCGCAGCACCTCCCTGACCTGCGCGTCCGCCGCCTCCGGCTCCCCGGTGAGCCAGTGCACCGAGGCCAGCGTGATCCGGTCGAACAGCGCCGAACGCAGCTGACCGGTCCCCTCCCGCAGCCGGATCACCCGCTCGGCGTGCCGGCGCGCCTCACCCGCCGCCGAGAGGTCGTGCTCGGCGAGCGTGCGCAGCACCAGCGCCTGCATCCCGCGCAGCTCCGCCTCGTCGAAGACCTGCATCCAGGACGGCGGCGGACCGTCCGGGTCCTCCGCGAAGAGGTCCTCCGCCTCCCCCAGCAGCCGCCAGGTCGCCTGCGACTGCCCGACCGACGCGTGCGCCCACGCCTCCACGGTGTTCAGCATCGCCCGGGTGCTCGGCAGCATCCGGCCGCCGCTCGCCCGCGCCGCGGCCATCAGGTCGATCGCGTCGTCGGCCCGCCCGAGGTGCACCATCTGGCGCGCCGCCCGGGAGAGCGCCTCCCCCGCCCGCGGCCGGTCGTCGGCCTCCTTCGCCGACTCGGCGGCCAGCGTGAAGTACTTCTGCGCGGTCGGCTCCAGCCCCACGTCGTGCGACATCCAGCCCGCCAGCACCGCGAGGTTGGCCGCGACCAGCCACAACCGCCGCTCCACGGAGGCACCGTGGCGGTGCGTCAGCAGCCCTCCCACCTCGTTGAGTTGACCGACCACCGCCTTGCGCTGCAGGCCGCCGCCGCGGGCCGCGTCCCAGGCCCGGAACACCTGCACCGAGCGCTCCAGCGCCTGCACCTCCTCGGCCCCCACCGGGCCCGCGTCGTACAGGTCCACCACCGGCCGGACACCGCCCTGGGTGACCACCTGTCGCGGACCGGGCGCCGAGGCCGCGTACGCGACCGCCTCCCCGCCCAGCCAGCCCTTCAACGAGTCGGCGATGACCGCCCCGGCCGTGAGCGCGGCGCCCGCACCCACCAATCCACGTCGGTTCAGCATGAGGTCCATTCCCGTGAACTCGGTGAGGACCGCGGCCGTCCGATCCGGCTCCCATGTCGACGTGGTGGCGGACTGCCCCGCTCCGGTCCTGGTGGGCCGGTGTCGCTCCAGACCGAGGTCCTCAGTGGTGACGACACGGCCGAGCCGCTCCGTGAACACGGCTGCCAGTACCCTCGGCACCGGATCGCGCGGGATCTCCCCCTGCTCGATCCACCGCCGCACCCGCGAGGTGTCGGTGGACAGCTGCTGCTGCCCCATCGCGGCACCCCGCCTGTTGACCAGCCGGGCCAGCTCGCCCTTCGACCATCCGGTCAGGACGAACAGATCGGCGAGTCGGGTGTTGGGTCCCCTGCTCAAGTGAAGCCCCCAGGATTCCTCGGCTGGTCCGAGGCTAGAGGCTCCGTCAGGTACCCGGCGAGCATTCGCCAGGCTTCGCCAGGGTCCGCCACATTACCAACCACCGTCGTCCGGGTGTGATGTAGAGGTGCGCCACCCCGCCTCCGGGTCGGGCGGCGCCCCAGACCGGTTCGGGGAGTTCCCCCGTGCGGGTTCCGGGGCGCTCCCGGTCCTCACCCGAGGGGGTGGCGCGGCCGGGTGGCGCGGGGGCGCCGGGCACGGCCGCGGCAGAACCGGCCGACCGCATTCCCCAGGGTGCGGACGGCCGGTCCACCGCCGCAGCACGGGGTTCCGGCCCCGGCGTCCGTGCCCGGCGCCCGCGCACCACCCACCGGACCGAACAGGGGCCCGCCGCCGGACCAGGAACCCGGCGGCACGGCCCTCCCCGCCCCCGCGGGCTCATCCGAGACGGACCAGGAAGGGATCTCCCTCACCCCATGTACTCCTCAGCGACCTCCCCGACGCCGACCGCGCCCCGGACCGCGCTGCGCCCCCCCACCGCAGCCGCCGGCCGTCCCGGCCCGAAGCAGGTCCCGCCGCCGTCCCGGCCGCCCGCCCCGCGCGGCGCCGCCGAGGGCCGGCCCGCGGACCCCCGGGGCCAGGCCGCCCGGGCCGCGCTGGGGCTCCGCTCGCCCGAGGCCGCCGGACCCCGTGTCCCCGGGGCCCGGATCCCCGCCGCCCGCCCCGGCGACGGCCGGCTGCTGCGCCCGCCGGTCCGGCCGGGCCAGCCCGCGGCACAGGAGCGGATCGACCCCTCGGCGCTGCAGACGCCGTCCGTCCGGGCCGCGCTCGCCGGCGTCTCGCGGATATGTCCCGCGTTCACCCCGCGCCAGGTACTGCGCGAGGGGAGCCGCCACATCCTGGTGGCGGGCACCATCGGCCGGGCGCCGGTGGTGGCCAAGTGCCTCTCCCCGCAGGCGGTGCGGAGTGAGTACTTCGAGCAGCTGGTGGCCGATTTCCACCACGAGGTGGCGGTCTACCGGGCCTTCGTCCGGCACCGCCCGCCGGTGCGGCTGCCCCGGCTGGTGGCGGCCGACCACGACCGCTGCGTGCTCGTCATGGAGCGCGTGCCCGGCCGCCCGGCCGCCCGGGAGCGCCACCCGGCCAACGCGCCCACGCCGGGCGAGGTGCGGGCGCTGCTCACCGCCGTCCGCACGCTCAACCTGTGGCGGCCACCGACCGACGTGTTCCAGCCCCGGCTGGACTACCAGTTGGAGATCGCCCGCTACCACTCGGTGGGCCAGCTCACCGACCGGGACGCCGGGGACCTGCGCGGTCTGCTGCACGGCCTCGGGCACGCCCCGCTCCAGCTCTGCCACGGCGACGCGCTGCTCAGCAACATGCTGCTGGCGCCGTCCGGCCCGGTGCTGGTCGACTGGGAGCAGGCCGGCTGGTACCTGCCCGGCTACGACCTGGCGGTGCTCTGGAGCGTGCTCTCCGGGGACACCGCGGCGCGCCGGCAGATCAGCCAACTCGCCCAGAGCGGCGGCACGCTGGCCCGGGACGCGTTCCTGGTGAACCTGGTGCTGGTGCTGATGCGCGAGATCCGGCTGTACGACGTGCCGGGCGCCGGCGAGGAGCAGCGGATCATGATCCGCCGGCTGTACGACGACGCCGCGCTGGCCCGCCGCGCGGTCCGGGCCGCTGTCGGGACGAGGTGACGCCGGCCGGCCGCCGGCGTCCGGTCAGGGCCGGGCGCCGCGTTCCAGGGCGGCCCGGCCCGCGGCCTCCAGGACGGCCTCGTCGGGGGCCAGGTGGACCCGGCTGCTGAGCGCGTCCCGCAGGTAGCGCTCCAGCGGGTGACGGCGGCTCAGTCCCGGGTTGCCGGTGAGCGAGACGGCCTGCTGGACGGCGGATATCGCGGCCCGGGTGGCCAGCAGGTGGGCCGGTCCGGTCCGGGCGACGGCCTCCGGCTCGGCGCTGTCCACCCGGGGGGCCAGCCCGTGGACCAGTTCCTCGGCGCCGATCAGCTGGGCCTCGATCTCGCCCAGCGCGCTGCGGTAGCGGGGCAGGCTGCCGAGCGGCTCGGTGAGATTGGCCGGAGTTCGCTGGTGCAGGAAGCGGACCAGCCAGTCCTGGGCCGAGCGGGCCACCCCGACGGCCACCGCGGAGAGCGCCAGATCGTGCCAGGCGCGGGCGAGTTCGGCCGCCGGGACGGCCCGGGGCGCGTCCCCGGCGGCAGTCGAGGCGGCGGTCGAGGCAGAACCGGGGCGCGCGGCAGAACCGGTCACGCCCCTTCCCGCGCCGCCCTTCGGCGGGTTCAGGCCGAGCGCGAGCTCGGCGGGCACCCGCACCTCGTCCAGCACCACGTCATGGCTGGCACTGGCCCGCAGGCCCAGCTGGTCCCAGGTCGGGTCGACCTCCAGCCCCTCGCTCTCGCCGCGCACCAGGAAGGTGCCGGTCCGGGGCTCCGGTTCGTCGGTCCGGGCGGTCACCGCCATCCAGGCGAGCGCCTCGGCACCGGCGCAGTACGTCTTCCGGCCGGTGAGCCGCCAGCCCGTGCCGTCCCAGCGGGCCACCGTGGCCGGCGGCTCGCCGGCGCGGGCGCCGGGCTCCGCGTGCAGGGTGTTGACCAGGGCCGGTCCGCGCCGGGACTCGGTGAGCAGCCGCCGGTAACCGGCCACCGGCCAGCCGGCGGTCCGCGCCTGTTCGGCGTGCTGGAGCAGGGTGAAGGCGGCGACCACGGCCACCGAGGCGTCCCCGCGCCCGAGTTGGGACAGCACCTGGACGGTGTCGGCGAGCGTGCCGCCGGGTCCGCCGTACCTCCGGTCGACGGTCAGGGTGAGCAGTCCGGCCTCGTGCACGGCCTCGATGCCCTGGTAGGGGAAGGTCGCGTCGCGGTCGTGCTCCTCGGCCCGGGCGGCCAGCAGGTCGACGACCCGGGGCAGCCCCGCGAGGGCGGAGGCGACGGGCGACGGAACGGCGGGCGACTGATCGGCAGCGATGGTGCTCATGGGGCTGGTGCCTCCGGACGGCAGCGTGGGCTCTGACTCCTCGACACACCCGCAACGGGCGCGCGGTACCGGTAGGCGACCCCGGAGGTCGGCGGAATTCCCGCCCCCGGAACCCGGGTTCAGCGGAACACCCGCCCCCGGACCGGCGCCGGCCGTTCGGCCGACCGCCCGCCGCCTCGGGGACGAATCCCCCTCAGTGGCCCGGACACGCCGCGCTGGCGGTGCGCCGCAGGTCGAGGTAGCTGCGACGGGTCAGCAGCAGGGGACGGCACGACATGTCCGCGACTTTACGAAGCCGTGATCGAGGCCGTCAAGCAGCGCCCGAGGCCCGGAACGAACGGGGTGACGGGAGTGCGACGAGTGCCGGACCGGGCAACCGGAACCCTGCCCTCCGGGGCACGGTTCCCGTACCCGTCAGCCCTGCTGGAACATGTCCGCGGGCAGCGGCTTGAGCAACTGGTAGAGGTCGTCCGAAATCGGTCGGTCCCAGGAGGCGATGGTGACCTGCACGCCGTCACTCCGGCCGAACTGGGCACAGAAGACCCGGCCCTCGCTGACCTTGACCTTCTTCACGATCAGCAGATCGTCCCCGAGCATGACCGGGAAGTCCTCCGCCGAGACGAAGTCGACCGGTTCCTCGTCACCGAGGGCGGCGAGCAGCTGACGCACCTCGAAGGGCACGCTGTCGCCGGTGTCCCGGGCCGGCGAACCCTCGGGGAGGTTGCCGATGAACATCGCCGGGCCTCTGCCGCCGAACAGGTCGTAGCGCAGGAAAATCCCCTGGCAGGAGCCGTCCGGGCCGGTCATCATGGCCGCACCGAAGTCGCCGGGCCAGTCGCCCGGGTCCATGGCGAGCACGTCGAAGTCCGGGCCGGTGGGCTGACCGGAGCGACGGCGGAGAAAAGACATGGGAACATCGTACGTGCCCGGCACACCACGCTCGCGGGGTGGGTGGGACGCCGGACGGAGATCCACGCTCAGAGACCAATGTTGACTCTGAGCAACCGTCCGGGCTACGTTCGGTTCAGCACGACAGCCGTTCTGGGTTTCACCCTCCGGGGGGACGGCCTGTCGCAACGCGGCCCTACACGCGTTTCCCTCACTGTGCACACCGTCGTGTCGATCCGCCGAGCACCCAGCTTCGAGGTGGCACACAGCACAGCACACAAGCCAACAGTTCCATGCATCACAAGCAAGGTCCGCGGGGCCCCGGCCCGTCGCTCCCGCGGATCTGCTCGGGACGCCGCCGCGTGGGGGCGTGCGGGTCCCGGGCACCGGCACCGACATCCGAGTCGCTCTCGGATTCGGCGCCATCCTCCCGGCGACTGCCGGCCCCTCGTGGGCCGGGAACGGCCGACGCACCCCCGGTGCGCAGGGGATGACTGGGAGGAAACCCGGCAGCGCTGTCGGGTTGCACAGCAGGCGCCGTGTCTGGCCGCGTGGGGGCGGTGGGCACGGCGTCTGCCTGTGCTCATACTCTGAGCTGCGTTTGTCCAGCAGTCAACAGAAATTATGACGGGGCACGCTCAAATGTGATCGGAACGATGATCCCCGGAGACCTTCGGGAAGACCTTCGGCACCGAGACCTTCGACACATCCTCCGGATCCGGGCCGACGCCCCGCGGGGGGGGCGGCGCCGGCCCGGCCCGGGAGGGGGAACAAACCCCCCCGCGC
>NZ_JBHVRK010000036.1:0-53821 GCF_042885845.1 Kitasatospora sp. NPDC058032 | reverse complement strand
TCGTATTTTTTACGCCCGCTGACTTTCGCTCCTCCGTCCCGCTCGCCCACTGTACCTACTCCGCCCGCCCCGGGCCGCCCCCCCCGCGGGGCGTCCGGCCGGATCCGGTCAGGTGAGGTCGAACTCGCCGTCCCGCGCGCCGAGCACGAAGGCCCGCCACTCCCCGGGCGTGAACACCAGGACCGGGCCGTCCTCCTGACGGCCGTCCCGCATCCCGATGTAGCCGTCCACGAAGGCGATCTGGACGTCGCCCACGCCCTGGCTGCTGCACAGCCAGGTCGCCCCGGTGAAGTCCACCTTCGGCTTCCCGTTCGCGCCGAGCTCCGCCGCTCCGGCCGGCTCCGTCCCGACCCCGGCCGACTCCACCCCGGTCCCGCTGTTGGCTGCCACTGCTGGTCTCTCCTCCCGACGGCCTGAACGGCCCCAGCCTAGTCACCCGCGCGGCCCCCGGTCAGCGGGATCGGCAGGACTCCCCCGGCCGGGGCCGACGGACCGTCAGCGGGCCCGGCCCGCCGCCGGAAGCGTGTCCCACGCGGGCGGGCGGCGGGCGAACTGCCAGAGTGTGGGGAGCCCCCACCGAGCACGCCCGCCCGAGCACCCCCGCCCGAGCACCCCACCGTCCAGCCCCCACCGAGCGCCCGAGGAGCAGCCGATGAGCCGCCGGGACGGCAGCCGCGCCGATGTCATCCCCATCTCCGACGCCCCCTCGGCCCACCCCCCGGCGCCCCGCACCCCGCCCGCCCCTGCCCCGCAGCCCCGGCCCGCCCCGGGTCGGCCCCCCACGCACGGCCGGGTCGGCGTCGTCCTCGTCTCGCACAGCCAGGAACTCGCCGACGCCGTGCGCGCCCTCGCCCTCGCCCTGACCGACGACGGCTCCCCCGCCCCGGTGGCCGCGAGCGGCGGGGACCTGGTGGCCGGCCCCGGCATCAGCGCCGTCCTGGTCGCCGCCGCCACCCGCCGGGTCGACCAGGGCCACGGCGTGGTCGTGCTGGCCGATCTCGGCGGCGCGGTGACCACCGTCCGCAGGCTGCTCGCCGACGCCGACGAGCACGGCCTGCCGTTCCCGGTCCGGTTCGCCAACGCCCCGTTCGTCGAGGGCGCGGTGGCCGCGGTGGCCACCGCCACGGCCGGCGGCGACCTCGCGGCGGTGCTGGACGCCGCTGAGGAGGCCTACCGCCAGCCCAAGGGCTGAAACCCTCCGCCCCGGGCCCGCCGTGTCCGCTTCCGGCCGTTCTGCGGGATCCGGCCCACGGCGGGTGACCGCGCGGCTACCATCGGCGCAGGACCGGCCGCGGGGCCGGCCGTGAGGGGGGAACCTCAGCCATGCGCGTGGTCGTCACCGGCGGAGCCGGATTCATCGGGGCCAACCTGGTCCGGGCCCTGCTGGCCCGGCCCGAGGTGGACCAGGTCCGGGTCGTGGACGACCTCTCCACCGGGCACAAGACCAACCTGGACGGCACCGGCGCCCTGCTCCACGAGGGCTCCGTCCTCGACCCGGCGCTGCTGGACGAGGCCTTCGCCGGCGCCGACGCCGTCGTCCACCTCGCCGCGCTGCCGTCCGTACCCCGCTCGGTGGCCGACCCGCTGGCCAGCCACCACGCCAACGCCACCGGCACCCTGGAGGTGCTGGAGGCGGCCCGCCGCGCCGGGGGCCTCTACGTGGCCGCCGCGTCCTCCTCCTCCGTCTACGGCGCCAACCGCGAGCTGCCCAAGCGGGAGACCATGCGCACCGCGCCGATGAGCCCGTACGCGGTCAGCAAGCTCGCCACCGAGTCCTACCTGGCGGCCTACCACCACTGCTACGGGCTCGGGGTGCTCCCGCTGCGGTTCTTCAACGTCTTCGGCCCGCTGCAGCCCGCCGGGCACGCCTACGCGGCCGTGGTCCCGGCCTTCCTGGACGCCGCGCTGGCCGGGCGTCCGGTGACCGTGCACGGGGACGGCGGGCAGAGCCGGGACTTCACCTTCGTCGGCACCGTCACCCAGGTGATCACCGAGGCGGTGCTGCGCCGGGTGGTGCACGCCGACCCGGTCAACCTGGCCTTCGGCACCCGCACCTCGCTGCTGGAGCTGATCGGCGAGCTGGAGTCGGTGCTCGGCCACCCCGTCGAGGTGGCGCACGTCGACCCGCGGCCCGGCGACGTCCGGGACTCGCAGGCCGACAACGCGCGGCTGCGCGAGCTGTTCCCGGACGTCCGGCCGGTGCCGCTGCGCGAGGGGCTGGAGCGGACGGCGGACTGGTTCCGCGGGCTGTAGGACGCGTTCGGGCCTCGGGCCTGCGGTCAGGGGCGCGGCAGGCCGTTCCACTCGAAGCCCGCCTCGGCGTGGCCGGCCACCGCCCGGTGGATCCAGGCGAGTTCCTTCTCCCCCATCGGCGGCAGTGCGTCCAGGGCGTACCAGCCGACCGCCAGGGTCTCGTCCTCGTCCAGCCGGACCTCGCCGCCCGTCGGGCGGCAGTGGAAGACGAGCTCCAGGTACTGCGTCATGTCGCCGTTGGGGTAGGTGATCTCCGGCGAGACGGTGACCGCCACCAGCCGCTCCGGGACGGCGATCACCCCGCTCTCCTCCAGGCACTCGCGGACCGCGCCGTCGGCGGGCTGCTCGCCCGGGTCGAGGATGCCGCCGGGCGGCGTCCAGCTGCCGTCGTCGGCGCGCTGGACGAGCAGCACCCGGCCGTCGTCGTCCAGGACGACCGCGACGACGGCGCTGAGCCAGAGCATGCGGGGGCCGACCACGGCGCGGAGGTCGGCGAGGAACTCGGGAATGGCCATGGCCCGCACCCTATCCGGGCGCCGCCGGGTCAGTCCCGGCGCAGCGGGCGGGCCGGGGAGCCCACCACCACCTCGCCGGGCGGCACGTCCCTGGTGACCACGGCCGCCGCGCCCACGAAGGCGTGCTCGCCGACCTTGCGGCCCTGCAGGACCACGGCGTTGGAGCCGACGGTGGCGCCGTCCGCCAGCAGCACGGCGCCCGAGACGTTGCCGCCCGGGTAGACCGTCACCCGCTCGCCGAGCACCGCGTCGTGCCCGACCGTCGCGTTGTAGTGGACCTGGCTGTGCGCGCCGAGCCGGACGCTGCTGGACACGTACGCGCCGCCCATCACCAGGCAGCCCGGGCCGAGCACGGTGTCCGGGGCGATCAGCGCCCGGGGGTGGACCAGGGTGACCGGTGCCGCGCCGAGGCCGTCCAGCAGGGCGGTGAGCCGCCGCCGGACGGCCGGGTCGGCGATCCCGACCAGGTAGCGGTCGCCGGGTCCGAGTTCGGCGGGCCTGCGGACCGGCAGGCCGCGGACGGTGGCGCCGTGCCGGTGGTCGTCGAGGAAACCCGCGACCGGGACGCCGGCCGCGAGCGCGGTGTCCAGCGCCTCGCGGCCGACGCCCCCGGCGCCGGCGATCCAGAGCCCGTCGGGGGCGGTTTCGGGGAGCACGGGGGCCATCCTGCCCGTTCCGGTGGTCAGGACGCCTCCTCGACGGCCGCGTGCACGGGCGACGGCCGGGACGGGGCCGTGCGCACCGGCGGGACCGGCCGGGGCGCCGTGCTCTGCCGGGGCAGGCCGATCACGGCGGGGGCGCGTTCGACGGCGGGCGCCCGGTGGTCCGGGGCCGCCGGCACCGGGGCGCCGGTGTCGGCGGGCTCGGTGGGCGCCGGGAAGCCCGGGTTGACGCCACCGGCCGCGGTGATCCCGGCCGGGCGCAGCAGCACCTTGACGGTCAGCAGCAGGATCCGCAGGTCGAGCCCGAACGAGCGGTTGCCCACGTACCAGAGGTCGAGCTCGATCCGCTCGGGCCAGGTGATGGAGTTGCGGCCGCGCACCTGGGCCCAGCCGGTCAGGCCGGGCCGGACGTCGAGCCGTCCGCGCTGCCGGGTGGAGTAGTGGACGACCTGCTCGGGCAGCGTGGGCCGGGGCCCGATCACGCCCATCTCGCCGCGCGCGACGTTCCACAGCTGCGGCAGCTCGTCCAGGCTGGTGCGGCGCAGCAGCTCGCCGAGCCGGGTGATCCGGGGTGCGTCCGGCTCCTCGGGGAAACGCCTGTCCCGCATGGTGCGGAACTTGAGGATCTCGAACTCCTTGCCGTGCAGCCCCGTCCGGGTCTGCCGGAAGAGCACCGGTCCGCCCATCGTGCAGCGGATCAGCAGGGCGATCAGCAGTCCCAGCGGAATCGCGACGATCCCGGCCAGGACGGTGACCACGAGGTCCCCCCCTCGCTTCATGACGGTCCTTCCCCCCTGATGCGGTTGTGGGTCGTGGGCAGGCTCAGCCGACCGTCCAGGGCAGTCCCTTGGTGCGGGCGACGGCCGCGTAGGTCGCCAGCGAGACGGCGGCGACCGCCCGCTGGTCGAATTGCGCCGTGGCGCGGCGGCGGGCCGCCGCGCCGAGGCGCTCGCGCAGGCCGGGCTCGGTGAGAAGCCGGTCCAGCGCGTCGGTGAGGGCCCGGGCGTCGCCGGGCGGGGCGAGGAGCAGGTGCTCGTCGTGGGTGCCGATCTCGCGGCAGCCGCGGATGTCGCTGAGCACCATCGGCAGGCCGCCGGCGGCGGCCTCCATGGCGGAGCGGGAGAACCCCTCCCGGTAGGAGGGGAGCACGAAGACGTCGAGGGCCGCGTAGACGGCGGGCATGTCGCCGCGCGGGCCGAGGAAGGAGACGCCCGACTCGGCCCCGTGGGCGTCCGGCTTGTCCGGGTCGTCCGGACCGATCCAGACGAACCGGGCCTTGCCGGCCAGCGCCCGGGCCGCCTGCGCGTACTCCCGGATGCCCTTCTCGGCGACCCGCCGGCCGACCCCGCCGACCAGCAGCTCGTCCGGCCCGACGCCGAGTTCGGCGCGCAGCCCGGCGCGGATGCGGGCGTGTTCGCCCGGGTCGGTGGCGAAGCGGGTGAGGTCCACGCCGTTGCCGACCACCCGCGAGCGGCGGGCCGGGACGGCGCGGGCCAGGGTGCGGCGGTCCTCGCCGTTCTGGTACAGCTCGGCGTGCGAGAAGCGGGCGGCGAAGGCCTCCGCGCCGAGGACGAACGCCCGTTTGGCGAGCGGGTCGTGGGCCTGCGCCCAGAGCCCGTGGCAGGTGTTGACGACGACCGGCACGCGGGCGAGACGGCCGAGCACCCGGCCGAGCACCCCGGTCTTCGGGTTGTGGGTGTGCAGCACGTCCGGGCGGATCCGGTCGAGCACGGCGAGCAGTTCGCGGGCGGCGACGGCGTCGGCGCGCGGCTCCCAGGCCCGGGTCAGGGCGTGCAGCGGCTCGTGGCGCACCCCGATCGCCTCCAGCTCGGGGACGTACGGGCCGGGCGCGCTGATCCCGTACGTGTGGAAGCCGGCCTCCAGATCGACCTTCAGCTCGGTGGCGAGCAGCAGTTGCAGGCTCATGTCGACGGTGGTGAGGTGGGCGACCCGCAGCGGGCGGCCGCCGGGGCCGCGCAGGCGCGGCGGGATCCGGCTCTCAGGCACGGGCGCCCACCGCCTTCGCGGTGGCGACGATCCGGGCGTAGGCGAGCTCGGGGAGCAGCCGGCCGTGGAGCTTGGCGCGGAAGAAGTCGATCGGGTCGGTGCGGCGCACCGGCACCCGGCGCAGCCGGACCGGGTCCACGCCGGGGGTGTTGCGGCCGACCTCGCCGGTCGCGGCCGTCCGGAAGCGGGCCCGCAGGGCCGGTTCCATGTGCGGGACCGGCACGCCCCAGGTGTAGGCGTAGTGGCTGGGGCGCACGCCCAGGTGCTCCTCGACGTCGTCGCCGCAGGCGTCCAGCTCGGCGGTGGAGAGCAGTTCGGGGCGGGCGTGGGTGCGGGTGTGGTTGGCGACCGTGCACAGGCCGGAGGCGGTCATCTCGCGCAGCTGCGCCCAGCTGAGCGCGGGGGCGCCGGTGGCCTTGGCGGTGGAGCCCTCCCAGCGCATCTCGCCGCCGACGTGGCCGCTGGCCAGGTAGACGGTGAACGGCAGGCCGCGCTCGCGCAGCAGTGGCCAGGCGTTGTCGTAGACGTCGGCGAAGCCGTCGTCGAAGGTGAGGACGACGCCCGGGGTGCTGCGGCCGGCCTCGATCCGGTCGGTGGCCTCGTCCAGGGAGACCACCCGCCCGGGCGGCAGCGCGGCGAGCAGGTCGGCCTGGGCGGCGAAGTCGGCGGCGGACACGTCCAGCTCGTCCGGACTGCCGCCGCCCACCCGGTGGTAGATCAGCACGGTGGCGCCCTCGCCGGGGCTGGTTCCGGCCCGGCGTGCCAGCTGGCGTTTCACCTGGGCCCTGATGCCCCCGCCGGCCGGGGCCGTTCCGGGCGCGGCGGTGCCGCTCATCGTTCCCCCCTCTGCGGCGCCCTCCCCGGCGCCGGCAAGTGGCCTCGCATCCGGGGCGGTTGGCGCCCCGGACGGACATCACAGTAGGGGGAACTGTGGGGCTGGTGCCCTGGAATTGTGAAAGAAGCGAGAAGGAGTTGGCAGATGGGCTGAAAACCTGCCGATCTGACCGGTTGAACTCGATCGGGTGAGCGATGTTCGAGTGATTCCGAACGCGGGCCCGGGGGCGGCCCGTCGGCAGTCCGTTCTCAGGCCGCCGCGCGGCGGCGACGGAACAGCGCGAAACCGATCCGGCCGAGCAGCAGCACACCGGCCGCCAGGCAGCCCGCCACCGCCATCGCCCACGCCGGGCCGTCACTGTCCGGAACCACGACCGCTACCACGATCCCCAGCGCGAGGCAGGCCAGGCCCACCAGCGCGAGCGGCACCTGGTGGGTGACCAGCGGGCCACCGTGACAGTACCGGGCCATCCGGGTCGCGCCGCGCGGGGAGAAGTGATCACGTTCCGCATCTGCCATGAGCCCAAGGTACCCCGGCACCGCCGCACCGGCAGCACGCGCGGAGCGATCGGGCGGGCACTCCGAGTGACGGTCGCGAGGGGAGGGACGGGTGTTCGGGGAGGTGTTGCGAAGGCCTTCCGGAGGATTTCTGGAGGACTTCCGGAGGTGCCCGGGAGATGCCCGGGCGGCGTCCGGAAGCTGTCCCGGGTTCGTTTCGGGGTGATCCCGGAATGGTTCCCGGTGTGCGAAAAAACCTTGCCCGTCCGGTACAACCATCAACGGGGCGTAGCTGTCTCCCTTACATTGAGCGATCCAGGAGCCGTCCGCGGTGCGGGTTGGGAGTCCCCGCCGTGGACCGGAGATACCCAGGGGGCGGAGCCGCCGTGCCCTGGAGTCGGAGGCCGGGCTCCGCCCTCCGGCGGTACCGCCACGCCGCATCGGCGACCGAGGGGGAACCGTGCCGCAGTCCCATTCCACGACGTCGACCTCCGGCCCCACGGCCCGCACCAGGGCCGTGGTGACCGCCCTGTCGGACCTGCGGCCCCCGCCGACCACCGCAGCACCGCCCGGACCCGACACCGTGACGATCGACGGGCAGCCGATCGTCACACCGCCGGCCGCGCGGCCGCCCGCCGTCCTCCCGTCGGGCGGCCGGGCCCTGCGCTCCACCGCCACCCGCACCTGCTCCCCGCCCGTCCACCGGTCGGCCGAGCCCGAGCGGGTCGACCATCCGGCCGGCCACTCGGCCGACGCGCGCGGTGAGTGGCTGCGGTTCGCCCCCGTCCAGCCACTGTTCCGCGCCCGGGCGGCGCAGCGGCTCGCCGTCCTCGCCTACCACGGGGTGACCGACCCCCGCTCGTTCGGCGCCCAGCTGGACCGGCTGCGAGGACTGGCGACCCCCGTCTCGCTCGCCGCCGTGCAGCAGGCCGTCGCCGAACGGCGCCCGCTGCCCGCCCGCAGCGTGCTGGTGACCTTCGACGACGCCGACCGCAGCGTCCTCACCCACGCGCTGCCCGCACTGATCGAACGCGGCATCCCGGCCGCCGCCTTCGTCATCTCCGAACTGATCGGCACCGAGAAGCCGTTCTGGTGGCACGAGGCCGACTTCCTCGCCCGGCACGGCGGCCGCGCCCGCTCGCTCGACTGCGGCCACCCCTCGCAGCTGCTCCGCCGGCTCAAGGCGATGCCCGACCCGGACCGCCGGCGCAGCCTCCACGAGCTGCGGGTCAGCGCCGACCGGCGCCCGCCCGGCCAGGAACAGCTCACCCCCGCCGACCTGCTCGCCCTGCGCGAGGGCGGCGTCGCCATCGGCAACCACACCCAGGGGCACCCGTGCCTGGGCCGCTGCGACGACGCCACCGTCCGGACGGAGATCACCGGCGCCCACGAGGCCCTCACCCGCTGGCTCGGCGAGCCCCCGATCGCCTTCGCGTACCCCGACGGCGGCCACGACGTCCGGGCCGAGACCGTCCTGCAGGAACTGGGCTACCGGCTGGGCTTCCTCTCCGACCACCGCCTCGGCCCCCGGCTCCCCACCCACCCCCTCCAGATCAGCCGCCTCCAGGTGGACTCCACCACCAGCACCCGCCGGTTCGACACCATCCTCTCGGGCCTCGAACCGGCCTACCGCCGCTGGCGCGGCCACGCCGCCTGACCCTCCCCCCCTCACCCCGCGCAGGAAGTCGCCCCACCGACTTCCTGCGCCGCCCCGGGAAGTCGACCCCGCCGACGGGCCACCCACCCACGCGACCTCGCAGGGGCTCTCGCCCGCCGCGCCACCGAAAGTCGACCCCGCCGACTTTCCACGCCACCACAGCCACCCCGGCTACCGGCCGACCGGCACTCCCGCCGTCAGAAGCCGGTCACGCCGACGCCCAGGCCGCAGCCCCCGCCCCGCCGCTGTCGCCGAAAGTCGGCTCCGCCGACTTCCTGTGCGGAACGGCCGCCCAACCGCCGAGGGCCGCAGGCCTGGGGCCGTCCCGGCGGGCGGTGCCGTCACATCGGACAGGAGACCGTGAGGAGACCGGCCTCCGCAGGGTCGGCGCGAGCCACCGCGCGGGCCGCAGGCCGACAAGCACCCCGGTGAGCGGTGCCACGAGGGCGGCGGGAGGGACCGTGGCGGGCGCTGCGGCGCGGGGGTCAGACGGTGGGGGCGGTGAGGGGGAGGGTCTGGGGGTAGGCGAGGGCGGCCGGGGGGAGGGTGGCGGGGGTGCCGGCGTGGAGGACGGTGAGGGTGCCGGTGCCCTCGCGGGTGGGGTCGAGGACGCGGCGCAGGGCCTGGGCGGCGACCGGGTCGGCGGAGCCGTGCAGGGTGAGCGAGGGCAGGGAGGTCGGGGCGACGGCGGCGCGGATGCGGTCGGCGACCAGTTCGTAGTGGGTGCAGCCGAGGACGACGGCCGCCGTGCCGGCCGGAGTGCGGACGGCCGCGGCGGCGATGGCCGCCTCGACGGCCGCGTCGTCGCCGTGCTCGACGGCGTCGGCGAGCCCGGGGCAGGCGACCTCGGTGACGTCGGCCGTCCCGGCGAAGTCGCGGATCAGCCCGCGCTGGTAGGCGCTGCCGGTGGTGGCGGGGGTGGCCCAGATGGCGACCGGGCCGCCGAGGGCGGCGGCCGGCTTGATCGCCGGGACGGTGCCGATGACCGGCAGCGCGGGCTCCAGTTCGGCGCGCAGGGCGGCGAGCGCGTGCACCGAGGCGGTGTTGCAGGCGACGATCAGCGCGTCCGGCCGGTGTGCGGCGGCGGCCCGGGCGCAGCCGAGCGCGAGCTCGGTGACCTCCTCGGGCGTGCGCGGCCCCCAGGGCATCGAGGCGGGGTTGGAGGAGAGCACCAGATCGACGTCCGGACGCAGCGCCCGGAGTGCGGCGGCGGCGGCCAGCAGGCCGATTCCCGAGTCCATCAGTGCGATCTTCACGGGTCAAGACTTTAGTCGATGGCCCGCGCCGGCCCCCGCGTGCGGCAGACTGCCCGGGTGACCGTCCTGCTGTGGATCGCCGCGCTCTCCCTGCTGGTCTGGCTCTGGCTGGCGGGCTGCCACGGGTTGTTCTGGCGCACCGACGTCCGGCTGCCGCCGCGCCGGCCGGTGGAGCGCTGGCCGCAGGTGGCGGTGGTGGTGCCGGCCCGGGACGAGGCCGAGGTGCTGCCGCTGTCGCTGCCGGGCCTGCTGGCGCAGAAGTACCCGGGACGGGCCCGGGTGGTGCTGGTGGACGACCACAGCACGGACGGGACGGGCGCGCTGGCGCGTTCGCTCGCCGCCCCCGGTGGCCTGGAGCTGACGGTGACCACCCCTCCCCCACTGCCGCCGGGGTGGACGGGCAAGCTGTGGGCGCTGCGGCACGGGGTGGAGCTGGCCGGTCCGGACGCCGAGTACCTGCTGCTGACGGACGCGGACATCGCGCACGGACCGGACTCGCTGGCCGAACTGGTGGCCGCCGCGCAGGGGAACCGGCTGGACCTGGTGTCGCAGATGGCCCGGCTGCGGGTGGAGACCGGCTGGGAGCGGCTGATCGTGCCGGCCTTCGTGTACTTCTTCGCCCAGCTGTACCCGTTCCGGTGGAGCAACCGGCCCGGTGGACGGACGGCCGCGGCGGCGGGCGGCTGCTCGCTGGTGCGGCGCGAGGCGCTGGAGCGGGCGGGCGGCGTGGCGGCGATCCGGGGCGCGGTGATCGACGACGTGTCGCTGGCCCGGGCGGTGAAGGCCACCGGGGGCCGGACCTGGCTGGGGCTCGCGGAGCAGGTGGACAGCGTGCGGCCGTACCCGCGCCTCACGTTGCTGTGGCGGATGGTGTCGCGCAGCGCCTACGCCCAGCTGCGGCACTCGCCGGTGCTGCTGCTGGGGACGGTGCTGGGGCTGGCGCTGGTCTACCTGGTGCCGCCGGTGGCGACGGTGGCGGGGCTCGCGGGGGGCGCGTGGCCGGTGGCGGCGGCGGGCGGGGCGGCCTGGGCGCTGATGGCGGGGACCTTCCTGCCGATGCTGCGCTACTACGGGCAGCCGCCGGCGGCCGCACTGCTGCTGCCGTTCACCGCCTCGCTCTACCTGCTGATGACGGTCGACTCGGCGGTGCAGCACTGGCGGGGCCGGGGCGCGGCCTGGAAGGGCCGGACGTACTGAACCGGGGTGGGCCGCACCGGCCGGACGGACCGTCCGACGATCTCCCGGCTCGCGCCGGACGAGGAGGCCCGGGCGCCCGCCGGTGGCGCGACGTCGCCCGCGTCACCGCCCCAGCAGCCGCAGCGCGGCCGGCTTGGTGAACTCGTACCGGGTCATCTGCTCCAGGTCCTTCAGCCAGCCCACCGCGCGGCCCGGCCGGGCCAGCACCCGGGCGTAGAGGTCCTCGAAGGAGCTGGTCACGCTCGCCAGCGAGAACCGGCCGACCACCCACTGCCGCCCCCAGTCGCCCAGTTCGGCCCGGCGCGCCGGGTCGTCCAGCAGCCCGCGCAGCTGTCCGGCCAGCGCCCCGGGGTCGCGCGAACCGTCGCCGAAGCCGTACATGCAGCGCGAGGCGTGCGGCTCGACCAGCGGGCCCGGCTCGTGCACCGCGGTGTAGCCGGCCGCGCCGTGCACCACCACCGGCTTGCCGAAGGCGAGGCCGCGCAGCGCCGACCCGCCCATGCCGAGGACGACGTCGGCGGCCTGGTAGGCCGGGCGCGGGTCGGCCAGCTGCCCGGGGACCAGCACCGCCCGGCGGCCGAGCGCCGCGTTGACGGCGGCCGCCCGGGCGCGCAGCGGCTCCAGGCTGGGGCCGGCGCCGACGATCACCAGCCGCACCCGCGGGTCGTCCAGCTGCCGGACGGCGTCCACGGTGAGCTCCGCGCCGGCGTCCTTCTCCAGCGCGGGGACCAGCCGGGTGACGATGACCAGCAGCAACTCCTCGTCACCGATGCCGTGTTCGCGCCGGAACTCGGCCCCGTCGACCAGCCCGGGGGCGTCCGTGGCGGTGTTCACCGGCGGCTCGATGAGGCTGACGTCCCGGTGGCCGAAGGCCCGGCCGTCGCCCATCAGCGCGCCCAGGCCCAGCACCAGCGGCTGGTGCCGGGGCAGGCCGCGCAGCATCCGGATGCCGTAGAAGGTGGTGACCACCGGCAGCCGGCCGTAACGCCCGGGCCCGAAGTAGGAGTTGCGGGCCGCCCGGACCTCCCAGGCGTGCAGCAGCTGGCTGCCGTGCTCGGCGGCCAGCCGGCCCAGCCGTCGCCGGACGTCGGCGTGCGGGGTGTCGGGACCGCCCGCCACCACCACGTCCAGGCCGTGCCCGGCGGCGACGTCGACCAGCGGCGCCGGGCCGGCCACGCCCTGGGCGAACAGCACCGGGTCGTGGCCGCGGTCGCGCAGGGTGCGGGCGATGTCGACCGCGTTGAGCTGGGCGCCGCCCAGGGCCAGGTTGTTGAGATGGACGAGCACCCGGACCGGTCGCACGCCTCACTCCTCCCAGTGGTGCGGGACGAAGACCGGCGCGGCCAGCACGACGGCGCGCGGCGGGGAGTCCAGCATCGGGCCGAAGACGTCGAACTGGCCGGCCGAGTGCCAGCTCATCAGCGTGCCACCGTCGGTCCTGCCGATGCTGTAGACGCCGGTCCACAGCGTGTACCGGCCGCGCGGCAGCGGCAGCCGGGGGATCACGCAGGTCACCTCGTGGTCCCCGCCGGTCAGCCGGATCTCGTGGCTGATCTGGAAGATCGGGCTGGAGGTGCCCTCGCTGACGCCCAGGTGCAGGGTCGCGTCGCCGCGGTAGTCGCCGCCGAGGGTGAGCTCGACGGTCATCGGCTCGTCGGTGGTGAGGCTCTCCCGGTCCGCGCCGCGCACCTCGTGCTTGAGCAGCTGGACCGGCTCGCCGGTGCGGCCGCCGGCCTCGGACTGCGCCTCGATCGAGTCGCGGTAGCCGGCCATCGCGTCCTTGATCCCGGCGTCCACCCGGATCGAGCCCTGCTCCAGCCAGATGCCGCGCCGGCAGATGGACTCCACGGCGGGCAGGTCGTGCGAGACGAAGACGATGGTGGTGCCCTGCTCGGCGACCTCGCGCATGCGGTCCAGGCAGCGCTGCTGGAACACCGCGTCGCCGACCGCCAGCACCTCGTCGACCAGCAGGACGTGCGGCTCCAGGTAGGCGGCGACGGCGAAGCCGAGGCGCATCTGCATGCCCGAGGAGTAGAACTTCACCTGCCGGTCGATGGCCCCGCCGAGCCGGGCGAACTCCACGATGTCGTCGAAGCGGGTGGCCACCTCGCGCCGCCGCAGGCCGAGCAGCGCGCCGAACAGGTAGATGTTCTCCCGGCCGGTCAGGTCGGGGTGGATGCCGGCCCGGATCTCGATCAGCGCGCCGATCCGGCCGCGCACGTCGATCACCCCGCCGTACGGGTACATCACCCGGGTCAGCATCTTGAGCAGGGTGGACTTGCCGGAGCCGTTGGAGCCGATCAGGCCGACCGACTCGCCCGGCTCGATGTGCATCGAGATGTCGCGCAGCGCCCAGCGCCAGTCCTCGCCCTTCTCGCCGCGCAGCCGGCGGGCCATGGACTCGACCTTGTCGCGCAGCAGCATCCGCTGCTGGTCGGCCTTGAAGCGCTTCCACACCTGGTCGGTGCGGATGGTCCCGAGCGGGAGGGTCCGGCTAGGCGACATCGGCGATCCCCGTCTCCAGCTTCTTGAACAGCAGGTAGCCGCCGACCAGGAACACCACCGAGGAGACCGCGGCGATCGTGGTGAGCGCGGCGTCCGGCGCCTGCCCGTAGAGCAGGGCGTTGCGGTAGCCCTCGATCACGGCGCCGAGCGGGTTGACGCCGACGTACACCTCCTGGAGGCGCTCCGGGATCTGGGCCAGCGGGTAGGCGACGGGGGTGGCGAACACGCCCATCTGGGTGATGATCGGCAACAGGTGGCGCACGTCGCGCAGGTACACCACGGCCACCGACAGGACCAGGGCGATGCCGTAGGTGAAGGCGAACTGGATGCCCAGCAGCGGCACCACCCACAGGAAGGTCGCCGCGGGAGCCGTCCAGAAGACCAGGAACAGCAGGCCCAGCACGGCGGTGCCGATCAGCATGTCGACGGTGGCGACCAGCATGGTGGCGAGCGGGAAGACCTCGCGCGGGCAGTACACCTTGTTGAGCAGGCTGAGGTTGTTGGCCAGGCTCAGCGCGCCCTGGTTCATGGTGTTGCTGAAGAACTGCCAGACGATCAGGCCGACGTAGGCGAACAGCGGGTACGCGGCGCCCGCGGTGTCGACGTGCACGGCACGGCGGAACACCAGGGTGAAGATGGCGCACAGCGCGAGCGGGGTGAGCACCGCCCAGGCGAAGCCGAGCACGGCCTGCTTGTAGCGGGCGCGCAGGTCGCGCTCGGCGAGCGCGCGGACGAGTTCCCGGGCGCCCCACAGCTCGCGGGCCACCCGGCCCGGGCGGAGCCGGCGTTTGAAGATCAGCTCCGGCGGCGGCCCGTCGGCGGCCGGCGGGCGCCCCGGGGCCCGCGTTGTCTGGCTGTCGCGCTCGTCGACGAGCGGCGCGCGTTGTCCCCCCACGGACACCTGCCCTCTCCGGTACCGGCGGTATCGAGAAGTGGGCCCGTCACAGCGGCTCCTGACACCGTCGGCGGCGCGGCCCGGCCCCACTCTGGCACAGAGTGTGGCCGCCGGGGGGCGGTTCGGTGAAGGTGATCCGCCCCGCCGGTCGAAGAGCGGCGGGGCGGCGGCGGGGAAGCGGCCGGGAGACAGCGAGAAGGCGGGCCGGCCGTGGTGCGGCCGGCCCGCCGGGGGCGGTCGGGGGTGGTGACGGAGGGTCAGTGCAGGGTGTGGGCCGGGTGGCGCTGCTGGTCCTGGGCGACGAGGTGGTCCATCACCTCGGGCATCGCCTCGACGCCGCCGGCGTTGGTCGGCGAGGTGCGGTACTCGTCCTGCACGATCACGGTGGGCAGCTCGTTGATGCCGTGCCGGACGAACAGCCGGGCGGCCTCGTCGACCGCGCGGTCCACCTCGTTCGAGCGGTAGGCGGCGCGGAAGCGCTGCTGGTCGACGCCCTGGCCCTGTGCCCAGGCGGCGGCGGTGTCCTCGCTGGTGAGGTCCCGCCGTTCGGTGTGGACGGCCCGGAAGGTGGCGGTCTGCAGGCGGTCGACCTCGCCGAGGCGCTCCAGCGTGTAGTACAGCCGGGCGTGGCCGCGCTGGACGGCCTCCTCGCGGCTGCCCTGCCAGATGGCCGGCACGCGGCGCAGGTCGACGTCGGAGCGGTGGCGCTCGGTCCAGGCCCGCAGCGGCTCCTCGAGCGCCTGGGAGTGCCCGCAGTCGTACCAGAAGAACTCCAGGGCCTCGGTGCGGGCACTCTCGCGCACCGGCTGGATGGTGTTGAGGTGGGAGAACGGGGTGCCCTCGCGGGGCGGCCGGTGGTTGGCGGCGGCGGCCTGCAGCGGGGACGCGGCGATCCCGGCGGCGAGGGCCAGCAGCAGGGTGGTTCGAAGGATCGGCTTCACAGGGGGGAGTGTGACCCGTGACGGAACGTCATCGGCCAGTCGTCCCGGTGCGTCGGGCCGGGATTCGCCTGAACGGCGCACCCGGCCCGGCGCACCGGGACGCGTCAGCCGAGGCCGCCGGGTCCGCCGCTCCCGCCCGGTCCGCCGCGGTCGCAGATCTCGCCGAACAGCCGCTGCCAGGCGTCGGCCACCACGTCGAGGTCGTTGTGGGCCAGCGCGTGGGCGCGGGCGGCGGCGCCGAGCCCGGTGCGGTCGCCGGCCAGGACCTTGGCCAGCGCCTCGGCGAGGGCCGGCGGGTCGCCGGGGGCGACCAGCGCTCCGGTGACGCCGTCCCGGACCACCGAGCCGACCCAGCCGACGTCGGTGGCGACGGCCGGCAGGCCGGCCAGCGCGGCCTCGATCAGCACCCCGGGCACACCCTCGCTGTCACTGCTGAGCAGGACGGCGTCCACGGCCCGGTAGAGCGGGGCCGGGTCGTCGAGGGTGCCCAGGAAGTGGGCCCGGGCGGCGGCCGGATGTCGCTCCAGTGCGGAGCGTTGCGGGCCGTCGCCCGCCACGGCGAGCCGCACGTCGGGGAGCCGGTCGAGGGCGTCGAGGGCGAGGTCCAGGCGCTTCTCGGCGGCGATCGCGCCGACCCAGGCGACCAGCAGGCCGTCCGGCGGCAGACCCAGCTGCTGGCGGGCGGCGCGCCGGTCGGCCTCGTCGCGGGCGGGCGGGTAGTGGTCGGCGGCGCGGGCGTTGGGGATGGTGCGGACGTTGGCGGCGGGCAGCCGGAAGCGTTCGACGAGCAGGTCGCGGGCCCCGTCGGCGAGGGCGGTGACGGCGGCGGCGCGGTGCAGCAGGGCGCCGGTGCGCAGCCGGCGGACCGGGCCGGGCGTCCAGTGCCGGGGGTCGCCGATGGAGACGTAGACGAACGGGGTGCGGGTGCCGGCGAGGGCGAGGGCGCAGGCGGGGAGGGTGGAGGATCCGTGGGCGACGACGAGGTCGGCGGTACGGGCGGCGGTGCGCAGCGCGCCGAGGGTGCGCGGGTGCAGGCGGCCGGGGCCGAGGACGGTGGTGGAGCGGGTGTCGGCGGCGTCCGGCAGGGCGTCCGGGTGCGGGGCGAGCGCGCGCAGGGCGGAGGCCTGGCCCCGGCGGCGCAGCTCGTGGTGGAGGTCGCGGGCGAGGCCCTGGGCGCCGCGGCGGCGCGGATCGGTGATGAGGTGGAGGATGCGGGGGCGGGTTCCGGTCTTCCTGACCGGTGTCGCTTCAGGCATGGGAAAGACCTTGGCACAGCCTCCGGCCTGGGACGACCCCTTCGCGCAACCCGGCGGTGGTCCGTACGCCAGCGCGGGTACTCCCGAAATGCGCCGGGCGGGCGCCGTCGTACGCCCTTCGGGGGGTCGACGCGCCCTGTTCCGCGCTGTCGTGCGCCCCCTGACGGTTCGCCGACGGCCCGCCGGGGCCGCTCCCGGTGTGGCCGAATCGCTGGCGGGCACCGGTCGCGACCTGCGATGCTGATCGGCAGTCAGGGCGCCGTCCCGGCACGGGAGACCGGGCGCGCCCAGGAGGGCGGGGGTTGGCCTGTGCATGTGCTCTATGTGATCGACAGCGTGAGCCGGGTCGGCGGGGCCGAGCAGGGTCTGGTGGCGATGGCCCCCCAGCTGGTGCGGGCCGGGGTGAAGCTCGACGTCGCGTACCTCAAGGACTCCCCTGGCGGCTTCCAGCCGGAGCTCACCGCGGCCGGGGCGGACGTGTTCGGGGTCGGCCGGCCCTCCCGGGGGCGCACCGTCGCCGCCCTGCACCGGCTGGTCCGCGAGCGCCGCCCGGACCTGGTGCACACCACGCTGTACGAGTCGGACGTGCTCGGCCGGGCGGCCGCGCTGGCCGCCCGCACCCCGGTGGTGACCAGCCTGGTCAACGCGTCGTACGGGCCGGAGCACCGCCACGCGCGCGGGCTGAGCCCGTGGAAGGTGCGGGCCGCGCAGACGGTGGACGCGGCGACCGCGCAGGGCACCCGGCGCTTCCACGCGCTGACCCGCTACGTGGCCGGGGCGATGGCGCGCCGGCTGCGGGTGCCGTCCCAGCGGATCGACGTGGTGCCGCGCGGGCGCGACCCGGAGCTCCTCGGCACGGTGACGCCGGACCGGCGGGCCACCGTGCGCACGGCGCTGGAGCTGCCGCCGGACGTGCCCGTGGTGCTGGCGGCGGCCCGTCAGCAGTACCAGAAGGGCCTGGACGTGCTGCTGGAGGCCTGGCCCGAGGTGCTGCGCGCCGAGCCGGAGGCCGTGCTGCTGCTGGCCGGCAGCGAGGGCACCGAGAGCGAGCGGCTGCGGGCGCTGGCCGCGGCGACCACCGGGGTGCGCTTCCTCGGGCCGCGCGACGACGTGTTCGACCTGATGGCGGCCTCCGACGCGTTCGCCGTGCCGTCCCGCTGGGAAGGGCTGGGCAGCGCGGCGATGGAGGCGATGGGGGTCGGGGTGCCACTGGTCGCCGCCGACGTTCCGGCGCTGCGCGAGACGGTGGGCTCGGAGGACTACGCCCGGCTGGTGACGCCGGAGCGGCCGGCCGAGCTGGCGGCGGCGCTGACCGACACCCTGGAGGACCGGGCCTCGGCGCGGGTACGGGCGAAGGCGGCGCGGGCACGGTTCCTGACCTCGTTCACGCTGCATCAGGTGTCGGCGCAGATGGTGGAGTTCTACGAGCGCTCGCTGCGGCTGCGGACCGTCTGAGAGCCGGACGACGCGCCCCGGGGGCGCCCGCCCGGGCCGGGCCGGGGGCGCCCTGTCCGGATCCCGGCGCTCCGGGCCCGGCCGTCGGGGATCTCCCCGGACCAGTATCGCCAAAGAGGTTGCGCCGCACGTCGGCGCTCGGGAAGCATCGCCGGGGGGACCGGCGGGGGCGGCGGTCGGCACGCACTGTTCGTGGTGCACCGCCGGGGCCGGGCCACGCCGTGGGGGGCGCGTCGTCGAGACGTACGTCCGCGAGTCGTCAGGGGGGCGGGTTGCGACATCAGCCGAGGGATTCCACCGTGCCCGTGCGGGCCCAGCGGTCACGCCCCGGGGCGTGACACCCCAGCGGTACCCGGACCCGCCGTGCTCCCGTGGGGGCGCGACGGGCGCTGACAGCACCACCGCACCACGAACGCGAGGGGATCCAACCGGTGGAACCGGCAAACCACTTCACCGTCCTGCGGCGCTACTGGCGGCTGCTCGTCGGCTGCACGCTCGCCGCGCTGGTCGTCGGCTGGCTGCTGACCCCGGCCGGCGACACGGTGGACAACGCCAAATGGAAGTGCAAGGTCGCGATCACCCCGGTCGCCGGCGCGGGCGACACCGTCCGCGCCGACCAGGTGCTCTCCTACGCGCAGGGCGCGGACGTCGCGGCGGCGGCGGCCAAGGCCCTCGGCATCGCCGACGCCTCCGAGGCGATCGCCCGCCGGACCGTCACCGCGGACAGCCCCCAGATGCTGACCATCGCCACCACCGGCCCGACCAAGCAGTCCTGCTCCGACCTGGCCACCGCCTACTCGGCGGCGATCATCAAGGGCTACAGCGACGAGTCGGCCCGCAGCGCCGCCGAGACGATCAAGAAGCTGCAGGCCCAGGCGGACGCCCAGCAGCAGCAGCTGAACGACATCCAGGCCCAGTTCAACCGCTCCTCGCCCGCCGACCAGCCCAAGCTGCAGCCCAAGCTGACCGCCGCCGCCACCTCGCTGACCACCACCCTCACCACGATCAGCAAGCTGGCCAACGGCGCCCAGACCGACGCCATCCAGCAGTGGGGCAGCATCGACGCCCGGCAGGGCACCAGCAACCTGCTCTCCTCCCCCAGCCGCGGGATGCGGCTCGGCCTCGCGGTGGTGCTCGGCCTGGCGCTCGGCGTGGTCGCCGCGCTGATGCTCAGCCGGATGGACACCAGGCTGCGCAGCCGCAACGCCGTCGAGGAGGCGTTCAACCTGCCGGTGATCGGCGAGGTGCCGCACCTGTCGCGCCGTCAGCGGCGGGTACGCGAACCGCTGGTGCGCGCCCGGCCCTCCGACCCGGCCGCCGAGGCGTACCGCTCGCTGCGCTCGACGCTGCTGCTCACCGGCCCCGACTCGCTGGCCCGCCCGGCCGCCGGCGAGGACCGGGACCCGGCGCGGGCGGTCGCGCGTCGGCTCACCGAGACCGCGCCGGTGGTCCTGGTCGCCTCCGGCGGCAGCCGCGACGGCCGGACCATCACCATCGCCAACCTGGCCGCCGCGCTCGCCGAGACCGGCCGCGAGGTGCTCGTCCTGGACTGCGACTTCCGCCACCCGCAGCTGCACGCCCACCTCGGCGTCGGCGACGGTCCGGGCATGGCCGAACTGCTCAGCGGCGAACGGCTCGGCGAACTGGACGACCTGATCCGGCCGACCAACGTCGACGGCGTCTCGCTGATCACCGGCGGCAACACCACCGCCTACCCGGCGGCCCTGGTGCTGCGGGCCGCCGAGGTCCTGCGCCGGGCCCGCCGGCACGCGGACGTCATCCTGGTCGACACCTCGCCGCTGCTGCACGCCAACGACGCCTACGACCTGGTGCAGCACGCGGACGCGGTGCTGGTGACGGTGCGCAGCGGAAACGTCACTCCCGAGCAGGCCGACCGGGTGGCCGAACTGCTCTCCCGCACCGGGGTACCGGTGGCCGGGGTCGCGCTGCTCGGCACCTACGGGCCGGCCGGCGGACGACGGCGCGCCCCGGCGGGCGGCTCCGGGACGGGCGCCGCGGCCGGCCGGGGCGCGGCTCCGGCCTCGGCTCCGCACCGGCCGGCCGGGCCGGCTGCGGAGCACGGCGCCGAACGGCCGGGCGAGCTCGGCGGCGGACGGCCCACGCCCAGCTGGGCCCGGCGCGCGCCCGAGGAGGACGGCCAGGGGGCCCGCAGCGGCCACGAGCACGGCGGCGAGGCGGGCACCGGCCAGGAAGGCGGCCGAGAAGGCGGCCGGGGAGACGGCGCCGGCAGCGGCCACGGCGGCGAGCACGGCACCGGCCGCCGGCCGTACGGCCCGGCCGGCGGCGACCACGGCGAGCCGGCCCTGCTGCGCGAGGCGGAGGAGCGGTGAGCGGGCCCCAGGGCGCGGCGCCCGGCCCGGCCGGCGCCCCCACCCGGGTGCTCTGGCTCGCCAAGGGCCTCGGCCGCGGCGGCGCCGAACAGCTGCTCCTCAACTGCGCCCGCCACGCCGACCGTTCGCGCTACCGCGTCGAGGTCGCCTACGTGCTGCCGTGGAAGGACGCGCTCGCCCCCGCGCTGGCCGAGGCCGGGGTCGCCGTGCACTGCCTGGGCGGCGCCCCCGGCACCCCGGGCCGGGCCGACCCGCGCTGGCCGCTGCGGCTGCGCGCGCTGCTCGCCGCGCGCCGGTACGGCCTGGTGCACACCCACATGCCCGTCCCGGCCGCCGCCGCCCGGGTGCTCGCCCCCACCCTGGCGGGCGCCGCGCCGCGGCTGGTGCACACCGAGCACAACGTGTGGGAGCGCTACCGCGCGGCCACCCGCTGGGCCAACGCGCTGACCTACCGGCGCAACGACGCGGTGATCGCCGTCTCGCACGCCGTCGCCCGCAGCATCCCGCCCGGCCGCCGCCGCCCCGGCGACTGGGTGACCGTGGTGCACCACGGCCCGGACCTGGCCGGCGCCCCCGGGGGGCCGGCCGCCCGGGCCGCCGCCCGCGCCGAACTCGGCCTGCCGGCCGAGGCGTTCGTGGTCGGCACGGTCGGCAACCTCACCCCCAAGAAGGACCAGGCGACCCTGCTCGCCGCGCACGCCGCGCTGCTGCGCCGCCGCCCCGACGCCCGGCTGGTGCTGGTCGGCGCGGGACCGCTGGACGCGCGACTGCGGGCCCGGGCCGCCGAGCTGGGCGTCGCCGACGCCGTCGTGTTCACCGGCTCGCGCGCCGACGTGCCCGAACTGCTGCCCGCCCTGGACGTGTTCACGCTGAGCTCGCGCCAGGAGGGCCTGCCGGTCGCGCTGATGGAGGCGATGACCGCCGGGCTGCCCGCCGTGGTCACCCGGGTCGGCGGCATGCCCGAGGTGCTGGACGACGGCGAGCAGGGCTTCCTCGTCCCGCCCGGCGACCCGGCCGCGCTGGCCGACGCCTTCGAGCGGCTGGCCCGGGAACCCGACCTGCGCACCCGGCTGGCCGCCGCCGCCCGGGAACGTGCCGAACGCTTCGACGTGGCCGGCGCCCAACGCGCCGTCGAGGCGGTGTACGCGCGGGTCCTGCGGCACTGACCGGCACCGACCGGCGTCGGCGGGCGGACCGCCCGCCCGCCGCCGGCCCGGGCCACCGACGCACCGACGTTCCCCACGAATCCCCCGTGTTAGCCCCCCGTGTTAGCCCCCGACCACCGATGGGAGAGCGAGTCCGGACGTGAGCGCCCTGCCCGCCCCCGCCGAGCTGACCTACCGCCCGCTCGCCGAGCCCGATCTGCCCGCCGTGCTCGACCTGCTGACCGTCACCCTGGCGGGCGGCCCCACCGGCACCCGCACCGCCGAGTTCTTCACCTGGAAGCACCGCCGCAACCCCTTCGGCGCCAGCCCCGGCATGGTCGCCGAGACCCCGGACGGACGGCTGGTCGGCGTCCGGCTGTTCCTGCGCTGGCAGTGGCGGCGCGGGGACGGCACCCCGGTGGCCGCCGTCCGCCCCGTCGACACCGCCACCCACCCCGACTTCCAAGGCCGCGGCGTCTTCCGCCGGCTCACCTCGGACCTGCTCGACCAGGTCGCCGACGAGGCCGCGCTGGTGTTCAACACCCCCAACGGCAACAGCCTGCCCGCCTACCGGAAGATGGGCTGGCAGGAGCTGGGCCGGGTACCGATCGCGGTGCGCGCCGTACGACCGGCCGCCTTCGCCCGGGGCGTGCGCGCCGCCCTCGCCCGCCGCCCGGCCGGGCCCGCGCGCCCCGCCGGCGACGACTGCCGGCTGCCCACCGCCGCCGCCTGGCTGGACGCCCACGCCGGCGCCGGAAGGCACGGCCCGCTGGCCGAGCTGCTCCGCGAACGCGCCGCCGCCGACGCCGTCGACCACCGCCTCGCCGTCCACCGCACCCCCGAGTACCTGCGCTGGCGCTACGGCGAGGCCCCCGGCCTGGACTACCGGGTGCTCACCGTCCACCGCGGCGACGAGCTGACCGGCCTCGCCGTCGGCCGGCCCCGACGGCGCGGCCCGCTCGCCGAGTTCACCCTCGCCGACGTCGTCGTCCGCCCCGGCGACCGCGACAGCGCCGCCCGGCTGCTGCGCGCCGCCGCCCAGGAGAGCGGCTGCGACCACGTCGCCACCCACCTCTCCCCCGGTACCGAGGCCGCCGACGCCGCGCTGCGCACCGGCTACCTGCGCGCCCCGCGCACCGGGATGACGCTCACCGCCCGCACCCCCACCGGCCCCACCCCGCTCGGCACCGCCGACTGGCGGTTCAGCCTCGGCGACCTGGAGGTCTTCTGATGCCGGGGGCGCCCGGGGAGCCCGGGACACCTGGGGCGACGGGGACACCCGGGACAGCGGGGACTCCCGGGGTGGCGACGGCCGTCCTCAGCCGCGTCCCCTGGCCGTCCGCCGTCGCCGCCGCCCTGGTCACCGGCTACGTCACGCTCTTCGTGCTCGCCTCCGTGCACACCTCGTACGACACCTGGGGCGCACTGCTGATCCTCCCGGCCCTGATGGCGATCGGCACCCCGATCCTGGCCCGGATCGCCGCCGCCAACCCCGAACGGGACGTCTTCCGGCTGCTGCTGCTGGCGATGACCGCCAAACTGCTCTGCGCCTTCCCGCGCTACCTGATGGCCTTCGTGCTGTACGGCGGCGCGGCCGACGCCAAGATGTACCACCAGAAGGGCAGCGACCTCGCCGCCTACCTCGGCCAGGCCGACCTGCTCGGCGGCGTCCACTACGACCTGGGCATGAAGGTGGCCGGCACCGGCTTCATCATCATCGTCACCGGCGTGGTCTACGCGATCACCGGCCCCTCGCTGATCGGCGGCTTCCTGGTCTTCTCCTGGCTCGGCTTCTGGGGCCTGCTGCTGTTCTGGCGGGCCCTGCAGATCGCCTTCCCCGAGGCCGACACCCGGAAGTACGCCAAGCTGGTCTTCTTCCTGCCCTCGCTGCTGTTCTGGCCGTCCAGCATCGGCAAGGACGCCTGGATGATGTTCTGCCTGGGCCTGACCACCTACGGCACGGCACGCCTGCTGGACCGCCGGTTCGGCGCCTTCGCCTGCATCGCGCTCGGCTCGCTGGGCACCGCGATGGTCCGCCCGCACGTCACCGCGCTGGCCGGGGCCGGGCTGATGGTCGCCTACGTGCTGCGCCGCCGTCCGCAGCAGGTCAGCGCGCTGGGGCCGCTGCGCACCATCCTGACCGCGGTGGTGCTCGGCGCGATGGCGGTACTGATGCTCCAGCAGGTCTCCACCTTCTTCGGCACCGACGGGACCGGCGGGGACGCCGTCAACCAGGTGCTCTCGGAGACCTCCAGACGCACCAGCCAGGGCAACTCGATGATCAACGCGACCGCGCCCGAGGACGCCGCGCCGAAGTTCAGCCTCAATCCGGCGGGGCTGCCGGTGGCGGTGATCAGCGTGCTGTTCCGCCCGTTCCCGTTCGAGGCCTCCAACATCCAGAACCTCATCCAGTCGGTGGAGTGCTTCGCACTGCTGGTGATGTTCATCCGGGCCTGGCCGCGGCTGAGCCGGCTGCCCCGGCTGTTCGTGCAGCGCTCCTACGTGGCCTTCGCCGCCGTCTACACGCTGCTGTTCTGCTGGGCCTTCTCGACCATCAACAACATGGGCATCCTGTCCCGCGAACGGGTCCAGGTGCTGCCGCTGGCCCTGGTGCTGCTGGTCGTCCCGGCCGCCGCCGCGAGCCGCGGGGTCGCCGCCGGCCGCCGGCCGCCACCGGTGTGGCGGGTCGCGCCCGGCCAGTGGGGGGCCCGGCGGCGGGCCGAGCCGCCGGAGCGCCGGCCGCTGCCGTCGCCGGTGCCCACGTCCACGTCCACGTCCACGTCCACGTCCACGTCCACGTCCACGTCGGTGCCGTCCGTCGCACCATCGTCGTCAACCATGTCACCGTCACCGTCACCGTCCCAGGGGGGATCGACCGCGCCATGACCACCGACACCCTTGCCCTGCCCGCCGCCCTCGGCGGCACGCCCGCCTTCCCCGACGGGCTGCCGCTCACCCGGGTCCAGGTGCCCGACCGCGCCACGCTGCTGGAGCGGATCGGCACCGTACTCGACAGCGGACAGCTCACCAACGGCCGCACCGTCGCCGAACTGGAGGAGTCGGCAGCCGCGTTCCTGGAGGTGCCGCACGTGGTGGCGGTCTCCAACTGCACCACCGGACTGATGCTGGTCCTCCAGGCCGCCGGAGTCGACGGCCACCGCCCGGTCGTCATGCCCGGGTTCACCTTCTCCGCCACCGCGCACGCCGCCCACTGGGCCGGCGGCACCCCGCTGTTCGCCGAGGCCCGCGAGCGGGACATCACCCTCGACCCCGAGGACGCCGCCGCCAGGCTGGCCTCCGCCGACCGCCCGGCCGCGCTGATGGCCACCCACGTCTACGGCACGCCCTGCCAGGTCGAGCGCCTCCAGGAGGTCGCCGACGCCGCCGGGGTGCCGCTGGTCTACGACTCCGCGCACGGCTTCGGCAGCCGCCGCAGGGGCGTGCCGATCGGCAACTTCGGCTACGCCGAGGTGTTCTCGATGAGCCCGACCAAGGTCGCGGTGGCCGGCGAGGGCGGCCTGGTCGCCACCCGCGACGCCGACCTCGCCCGCCGGCTGCGCACCGCCCGCGACTACGGCAACCCCGGCGACTACGACACCCTGTTCCCCGGCCTGAACGCGCGGATGAGCGAACTGCACGCCGCCGTCGGCCTCAACTGGATGGCCGGCCTGCCCGAGCGGGTGGCCCACCGCGGCGCGCTGGTGGCCGAGTTCGCCGCCGTCACGGCCGGGCTGCCCGGACTGCGCCTGGCCCTGCCGGAGGAGGGCGACATCTCCACCTTCAAGGACCTCACGCTCATCCTGGACGCCGCCGCCTTCGGCCTCACCGCCCGCCAACTCGCCGACGCGCTGCGGGCGGAGGGCATCGACTCGCGCCGCTACTTCCACCCGCCGGTGCAGCGCCAGCGCGCCTACGCCCACCTGGGCCAGGCGGAGTCGCTGCCGCTCACCGACCGGCTCGCCGACTCGGTGCTCACCGTGCCGCTGTGGTCGCAGATGGACGCGGCCACCGTGCGCCGGATCGCCGAGGCGGTGACCCGGATCCAGCCGTACGCGGAGCGCCTGCGCAGCAGCTGACCGGGCCTCACCGGTCCGCGGTCCTTCGCGCGGTGGGCCGCGCGGCCGGTTCGCGGTCCGTCGCGCGAGCCGTTGTGCGATCCGTTACGCGGTTCGGGTGAACGCGGTTGGACCGCGGGCCCGTTCGGTCGGCAGGATGTCCGGCCGGGGCCCGTGGTCCCGGCCCACCCTCCCCCGTACGGATTTGGAGTTCCCTGTGCTCAAGGGATTCCGCAGCTTCCTGCTGCGTGGAAACGTGGTCGACCTGGCGGTCGGCATCGTGATCGGCGCGGCCTTCACGGCCGTGGTCACCGGGTTCGTCACGGCGTTCCTCACCCCGCTGGTCGGGGTGGCGACCGGTGCGGTCGGCGACTTCACCGAGAAGACCTTCGCGGTGGCCGGCACCCGGTTCCCGTACGGGGTCTTCGTCAACGCGCTGATCGGTTTCGTGCTGGTCGCCGCGGTGATCTACTTCGTCGTGGTGCTGCCGGTCGGCAAGCTCCAGGCGAAGCTGGAGGGCGGCAAGCCGGCGCCGGCCGCCACGACGGAGTGCCCGGAGTGCCTGAGCAGGATCCCGGCCGCGGCGGTGCGCTGCTCGTTCTGCACCTCCGAGGTGGCCGGCCGCCCGGGCTTCCCGGCGCAGCGCGGACCCGTCGACCAGCCCGCCGGACAGCGTGCCGAGCAGCCGGTCGCCCAGCCCGCCGAGCAGCCCGCCGTCCAGCCTGACGAGCAGTCCGCCGAGCAGACCACCCAGCAGACCACCGAGCAGCCGGCCCCGGCGCGCTGAGCGGACCTCGGACGAGCCCCGGCCGGCCTGCGCGGGGCCCATATCGGCCCTGACGGGGACTTTATTCCCGAAACATTCACGAGCCCCCGCCGCGCCCCCGGCGGGGGCTCGAATGCGCCGGTGTGCGCCCCGCCCGCAGAAGTTTCTTCGACGGTCCCCGAACCGTCCACCGGCCTGTCACCACACGGCCCTTCGGCACCCCCGTCCGGACTCCGTTCGAACCCTCGGGCCCGCCAAACGGTGGCCGGAAGTCGCCGCCGAAATGTCCGTTCTTCCTACTTTCGAAACCTTTGTTCGGGCGAAGCTTGTGTAAACACTCGAACTGCTCCGCCTCCCAGTCTCCTCAGTAGGCGCGTTGTGGGCTTACCGTATGCCCCATGACCTCGCCCCGCTCCTACGACGGAGTCGGCTACCCCTCTCCGTCCTTCTCCTCCGGCACGCCCATCTACGACAGCCTCGTCGCCGAACGAGGTGTCCCGCAGATCGCGCCCATCAACGTGCCGGCCGCCCTGCCGCCGGCCCTGTCGACCGGGTACGGATCCGGCCTGTCCGGCCCGTCCTACGAGAACAACCGGTACGGCACCGGCTACGACAGCCCCGGCAGCAACCTCCCCGCCCTGCCGCCCGCCCGCCTCGCCCTGGGCCCCGGCCCGAGCAGCGCGCCGTCCTCCGGCCCGGCCACCGCCTACATCCCGGCGCAGCCCGCGCCCGCCTACGCCGCCGCGCCGCAGCCGCCGGTCCCCGGCTACGGCGGCCCACAGCCGTACCTGCCCGGCCAGCGCCCGCAGACCCCGGCCCCGGGCTTCACCCAGGCGGCCACCGGCGGGTACCAGCCGTCCGGCGGCCAGAGCTTCGGCGGCCAGAACACCTTCGTCGGCGGCCACGGCGGCCCGCAGACCTTCGGTGCCCAGCCGGTCGGCGGCCCCCCCGGTCCGCAGGCGATGGCCGGCCAGCCCCAGGGCCCGCAGTCCTTCGGCGGCCAGCCGGGCTTCAGCGGCCAGGGCGCCCAGCCCGGCGGCTTCGGCGGCTCCGGCGAGCAGTCCTTCGGCGGAGCCCAGCTGCGCCCGGCGGTCACCCCGGTCGCCCCGGTCCGCCCGATGCAGCCGCAGCGGCCCGGCCCGTACGGCGAGCCCGGCCAGTTCCAGCAGGGGGGCTACCAGCCGCAGGCCCAGAACTACTGAGGCGACCGCCACCTCCGGGCCGGCCCCACCCGGCCCGAACCCGCACCACCTAGCACCACCCGGCGCACCCACATCCGCCGGGCGTACGGAGAAACGGGTCATCCACGGACCGCCCGGAACGCCGCCCCACTCGGCGTTCCGGGCGGTCCGTGCGCATCCGGGCGGCTTCCGGACGGCCGTCCGGGCAGACGGGCGCACGTCCGGGCAGCTCCCGGCGCACCCGGGCACCGGTGGCCGCGTCCCGCCGGAACGCTCGGTTCCGGACACCGACCGCGCCCGCCGGCGGCCCGGCCGCGACTGGCAGGATGGGGGAATGCAGCTCACCGGACTCCACGTCTACCCCGTCAAGTCCATGTACCGACTGAGCCCCGAGAGCGCCCGCGTCGAACCCTGGGGCCTGGCCGGCGACCGGCGCTGGATGCTGGCCGACGCCACCGGCCGGTTCGTCAGCCAGCGCGAGAACGCCGCCCTCGGCCAGGTCCGCGCCGAGCTCGCCCCCACCGGAGCGCTCGTGCTCACCGCCGCCGACGGCTCGCGTGCCGAGATCCCCGCCCCCGCCGCCGCGGTCGGCGACCCGCTCGCCGACGTCGAGGTCTGGGGCACCCGCTTCCGCGCCGCCGAGGCCGGCAAGGAGGCCCAGTCCTGGATCGCCGACCACATCGGCGACTACCGGCTGGTGCACCTGGACGACCCGCACGCCCGGCCGGTCGACCCCAAGTTCTCCTCCCCCGGCGACACCGTCTCGATGGCCGACGGCTTCCCGCTGCTGCTCACCACCACCGCCTCGCTCGCCGAGCTCAACGCGCTGATCGCCGCCGAGCACCCGGACGGCCACGAGGAACTGCCGATGGAGCGGTTCCGCCCCAACGTCGTCGTCTCCGGCGGCGAGCCCTGGGCGGAGGACGGCTGGCGGCGGATCCGGATCGGCGAGCTGACCTTCCGCGTGGTCAAGCCGTGCGGGCGCTGCGTGGTCACCACCACCGACCAGGAGAGCGGCGAGCGGCGCGGCCCCGAGCCGCTGCGCGCCCTGGCCCGGCACCACCGGCTGCTGAAGAAGGCGGCGTTCGGACAGAACCTGATCCCCGAGCGCCCGGCCGGCGTCGAGGGCGACGTGCTCGGCACGCTGCGGCTGGGCGACCCGGTCGAGGTGCTGGAGGGCGGCGCGCACTGGCCGGCCGACGGCCTGGTCTGACGGCCCGGTCCGACGGCCGGCGCCCGCCCTCGCGCGGCCTCGTCCGCACCCGGTTCCGCCCGCTTCCGCACCGGCATCCGCACCCACGCCCGCACCCGCGTCCCGGAACCGGACGTGCGCACGCCCGTTGGCGCAGGTGTCGACGGGTGCGGTGGACGGGCGGCGGCCCCGGCCCCGCCCGACCCGCCCGGCCCGCGCGGCCGGAGCACCCGCGCGGGCGCGCTACGGTGGGCGGACGACCCGCGCACCCCGGTGCGCCGCGTCCGGGCGCGCCGCAGCGTCCGCGTGCGTCCGGTCCGCAGATCGCCGGCTCGATGAAGGTGGGGACGACAGACCGTCATGGCTGAGCACAGGGTCCGGGTCACCCAGGACAGCGCATCCCGCTGGCGGCGCCGCGCCGGCGAGTACGACACGCTCGCGGAGGCCCTGGCGGCCGCGGAACCCGGCGACACGGTGACCGTTCGACCGGGCACCTTCCGGGAGAACGTGGTCGTCGACAAAGCGGTGACGGTCATCGCCGCCCAGGGCCCCGGCAGCGTCCGGATCGACCCGCCGGGCGGGGTGCCGCTCACCGTCACCGCCGCGGCGACCGTGCGCGACCTGGTGATCGAGGGCACCGACCGGTCCGCGCCGGCCGTCCTGGTCACCGGGGAGGAGGCGACCCCCGCGTTCACCGGATGCCGGGTGGAGACCCACTCGGCCGCCGGGGTCGAGGTGACCGACCGCGCCCGGCCGACCTTCAAGAGCTGCGTGGTGTCCAACCCGGACGGCCTCGGCCTGCGGCTGCGCGGCGCGGGCACCGCCGCCGCCTTCGAGGACTGCGAGGTCGCCGCCGCCGGCCAGGCCGGACTGGCGGTGCTCGGCGGTGCGTCCGCCGCGCTGGAGCGCTGCCGGGTGCACCACGCCGCCGGCGCGGGCGTGCTGCTCTCCGACCCCGGCAGCGCGGCCGAACTGACCGGCTGCGAGATCTACGAGATCCGCGGCAGCGGGGTGCAGGCCGAGGCCCAGGCGGGCGGGCGGCTGGTCGACTGCGACATCCACCGGGTCACCGGCAACGGGCTCACCCTGGACGGCGAGGCCGAGCTCGTGCTCACCGGATGCCGGGTGCACGACGTACCGGAGAACGCCGCCGACCTGCGCGGCCGCTCCCGGCTCAGCCTCGCCCACTCCACCGTGCGGGACTTCGGGCGCGGGGCGCTCTCGGTCTGGGACCAGGGCACCGAGGCGAGCGCCGAGTCCTGCCAGATCCACAGTTCGAACGGCGAGTACCCGGCGCTGTGGGTCAGCGACGGCGCCCGGCTCACGCTCACCGACTGCGCGCTGCACGACCTGCCGGACGCGCTGTTCGTCCTGGACCGCGACTCGGCGGCCGTCGCCGAGGGCTGCTCGTTCAGCCGGATCCGAAGCTCGGCGGTGTCGGTCAGCGGCGGTGCGACGGTGACGCTCACCGGCTGCCGGGTCCAGGAGGCGGGCACCGGGCTGTGGTTCCGCGACCACGGCAGCGGGGGCGTGCTGACCGGCTGCGAGATCTCCGACGTGGCGACCGGTGTGATCGTCACCAAGGGCGCCGACCCGGTGCTGCGGGACTGCACCGTCCGGGCCGGTTCGGACGCCGGCGTCTACGTCTCGGCCCAGGGGCGCGGCACCTTCGAGGACTGCCGGGTCTCGCACGGCAAGGGCTTCGGCTTCCACATCATCGACGGCTGCCGCACGGTGCTCACCCGGTGCCGGGCCGAGCAGAACGAGCGGGCCGGCTTCGAATTCTCCGAGCCCGGACCGGTGGTCGAGGGGTGCACCTCGGACGACGTGCCGGCGGCGTCGGCCGCGGCCGCCGAGATCCCCACCCCGCGCACCCAGCTCGCCGCCACCGCGGCACCCCTGGCTGCCGCTGCGCCCGCCCCGCCCGCCGCTTCGGCGATCGGGCCGATCCCGGACTGCCGGCCCGCCGACGAGGCACTGGCCGAACTCGACGGGCTGGTGGGCCTGGCCACCGTGAAGCAGGAGGTGCGGACGCTGATCGACCTCATCTCGGTCGGCCGCCGGCGCCGGCAGGCCGGGCTCAAGGCGCCCTCGCTCCGCCGCCACCTGGTCTTCACCGGCGCCCCAGGCACCGGCAAGACCACCGTGGCGCGGCTGTACGGCGAGATCCTGGCCTCGCTCGGGGTGCTGCAGCGCGGCCACCTGGTCGAGGTGGCCCGGGTGGACCTGGTCGGCGAGCACATCGGCTCCACCGCGATCCGCACCGCCGCCGCCTTCGACCGGGCGCGCGGCGGCGTCCTGTTCATCGACGAGGCGTACACGCTGGCGCCGGAGGACGGCGCCCGAGACTTCGGGCGGGAGGCGATCGACACGCTGGTGAAGCTGATGGAGGACCACCGGGACGAGGTGGTGGTCATCGTGGCCGGCTACACCGCCGAGATGGAGCGCTTCCTCTCCGCCAACCCCGGTGTCTCCTCACGGTTCTCGCGCACCATCACCTTCCCCGACTACTCGGCCGAGGAGTTGCTGGAGATCGCCCGCGCCCAGTGCGCCGAGCACGAGTACGCGCTCGCCGACGCCACCGAGCACGCCCTGCTCGACCACTTCGCCGGCATCGAGCGCGGCCCCAACTTCGGCAACGGCCGCACCGCCCGCCAGGTCTTCGAGACCATGGTCGAGCGGCACGCCATGCGGATCGCCCAGCTCCCCGACGCGTCCACCGAGGACCTCCAGCTCCTCGTCCCCGCCGACCTCCCGGCCCCCCGCCGGCCGTAGCCCCGGGAACTTCCGGGCGCCGCACGACCGTTGGGCCCGCCATGAGCACCCTCCTCACCGGCGCGGCCGGCGGCCTGCTGCTCCCGGCCTTCCTCGTCGCGCTCTTCTTCCTCGGCGCGGCCGGGCGGCTGCTGTTCACCCGAAGGGGCGAGCGCGGACCCGCGGACGGCGGGCGCGGCGTCGGCGCGGCCGCCACCGAGGAACTGCACGCGCTGCTCTACCCGGGCAAGCGGGCACAGCTGGAGCAGCGGCGGGTCGAGCTTGTGCTCCGCGATGACGAGCACGACGGGGCGCCGCGCCGGACCGGGATCGACCTGGCGGGTGGCCGGGCGGTGATCCGGCCCGACGCCCGCCGGTCGTAGCGGTGGCGCCGGGCGTAGCGGCGGGTCCGGGCGTAGCGGCGGGTCCGGGCGTGGCAGCGCGGCCGGTCAGACGTGTTCGCCGGCGAGCATCAGGGCGATCAGGAGGTCCAGGCGGTCCTCGGCGAGTTCGGGGCGCAGGCGGCCGCTGCGGGTGAGGGTGACCAGGCCGTGCAGGGCGGTCCAGACGACCTCGGTGAAGGTGTCCGGGTCGTGGGGGCCGGACACCTCGGCAACCGGGGCGGCCAGGGCGGCGAAGGCCTCCTTGAGCGGAGCGGGGGCCTCGGGCCGGCCGAACGGGAGGCCGGTGGCGAGGGTGAACATGGCGTCGTAGAGGGCGGGGTAGGTCGCCGCGAACCTCGCGTAGGCGCCGACGACGGCGGTGAACGCCTCGACCGGTCCTTCGGCGTTGCGGGGCGCTTCCCGCAGTTCCCCGGCGAGTTCCTCGAAGCCCTCCACGGCGACGGCTGCGACGATGGCGTCCCGGTTGGCGAAGTGGCTGTAGAGGACGGGCTGGCTGTACTCGATCAGCGCGGCGAGCCGGCGGACCGTCACCGCCTCCCAGCCTTCGTCCTCGGCGAGGTCACGGGCGGTCCTGATGATCAGTTGATGCCGTTCGGCGCGTTCGCGCTCGCGGCGGGCGTGGACTGTCACGCCAAATATCCTAGCAGTGCTAGACATTCGAGCGACGCTCGCACTAACGTTCCATCAGCTACCTAGCACCGCTAGAACTTCTAGCGATCAATATGGAATTGAGGGGACTCATCATGTCCGGCACCGGCACCGTCACCGCCACCCCGAACACCACCGCCATCACCTCCACCACCGTCCGCGGGCGCGTCGCCACCGTCCTCGCCGTGCTGCTCGCGCTCGGCATCGGATACGTCGGCGTCAACTACCTCCTCGCCCCCGAGAGCACCGCCTCCGGCTTCGGACTGCCCGAGTGGCCGCACGGCGGGGCCGCCGCCTTCCTCGACGCGAAGGGCATCCGGGACCTCGCCTCCGGCATCACCGTGCTGGTCCTGCTCGGCACCGGTCACCGTCGGGCGCTCGGCCGGCTGCTGCTGGTCGACGCGCTCATCCCGCTGGGCGACGCGATCACCGTGCTCACCCACCACGGTTCGGCGGTCGCCGCGTTCGGCATCCACGGTGCCACGGCGGTGGCGGTCGCGGCGACCGGCGCCCTGCTCCTCACCGAGCGCCGGTCCACCTCGTCCTGACCCCAGGACCGGACGGCCCGCCGGCCCGTCAGCCCGCCCAGGCACCGTCAGCCCGCCCAGGCGCCGCCGGCCAGGAAGGACTCCAGGGCGGCCAGGTAGGGCGCGATGTCGATCCGCTCGCCCGCCAGCCACTCGTCCGAGTAGTACTTGTCGAGGTAGCGGTCACCCGGGTCGCAGATCAGGGTGACCACGCTGCCGCGCTCCCCCGCCGCCCGCATCTGCGCGACGATCCGCAGCGCGCTCCACAGCCCGGTCCCGGTGGACGCGCCCGCCTTCCGGCCGAGCACCCGGTCCAGCACCCGCACGGCGGCGACCGAGGCGGCGTCCGGAACCTTCATCATCCGGTCGATCGCCCCGGGCACGAAGCTCGGCTCCATCCGGGGCCGGCCGATCCCCTCGATCCGCGAACCGCGGTCGCACACCGCGTCCGGGTCGTCGTGCACCCAGCCGTCGAAGAAACAGGAGTTCTCCGGGTCCGCGACGCAGATCCGGGTGTCGTACTGCATGTAGTGGACGTACCGGGCGATGGTCGCCGAGGTGCCGCCGGTCCCGGCGGTGGCCACGATCCAGGCCGGCTCGGGGTGCGGTTCGAGGCGCAGCTGGGCGAAGACCGACTCGGCGATGTTGTTGTTGCCGCGCCAGTCGGTGGCCCGCTCGGCGTAGGTGAACTGGTCCATGTAGTGGCCGCCGGTCTCCTCGGCGAGCCGGGCCGAGGCCTCGTACACCTCGCCGGGCCGGTCCACCAGGTGGCACTCGCCGCCGTGGAACTCGATCAGGTCGATCTTGGCCTGGCTGGTGGACTTGGCCATCACGGCGATGAACGGCACCCCGATCAGCTGGGCGAAGTAGGCCTCGGAGACGGCCGTGGAGCCGCTGGACGCCTCGATGACCGGCTTGCCGGGGCGGATCCAGCCGTTGCAGAGCCCGTAGAGGAACAGTGAGCGGGCCAGCCGGTGCTTGAGCGAGCCGGTGGGGTGGGTGGACTCGTCCTTGAGGTAGAGGTCGATGCCCCATTCCGCCGGGAGCGGGAAGCGCAGCAGGTGGGTGTCGGCCGAGCGGTTGGCGTCCGCCTGGACCTTGCGGACCGCGTCCTTGAGCCAGCGCCGGTACTCCGGGTCGGAGCGGTCCGCGTCGACGGTCGGTTCCATGCCCCGCTCGGCGTCCCGTTCGATGCCTTGGTCCACGGTCGGTTCGGTCCCCATGCCACTCTCCTCGTGCGAGTCCCCCTGGAAGCCCCCCTCCTATGCTCACTACGAGTGTACGGGTGTCACGATAAGTAACATTATCCGAACCTCTAGGCTCCGCTTATCGCCCCACTGCGCGCCCGCTACCGCCCCACCCACCCGCTGGCCACCGACTGCGGGTCCGCCAGGTACGGCAGCCAGCCCAGCTCGGCCGCCCCGGCGAGCGCGCTGTGCTCCAGCTCCGCGCCGACGATCGGCACCCGCCCGCTGCGCCCCCACAGGCTGCGCTCCGCGACGACCGCGCGCAGCCGGTCCGGCGCGGCCTCCAGCAGGTCCAGGTGCAGCCCGCTGAGCACCACCCGGTCCGGATTGAGGATGTTGGCCACCCCGGCCAGGCCGAGGCCGAGCCGGTCGATGACGTGCTCGACGGCCGCCCGGGCCCGCTCGTCGGTGGCGGCGGCCCGGCAGAGTTCGCCGGCCTGGTCGAGCAGCGGCCGGTCCGGGTCCGGGGTCAGTCCGGCGGCGGCGAACAGCGCGTCCGGGTCGGTCTCCGAGTTGAGGCAGCCGCGGTTGCCGCAGCCGCAGGGCCGGCCCTGCGGGTCGACGGTCAGGTGGCCGACCTCCAGGGCGAGTCCGGCGCTGCCGGTGTGCAGCCGCCCGTCGATCACCAGCGCCCCGCCGACGCCGCGGTGGCCGGAGGTGACCAGCAGCAGGTGCCGCGCGCCGCGGCCGGCGCCGTGCCGGTACTCGGCGAGCGCCGCCAGGTTGGCGTCGTTGGCGATCGCGGTGGGCAGCGGGTCGAGCGCGTGCGGCCCGTGGTCGGCGCGGCCCACCTCCACGTCGTAGAGATCGGCGACGGGCGTGCCGCTGGGCCAGGCGAAGTGCAGCGCGGCCAGCGCGGTGCCGTCCGGCTCGGTGACCGGGTTGGGCAGCGCGAGCGCCGCGCCGAGGCAGCGCCGCTCGGTGCCGCGGGCGAGTTCGGCGCCCGCCTGGGCGACGGCGCGCAGCATCCGCACCGGGTCGGTGGCGGCGGGCAGCGGCAGGTGGACCGGCGGGTCGAGCAGGCCGCCGAGGCCGGCCAGGGTGACGCTCAGGCCGTCGGCGTGGATCTGCCCGGCGACCACCACCGGGCCGGCGGGGTCGATGGCGAGCCGGTGCGAGGGGCGCCCGCGGCCGCCGCCGGCCGGGCGGGAGTCGACCGTGATCAGGCCGAGCGCCTCCAGTTCGGCGGTGACGGCGCCGGCGGTGGCCCGGGTGACGTCGAGCGCGCGGGTGAGCGCCGAGCGGGTCGGGGCCTGGCCGGTGTGGATCAGCTGCAGTGCGGGGCCGAGCAGCGTCCGCCCCCGGTCGGGGGCCGCGCGGCGGTGGGCGTCGCGCTGCGCGTCGTGGTCGGCCCCGGTCCCGGGCTTCGGGCTTGAAGGTGTGAGCTGCACGGACCTATTGTTACTTTGTGCCGCTCCGAAACAAAATCCGTCCCTCCGGCCCCACCGGCCGAGCATCCTCCCAGTCTCGCAGCATCTGCGCGAAATCCCCCAGCCCGTCCGCGCACCCCTTTGCCTCCTGGGGCACCGCCCGGCTCGCCCTCACCGCCTTCTTCGCCGTGGACGGCCTGCTCTTCGCCGCCTGGGTGGTGCGCATCCCGGACGTCCGCAGCCAGGTCGGCGCCTCGCACAGCGCCCTCGGACTCGCCCTGCTCTGCGTCTCGGCGGGCGCCGTCGCCACCATGCCGGTCGTCGGCCGGCTCTGCCTGCGCTACGGCTCCCGGCCGGTCACCGTCGCCTCGCTCGCCCTGCTCGCGCTCTCCGTCCCGCTGCCCGCGCACACCCACTCGGTGACCGCGCTCGGCGGCGTCCTGCTGCTCTTCGGCGCCGGCTACGGCGGGGCCAACGTGGCCATGAACAGCGCCGCCGTCGAGATCGTCGGCGAACTCGGCCGCCCGGTCATGCCCAGCTTCCACGCCGGGTACAGTCTCGGCGGCCTGCTCGGGGCGGGCGTCGGCGGCCTGCTCGCCGGCCCGCTCACGGCCGCGCAGTGGCTCGCGCTGGCCGGACTGGCCGGACTCCTGGTCACCGTGGCCGCGGGCGTCGCGCTGCTGCGCAGCCCGGCGCCGCGACCGTTCGCCACGACCCCTTCCTCCCACTCCTCCTGCTCGTCCTCCGCGCCCGCCGCCGGCCGGATGCTGGTCCTCCTGCTCGGCCTCACCGCCCTGTGCACCGCGTACGGCGAGGGCGCCGTCGCCGACTGGACCACCCTGCACCTCACCGACGACGTCCACGCCGGCGCCCGGGTGGCCGCCGCCGGCTACGCGGCCTACGCGCTCGCCATGACCACCGGGCGGGTCGGCGGCACCTGGCTCTCGCTGCGCCTGGGCCAGCACCGGGTGATGGTCCTCGGCGGTCTCACCGCGGCGGCCGGGATGCTGCTGGCGGCGCTCGCGCCGCTGGTGCCGCTGGCCGTGGCCGGGTTCGTGCTGGTCGGGCTCGGCCTGGCCAACATCTTCCCGCTCGCCATCGCCCAGGCCGGTGCCGCCGGCGGTCCGCAGGCCGTCGCCCTCGCCTCGACGCTCGGCTACGCCGGCATGCTGATCGGCCCACCGGTGATCGGCTTCCTCGCCGACGCGACCAGCCTGCCGCTCGCCCTGACCACGGTCGCCGCCACCGCGACCGTCGCCGCCGTCCTCCCCCTGACCGCCCGCCGCCGTCCCCGCTGAACCGTCACCCCGCCCCCACCGGCCGTCGTGCGAGGATCACGCCATGACGAACACCACGGCTCCGGTCCGGTTCCTGCGCGCCGCCGAGCGGCCGGCCACGGCGTGGCGCAACGGGGGCGGGGTGACCAGGGAGGTCGCCGGGGAGCCCGCGGCCGGCGGGCCGGACGACTTCCGGTGGCGGGTCAGTCTCGCCGACGTCGCCACCGCCGGGCCGTTCTCCGCGTTCCCCGGCGTCGACCGGGTGATCACCGTGGTCGAGGGCCCGGGCATGGCGCTGACCGTCGACGGCACCGAGCACCTCGTCGACGCGCCGTTCCGCCCGTTCGCCTTCTCCGGCGACGCGGCCACCAACTGCCGGCTGCTCGGCGGCCCGCTCGTCGACTTCAACGTGATGACCCGTCGCGGCCACGCCACCGCCGACCTCGTCCTCACCGAGCGGCCCGGCCCGATCGTCGTCCCGGCCGACGCCACCGTGCTGCTGGTCTGCCTCTCCGGCACCGCGACCCTCGACGGCGCCGCCCTCGCCCGCTACGACGCCGCCCTCCTCACCACCCCGGCCACCCACACCCTGCACCCCGAGGGCACCACCGCCGCCCTCACCTTCCGCAGTCCGACGCGGGGCTGACGGCCGCGGACGCCGGGTCGCTTGAACAGCTGCTCGATCCGGTGACCAGGTGCTTGATCCCGGGCACCACGAATTCCACCGGCGGCACCCGAGCCCCGGGCCCGGGTCAGGCCCCCGGCTCGTCCGGCAGCCGCAGGTCCCACCCGCCCAGCGCCCGCAGCTGCGCGGCCGTCACGTCGTCCGGCAGCGGCCGCGGCGGCTCGGTGCGGAACGGCGGCTGCCAGCCTTCCTCGGCCGTCCACCGGCGGACCGCCTTGGCCGGGGCGCCCGCGACCACCGTGTGGTCGGGCACCTCGCCGCGCACCACCGAGCCGGCCGCGACGACCACGTTGCGGCCCAGCCGGGCGCCGGGCAGGATCACCGCGCCGGTGCCGATCCAGCTGCCGGAGCCGATCTCGACCGGCTCGTTGCGCGGCCACTGCTTGCCGATCGGCAGGTCGGTGGCCCGGTACTCGTGCGCCTGGTCGGATATGTAGACGCCGGGGCCGGTCCACACGTCGTCGCCGAGCACGATCGACTGGTGGCCGACGATGTGGCTGTCCCGGCCGATCACGCAGCCGCCGCCGATCCGCACGATCGGATCGGGGCCGAGGTCCAGCCCGGGCAGGAAGCCCGCACTGATGGTCACCCGTTCGCCGATGATCGAGAACGGTCCGATGGTGATCCACTGCTCGTTGAAGACCGCGCCGAGCGGGAAGGTCAGCTTCGTCCCCGCGCCCAACTCGCCGAACCGGTACGGCCCGGGGTTCTCGCTGGACACCGCGCCCGCCCGCTGCACCCACTGCCAGCCCCGGTGGACGAGCCGGCCCGTGGCCCGCCGGCCGCCGGCCCGGGCGGCGCTGAACAGGGAACGCGTGATCGACATGCGCTCACGTTACCGGCCCGTAGGGCCCGCCCGGCGACAGGGCGGCCAAGGTCACACACCCCCGCCGAGACCGCCCCGGAGAGCCGTCGACCGGCCGCGGCACTCTGCCCGATATCTCGAAAACCTGTTCGGAAAACGGTGTCCGAAGACCGCCACTGCTGACAGACTCACAGCCATGGAGATCACCGCGCACCTCGACGCGCTTCGCCGCGAGGGCACCCTGCTCGCGGACGCCGCCGCCCGCACCGACCTCACCGCCCCCGTCCCGACCTGCCCGCGGTGGCAGCTGCGCGACCTCGTCCTGCACACCGGACAGGTCCACCGCTGGGCGACGACCACCGTCCGGGACCGGCTGCCCGCCCCGATGGACGCCGAGCGCCAGCGGGCCGTCTGGGGGCCGGAGCCGGACGACGCCGACCTGGTCGAGTGGTTCCGCACCGGCCACGCCGCACTGCTGGACGCGCTCACCGCCGCCCCGGCCGACCTGGACTGCTGGAGCTTCCTCCCGGAGTCCAGCCCGCTCGCGTTCTGGGCCCGCCGCCAGGCGCACGAGACGGCCGTGCACCGGATCGACGCCGACGCGGCAGCCGGAACCGAGGGCCCGCACACCGACCCCGAGTTCTCCCAGGACGGCATCGACGAGCTGCTGGTCGGCTTCCTCACCCTCGGCCGTTCCAAGGTCCGCAGCGAGCGGCCGCGGACGCTGCAGGTCAGCGCGAGCGACGGCCCCGGCCGCTGGCTGCTGACCATCGGTCCGCAGCCGCTCGCCGTCGAGCGGACCGAGCAGGCCGAGCGCCCGGCCGACCTGACGCTCACCGGCCCGGCCCGCGACCTCTACCTGCTGCTCTGGAACCGTCTGCCGGCCGGCACCGGGCGGGTGGTCGGCGCCGGGGACGAGACACTGCTCGACCTGTGGCGCGAGACCGCCACCATCGGCTGACGCCCCCGGCGCCCGGCGGGCCTGCGGGGCGCGTCAGCGCACCCAGCGCGCCGGGCGCTTCTCCAGGAACGAGCGCATGCCCTCCTGCGCCTCCTCCGAGCCGAACAGCCGCGCCGACAGCTCCACCAGCTCGTCGGCGTCCCGCTCGAAGGAGCGCACCACCTCGGCGTTGGCGAGCCGCTTGGACTGCGCGAGGCCCTGCGGCGAACCCAGCCGCAGGGCGTCCAGCAGGCCCTTGAGCGCGACCTCGGCCGCCTCCGGCGCGTCGACGGCCTGGGTGATCAGGCCGATCCGGGCGGCCTCGGCCGCGTCGAAGACCTCGCCGGTCAGGTAGTAGCGGGAGGCCGCGCGCGGGTCCAGCTTGGGGCGCAGCGGCAGCGAGATGACGGCCGGCGCGAGCCCGAGCCGGACCTCGGTGAACGCGAAGGTGGCGGCCGGTCCGGCGAGCGCGAGGTCGGCGGCGCCGAGCAGTCCGAGCCCGCCGGCCCGGGCGTGTCCATTGATCACGGCGATGACCGGCTTGGCGCAGTCGACGATGGCCCGCTGGAGGTCGACCAGCCCGCGCGGTCCGACCGTCGGGTCGGCGCCGGTCGCCTCCGAGAGGTCCGCCCCGGCGCAGAACACCTTGCCCGTGTGGGTCAGCACGACCGCGCGCACCTGCGGGTCGGCCGCCGCCGCAGCGAGGCCGGCGGTCAGCTCGGCCATCAGCCGGGTGGAGAGCGCGTTGCGGTTGTGCGGCGAGTCGAGCGTCAGGGTGGTGACGGCGTCCTCGGTGGTGACGCGGACGAGGGGCGCTTCGCTGGTCATCGGTGCGGTCCTGCTTTCCGGCTGAGGGTGGGTCGGAACGGACGGCCCGCCTCCGGTGAGCCACGGGCGCCCGGACGACTGTGACATGCCCGCCCTTCTCCGGACCAGCCCCTTCGGACGGCCGGGGCGGATCAGAGCCGCGAGGTGTCGAGGTCGAGGCCGAACGGCTCCGGCAGCCCGACCGGCGCCCCGAACGGGTGCGGCCCGTCCTCGACGGCGTAGCCGAGCCGGGTGGGTTCGCTGAACAGCGTGCAGGTGCGGGCCTGGCGGTCGACCAGGAGGTAGAGCGGCGCCCCGTACTGGCCGTAGCGGCGGCGCTTGACGGTCCGGTCGGTCTCCCCGTTCGACGGCGAGCCGACCTCCATCACCAGCAGCGTCCGGTCCGGGAGGAGCGCCCCCTCCGTCTTGGCGGCGAGGTCGGCCGGAACGACCGCGAGGTCGGGGACGTACCAGTTCTCCGATCCGGGCAGGTCGAGGTTGCCGGAGCCGGACACCAGCCCCAGCTCCTCCAGGCGGGGTGTCAGCTGCCGGCGGATGACCTCGGCGGCGCTCTCGTGCGCCCACGACGGCGACATCGGTGTGATGACTCCCTCGATGATCTCGGCGCGGTCGCCCGCGACGTGCTGGATCGCGTACTTCAGCGCCCGTTCGGGATCGCTCACCGTGCTGTAGTCGCCGGGAATGTGGGGGGCCGTGCTCACGAGTTGCTCTCCTCCTGGCCGGACGGTCTCGTCACCGCAGGTGCGGGGCCGGCATACCGACAGTAAACGCCTGGTGCGGTGCGTGGGGCGTCGACCACGATGGTCTTATGACCATGGAATCGCAGCGGAACGCCGCTCCTCTCACTCACATCGCCGAGCCGCCCGGGGTCGCTCCGGGGACGGGGTACACGCAGGTCGTCAGTGGGAGCGGGCGGCTGGTGACGGTGTCGGGGCAGGTGGCGTTCGACGAGGAGCGGCGGCTGGTCGGGGAGGGGGACCCGGGGGCGCAGGCGCGGCAGGTGTTCGAGAACCTGCGGCGGTGTCTGGCGGCGGCGGGGGCGGACTTCTCGCACGTCGTCAAGCTGACGTACTTCGTCACCGACATGGCGTACATGCCCGCCGTCCGGGAGGCGCGCAACGAGGCGCTGGGTGACCTGCCGCTGCCGGCCTCCTCCGCGGTGCAGGTCGCGGCGCTGTTCCTGCCGGAGGTGCTGATGGAGATCGAAGCCTTCGCGGTGGTCCCGGAGTAGCCTTCCGGGGTTCAGACCGTTGTGATCGCGCCCCGTCGTCCGGCCCACCGGACGGCGGGGCCCATCGCGAGGCCGGCGGCGGCGAGCAGGGCACCGAGGGCGGCCCAGCCGGCCAGGCCGTGGCCGATGACGGCGGTCGAGACGACGGCCGGTCCGATCATCAGGGCAGCCGCGTTGCCCGCGTTGAAGACGCCCTGATAGGCGCCGTGGGCGCGCTCGCCGGCCAGGTCGTAGCTGAGCGCCCAGGTGCCGGCCTGGCCGAGGACCTCGCCGACCGCCTGGAGCGCGACGCCGGTGAGCACCACCACGGCGGCGAGCGCGGCGGGCGCTCCGTGGGCGAGGGCGATCACCAGGCAGGCGGCGGCCAGGATCAGTCCGGCCCGGCCGCAGGCGCGCGCGGCGGCGGCCGGGTGCTCGGTGCCGCGGGTGGCGCGGACCTGGAACGCGACGACCAGCACGGTGTTGACGGCCAGGGTGGCGGCCACGGTGATCCGGGGCGCGTCGGTCTGCTGGACGATCCACAGCGGCACGCCGACCTCCAGCATCGCGAACTGCAGGCCGAGCACCGCGCTGAGCGCGGTCACCAGCAGGAACGGCCCGTCCCGCAGCGCCGGGTTGGGCTCCCGGGCCGGCCGCCGCTCCGGATCCCGCTCCGTCCGCGTCCCCCGCGCACCGTCCGCCCCCGCCCCCGCCCGGGCTGCTGATCCCGCGCCCGGTCCCGGCGCCGGGAGCCGGTGGAACATCGCGGCGACCACCAGGTAGGAGGCCGCGTCGGCCAGGATCACCGCCAGGTAGCCGGTGCGGGAGTCGATCTGGAGCGCGACGGCGCCGACGCCGGTGCCGAGTCCGAGCCCGACGTTGGTCACCACCCGCAGGTAGGCCCGGCCCGCGACCCGCTTGTCGGCGGGCAGCACCTCGGCGTAGAGCGCGTTGCGCACCGCGGCGGCGCCCCGGTCGGCGGCGGCGACCAGGCAGGCGATCGCCAGGAACGCCGGGTAGCCGCCGACCAGGGTGTAGCCGGCGGTGCCGAGACCGGTGAGCGCGACCAGCACCACCAGGATCGACCGGCTCCCCCAGTGGTCGGCGGCCCGCCCGGCGGGGACGCTCGCGACGACGCCGCAGAGCCCGGCTGCGGTGAGCGCGAGGCCGAGCTGCGCCGCGCTCAGGCCGAGGTAGCGGGTGAAGAAGAGCACCCCGACGGAGAGCGAGAGGCCGCTGCCGAGGGTGTTGAGCAGGGTGATCCGGGCGAGCCGGCGCACCGTCGGGTCGGGGTGCAGCAGTCGGGAGGTCCGGGTCGCGGGCGGCGCGGGGCTCGGTGCGGCGTTCGCCGCCGGTGGGGTGGTGGCCATGCCCACGATCCCACCCCGGAACCGCCGCCGGGGCGTACTGATTGAGGCTCTGCCTCAAATATCCGGAGGGGGCGGTGGGGGCTGCGTGCACCGGTTCAAGCTCGGTCTGGCGGATCTCGCCACCACCTGGTTCGCCTGCTCGCCGATCCAGGAGGCCGCGCTCAGTCTGCGGATGTGGACCCATCCGGGCTGCTACCCGCTGCAGTCCGCGGCCTTCGAGCGGCTGCGGCCCGCCTTCGAGCGGCTGGACTCCTCGCTGCTGCTCTCGGTGGTCGCCGCCAACCGCTGGATCCCGGACTTCCTGACGCCCCGCCCGGCCGTCCCGTGGCCGGACTTCCGCCCGCTGGGCGACGAGCTGTCCGGCCCCGGCCGCCACGGCGGGTGAGCCTCCCGGCCGCCACAGCAGGTGAGCCTCCCGGCCGCCACGGCAGGTGAGCCTCCCGGCCGCCACGGCGGGTGACGATCCCGGCCGCCGCCGGTTTCCCGCCAACTGACCAGTGGTACAGACCTGTTGACGCATTGGTCTGTACCTCCTACAGTGCCCATGCCCCCGTCTCCCCACGGCGCGGGCATCGAACGCTCCCCGCACCACGTACGGTTCTGCGCCACCCTGTCCAACCCCCACAGTCGCAGGGAGAACCATGTCCGTTCGAACCCGGGCGCGTCGAACGCGCCACCGAGTGCTCGCGCTGCTCTCCGTCCTGCTCCTCCCGCTGGCCGCGATCACCGCACTGGCCACCCCCGCCACCGCGGCCGGCAAGCTCACCGCCGCCTTCACCAGCGAGAACAACGGCTCCTGGTGGAAGGGCACCTACATCGTCAAGAACGACAACACCACCGCCGTCAACGGCTGGACCCTGGAGTTCGACCTCCCGGCCGGTGTGACCATCCAGAACAGCTACAACGGCACCGCGACGGTCAACGGCAGCCACGTCACCGCCGTCGCCGCGTTCTACAACGCCAACGTCCCCGCGGGGAAGACGACCGAGCCGTACAGCTTCTGGTTCGTCGCCAACGGCCCGGTCGGCACCCCGACCGGCTGCCGGATCAACGGCGACAAGTGCGACGGCAGTTCGGACGTCCTGCCGTCCGCCCCGGGCACCCCGACGGTGACCGACTCGACGGCCCACACGCTCGCGCTGAAGTGGCCGGCCGCGACCGGCGGCGACTTCCCGGTCGCCTCCTACGACGTGCTGAACGGCAGCACCGTGGTCGGCAGCAGCACCACCACCGACACGGTGGTCACCGGGCTGACCCCGGCGACCAGCTACACCCTGACCGTCCGCGCCAAGGACACCCGCGGCAACCTCGGTCCGGCGAGCGCGTCGGTCACCGCCTCCACCTTCGACCCGTCCACCGACCAGGTGCCGCCCACCGCGCCCACCAACCTCCGCACCACCGCCGTGGGTTCGAGCGACGTCACGCTGGCCTGGAACGCCGCCACCGACAACCTGAAGGTCGCCGCGTACGACGTCTACCAGGACGGCACCCTGGTGCGCACGGTGACCGGCTCCACCCTGACCGCCACCGTGAGCGGCCTCTCCCCGTCCACCTCCTACACCTTCACCGTCAAGGCCCGGGACGGCGCCGACAACGCCTCCCCCGCCTCCACCCCGCTGAAGGTCACCACCTCCGACCTGGTCGGCGCCGGCAAGTACGCCCGGGTCGGCTACTTCACCCAGTGGGGCATCTACGGACGCCAGTACTTCGTGAAGAACCTCGACACCTCGGGCAGCGCCGCCAAGCTCGACGTCATCAACTACGCCTTCGAGAACATCGACCCGGTCAACCTCACCTGCCTGGCGGGCGTCACCAAGGGCACCACGTCCAACCCGCAGGACCCCGACCAGGGCACCGGCGCGGGTGACGCCGACGCCGACTACGCCCGCCCGATGAGCGCCGCCCAGTCGGTCGACGGCGTGGCCGACGACGGCTGGGGCAAGCTGCGCGGCAACTTCAACCAGCTGAAGAAGCTCAAGGCCAAGTACCCGAACCTGAAGGTCGTCGCCTCGCTCGGCGGCTGGACCTTCTCCAAGTACTTCTCCGACGTGGCGGCCACCGACGCGTCCCGGCAGAAGTTCGTCAAGTCCTGCCTCGACATCTGGATCAAGGGCAACCTGCCGGCCTACAACGGCGCGGGCGGCGACGGCGTCGCGGCCGGCATCTTCGACGGCATCGACATCGACTGGGAGTGGCCCGGCTCCCCCGACGGCCACGCCGGCAACCACTACAGCGCCAACGACAAGGACAACCTGACCGCGCTGCTCGCCGAGTTCCGCAAGCAGCTGGACGCGCTCGGCGGCTCGCACAAGCTGCTGACCGCCTTCACCCCGGCCGACCCGGTCAAGATCAACCAGGGCTGGGACCTCTCGAAGATCTTCAACTACCTGGACATCGCCAACATCCAGGGCTACGACTTCCACGGCGCCGGCAGCGACAACTCGTGGGAGCCCAACCGCACCGGCCACCAGGGCAACCTCTACGTGGACGCCCAGGACCCGTACACCACCCACTTCAGCGTCGAGGGGGCCGTCAAGCCCTACCTGGACGCCGGGGTCAACCCGCGCAAGCTCACCATCGGCCTGGCCTTCTACGGCCGCGGCTGGCAGGGCGTCGCGGACGGCGGCGTCAAGGGCGAGTGGCAGAGCGCGACCGGCGCGGCCCCCGGCCAGTTCGCCGAGGAGGCCGGCACCCGCGGGTACAACAACCTGATCACCACCTTCCCCAGCCTCTCCGTCTACCACGACGAACAGTCGGTGGCCACCTACGGCTACACCGGCGCGGGCGGACAGTGGTGGACCTTCGACGACGCCTGGTCGATCGGCAAGAAGACGGCCTGGCTGAAGTCCAAGGGCCTGCTCGGCGCGATGATCTGGGACATGACCGGTGACACCCCGGGCGGCACCCTGATCAACGCCGTCGACGGCGGCCTCAAGTAGCACCTGCGCCGCGCGCACGCCGGGTCCGGCGGGGTACCAGCCCCGCCGGACCCGGCGTCACGTCGTGCGCCGCCGCCGGTTCAGCGCGAGGCCAGGGCGGCCAGCCGGCGGGCCGAGCGGTACTGCCGCAGCACCTGGGCGAAGGTCAGGTGCCCCTGGGTGGTGCGGGCGAACGCCCGCCACGCCGGGTCGACCAGGCAGACCGCCGCGTGGAACAGGTACGGCCGGCGCTCGAACGCGTTCAGCATCTGCTTGCCGGCCCGCATCTCCACCCCCAGGCCCGCCTTGATCGCGAAGGCGTAGTTCAGCGCCTCGCGCCGGACCTGCGCCGCCGTGCCCGCCTCGGCCACCTTGACCGCCCATTCTCCGGCCAGCCGGCCCGAGCGCAGCGCGTAGGAGATGCCCTCGCGGGTCCACGGCTCCAGCAGCCCGGCCGCGTCGCCGGCCACCAGGACCCGGCCGCGCGACAGCGGCGAGTCCTCGGCCCGGCAGCGGGTCAGGTGCCCGGACTCCACGCTCGGCGGGAACCCGGACAGGCCCAGCCGCCGGATGTAGTCGGCCAGGTACTGCTTGGTCCGCTCGCCGTCGCCGCGCGCCGAGATCACCCCGACGGTCAGGCTGCCGGACTCGGTCTTCGGGAACACCCAGCCGTAACTGCCGGGCAGCGGACCCCAGTCGAGGTGGATCCGGCCCGCCCAGTCGGCCGCGACGTCCGCCGGCACGGGGATCTCCGCCTCCAGACCGAGGTCGATCTGGTCGAAGGAGACGCCGACGTGCCGGCCGATCCGGCTCGCGCTGCCGTCCGCGCCGACCACCGCGCGCGCCTCGAAGGTGCGCCCGTCGGAGGCGGTGACCAGCGCCGTCCGGTGCTCGCCGCCGCGCTGCTCCACCCCGGTGACGGTCACTCCGGTGACCAGCACCGCCCCGGCCTGCTTGGCCGCCTGGACCAGGCGCAGGTCGAACTCGTCCCGGTTGACCAGACCGAACAACATCCGCCGGGAGCGCCTGGTCCGGGTGAACCGGCCGCTGTACGCGAAGGTGACGGCGTGCACCCGGTCCTGGAGCGGCAGCCTGAAGTCCGGCGGGAGGCTGTCCCGGGAGGGGCCGATGATGCCTCCGCCGCAGGTCTTGTACCGGGGGTGCTCGGCCTTGTCGAGCAACAGCACGCGCCGGCCCTGCACGGCCGCGGCGTGCGCGGCGGAGGAGCCTGCCGGCCCGGCGCCGACCACGACGACGTCCCAGACGCCGTCCAGCGGGCCCTGCCGGTCCGGCCCGCCGGCCTCGGCGTCGAGCGGGCTACGAGAATCGGGGCTTCCGGAGTCAGTCACGGGCAGCAATCCTATGCGGCCACCCCCGCCGCCGTCGGCCGCACCGCCCCGAACGGGCGACCGAATCGCCGGTCGGGCGCAGCCGGTCGGGCACGGTCGGCCGACCGCACCCGACCTCACCCGACCGCACCGGGCGGCACCGGGCGGCACTCCCCCGCGGGCCACCGCCGCGCGCCGCCTATGATCGGCATCACCCACCGTCAACGCCGTTCGCCCGCACCACCCCCTCGGACGGACCAGCCCTCCCCGGAGCACCCGATGCCGCAGCCGCAGCAGCCCCTGGCCGACGCCGTCCGGTCCCTCATGGACCGCGCCCGCGCCGACCTCGCCGACCTGGTCGCCTTCCCCTCGGTCGCCGACCCGCGCCAGTTCCCGGTCGAGGAGTGCGAGAAGGCCGCCCGCTGGGTCGCCGACGCCTTCGCCGCCGAGGGCCTGACGAACATCCGGCTGCTGGACACCCCCGACGGCACCCAGTCCGTCTACGGCGAGCTCCCCGGCCCGGCCGGAGCCCCGACCGTGCTGCTCTACTCGCACTACGACGTCCAGCCGCCGCTCGACGAGGACGCCTGGCTCAGCCCCGCCTTCGAGCTCACCGAGCGCGACGGCCGCTGGTACGGGCGCGGCGCCGCCGACTGCAAGGGCAACATCCTGATGCACCTGACGGCCCTTCGGGCGCTGCGCCAGGTGGACGGCGGCTACCCGGTCGGGCTGAAGGTCATCGTCGAGGGCTCGGAGGAGCAGGGCACCGGCGGTCTGGAGCGCTACGCCGAGGCCCACCCCGAGCTGCTCACCGCCGACGCCATCGTGATCGGCGACACCGGCAACTTCGCCCCCGGCCTGCCGACCGTCACCGCCTCGCTGCGCGGCATGACGGTGGTCGACGTCTCGGTCCGCACGCTGGCGGGCAACCTGCACTCCGGCGCCTTCGGCGGCGCCGCCCCGGACGCCCTGCAGGCGCTGGTCAAGGTGCTCGCCTCGCTGCACGACGAGAACGGCGACGTCGCGGTGGCCGGCCTGGCCGCCGACCAGTCCTGGAGCGGGGTGCAGTACCCCGACGAGCAGTTCCGCGCCGACGCCAAGGTGCTGGACGGCGTCGCGCTGACCGGTACCGGCACCGTCGCCGACCGGCTCTGGGCCCGCCCCTCGGTCACCGTGCTCGGCATCGACGCCCCGCCGGTGATCGGCGCGACCTCCTCCGTGCAGGCGTCCGCCAAGGCCTCGGTCAGCCTGCGGGTGCCGCCGGGCATGGACACCGCGGCCGCCCAGGAGGCGCTGGTCGCCCACCTGGAGAGCAGGGTGCCGTTCGGCGCGCAGATCACCGTGGAGCGGCAGGGCAACGGCGCGGCGTTCAGCGCCGACACCTCCGGACCGGCCTACGAGGCGATGGGCGAGGCGATGGCCGAGGCCTTCGGCACCCCGATGGTGGCCTCCGGCGAGGGCGGCTCGATCCCGCTCTGCAACACGCTGCGCACCCTCTACCCGCAGGCCGAGATCATCCTGATCGGCGTCGAGGAGCCGACCACCCAGATCCACGCGGTCAACGAGAGCGTCGACCCGCTGGAGCTGGAGCGGATGGCCCTCACCGAGGCGCTGTTCCTGCGCCGCTACGCCGAGCTGCGCTCCGTCTGACGCCCCGGCACCGGGCCGCGCCGTCCAGGACGGCGCGGCCCGCCCCGTAGCACCGCACGCCGGCACCAGCGCACCAACGCACCACCGCACGCCCGCGCGAACCGCTCCCCGCGCGCCCTACGGTCGCCCGCGCGCCGCCCGCGCACCCACTGTGCCTCGGCGCGCCCCCGCGACGCCCGCCGCACCCGTCACCGCCGCCCGGGCCAGTGCCCAGCCGGCCGCGCCCACCGCCAGCCCGGCCCCCGCCCCGAAGCACAGCTCCGCGAGCGGCCCGCGGCGCAGCGGCAGCAGCCGGTGCGCCGCCCCCGCCGCGGTGGCCGCCCCCAGCACCACCGCACCGGCCCGCCGGGCCCGCCGCGACGGCCGGTCGGCCGGGCGGACCGGCTCCACCGCCCGGGCCGCCCGCACCGCGTACCCCGCCACCGCGGCCAGCGCGGGCACCGAGCTGCCGTACTGCAGCACCTGGTACAGCGGCGGGCCGCCCGCCACCGGCCGCTCCAGCGCCGGCACCAGCCGGGACCCGAAACGCCCCGCATGGGTGAAACCGTCCCAGCCGACGTGGCTCGCCGCGCCGACCGCCGCCGAGAGCGCGAACCGTCCGAGGTCCGCGCCCGACGGCCGTCCCCGGCCGGCCCGGCGGGCCGTCAGCGCCTCGGCGGCGCCCGCCCACCGGTCCGGGAGCAGCGCGACCAGCGGCCCGCGCACCAGCCCGTGCCAGCCCGCCACCAGGGCGGCCGCGAGCGCCACGTCCAGCGTCGGCACCGCCCACCAGCGGTGGGTCGGCGCGCCGTGCCGGTACACCCCGGGCAGCAGCGACTCGGCGAAGAACGGCACGTCGGGCGCCAGCGAGCCGGCGACCAGCGCCGACGCGACCAGCGGCCCGCGCCGGCCCGCCGCGCGCAGCAGGGGCAGCACGGCGGCCGGGTGGCTCAGGGTGAACGGCATGTCCTCATCCTGCCGCCGCCCGGCCGGGCCCGTCTGCGGCGCCCGGCTCCGGCGCGCGGCGCGTTCGCGGGGCGCGCGCCGGAACGGGGCTCACCCCGGAGCCGGGCTCACGCCGCGTCGGCGGTGCGGGCCGACCCCAGGCCGGCCCGCTGTCCGGCCTCCAGGTAGCGCAGTTCCCCGCAGCGGCGGGCGTCCAGCGCCGCCGCCAGTCGCCGGTGGCGGCCCGGGGGCAGCAGACCGGCGGCCTCCTCCAGGCTGACGAACCGCCAGCCGCGCAGTTCCTCCTGCTGGAGCCGCAGCCCCTGCCGGGCGGTGGCGTCCAGCAGCCCGCCGTCGTAGACCAGGCGCAGCCCGCCCCGGCGCGGGCCGGTGCGCGGTTCCCAGTCGACGGCGAGCAGGCGCAGCGCCGCCGGGTCGAGGCGCAGGCCGAGTTCCTCGGCGGTCTCCCTGAGGGCGGCGTCGGTGGGTGCCTCGCCGCGTTCGACGACGCCGCCGGGGAACTCCCAGTCGGGTTTGTAGACGGGGTCGACGAGCAGCACCCGGTCCTGCTCGTCGAAGAACAGGACGGCGGCGGCCACGGTGTCCCCGGTGGGGTCGGGGGTCTGCGCGATCGGGCAGCGGGCCGAGCCGTCGTCGACCAGCCGGGCGAGCCGGACGGCGGTCTCGCGCGGGGTGAGGCCGGAGGTGTCGACGAGCCGGGCGTCGCGGCGCAGCCAGCGGCGGGCGGCGCGGTAGCGCGGCAGGTGTTCCAGGCACCAGCGGCGGACCTGCTCGCTGCGCTGCGGGTCGTCCGGGAATTCGTCGCGCTGGGCGATGCGCTCGCGCAGGATCGTTTCTTCAGGGTCCAGGACGAGGTGGTGCACGACGATGCCGTGCGAGGCGAGCGACCCGAAGATCTCGTCCCGGTAGTCCTCCCGCAGCAGTGTCATCGGGACCACCAGCGGCCCGGGGACCTCACCGAGCAGTGCCGCCGCCGTCTCGGGGACGAGCCGGCGCCAGGCGGGCAGGTCCTGGAAGTCCGACACCGCCGCCATCCGGTCGGCGGGCAGCATCGCGCGCAGCCCGAAGCCCACCAGCTCGGGATCGAACATCATGCTGCCCGGCAGCAGCTCCACCAGTTCGCGGCAGGAGCTGGTCTTGCCCGCCCCGAATGTGCCATTGACCCAGACAATCACGCACGCCCCCATGTTCTCGCCCTCCCCGGCGCCGTTCGCCCCGGGCGGCGCCCCCGTCGGTCGAGCCGGCGCCACCGGAGGTGGTACCCCCGCCACGCCGGTCCCCATACCTCCACGTCCGCCCCGCTCATGACGGTTTCCCGTTCCGCTTGACAGGGGCATGTGCCCAGGTCAGGGGTCTGCGACGATTCCCGTACGACCCCCGGCGCGCCGGCGTCCACCCCTCCGGGCACCGGGGTCCGGTCCCTTGGCGCGCGCCCCCGCCGCACCACGCGCGCCCCGTTGCGTGCGGGGTTCCCCCGTCCCACCGGTGTGCGGGCCTCGGCGGCCCGGGGCACCGGCGGGACGGCGCGGACCCGTCAGGGGCGGCCCATGTGGGTCGGGTAGTAGCCGCTGCTGATCCGCGAGACCCGGATCGAGGTGCCGGGCCGGGCGGCCTCCACGTACTGGTTGTCGCCCAGGTAGATCGCCACGTGGTGGATGCCCCGCGCGGTGCGGTCGTCCGACCAGAACAGCAGGTCGCCGCGGCGCAGCTGCCCGGCCGTCACCGGCGTGGTGGCCGCGTACTGGTCGTTGGCGATCCGCGGCAGGGAGATGCCGCCGCGCCGGAAGGACTGCTGGACCAGGCCCGAGCAGTCGTAGCCGTCCGGTCCGTTGCCGGCCGTCCGGAACGGCTTGCCCAGCTGCGCGAGCGCGAACTGCACAGCCGTCTCGACGTCACCGTCCGCCGCCGGGGCCCCGGCCGGGGGCGGGGACGCCGAGTCCTCCGAGGAGGAGGAGGCGGCGGACCCGCCGGTGCGTTCCAGGTAGACGTCGTAGTGCGAGGTCCAGCGCCACTGGCCCTGGCTGTTGCGGAACCAGTAGCGCGAGCCGTCCCACCCCTGGGTGATCCCTCCGGCGGAGCCGGCCGTCTTCGCCGTGGACGCCGCCGGCGCCGGGGCGGACCCGCCGGTGCGCGCCAGGTAGACGTCGTAGTGCGAGGTCCAGCGCCAGTGGCCCTGGCCGTCCTTGAACCAGTACCGCGAGCCGTCCCAGCCGGCGTGGGCGGGCGCCCGCTCGGCCGCCGCGGTTCCCGCGCCGGTGCCCAGGCCGATCACGCAGGTCCCGGCCGCGATCACGGCCACCGTGCCTATCCCCCGCCGGATCCGCGCCGCACGGGAAGGCCGGGCAGCCGCCGCCGGCCGGGGGGAGGAGGCGGTGTGCTGCCCGGTCGCGTCGTCGGCGGCACCCGGTGCGCCGGTGTTGACGGTCGTCATGCTGCTGTCTTCCTTCGCTGATCGCGCCGGGCGCCTCGATCGCGCCGAACGCTGGGAGCTGAACGCTGGACGCGGTGCGCGGGGCCTGGTCGGTCCCGGCCGCGCCGCTTGTCACGTTAGGCACGCGTCCGCTCACGGCGCGCAGTGGAGTGCGCCAAAGGAAGGCTCACGCAAGGTGAGCGACCGTCACCCGACCCGGCGCCGGGTGACCGCCCGTCACCCGTGTGCCGAGTCCGCCGTCAGCTGCTTCTTCAGCACCTTTCCCAGGGCGTTCCTGGGCAGTTCCGCCACCAGCACCACCCGGCGGGGCCGCTTGTGCACCGAGAGCCGCTCCGCCACGAAGGCCGTCAGCTGCTCACCCGTCACGGGGCCATCCGCCACCACGTACGCGACGATCGCCTGGCCGAGGTCCTCGTCCGGCGCGCCGACGACGGCGGCGTCGGCCACCGCCGGGTGGTCGCGCAGCGCCGCCTCGACCTCGCCGGCGCCGATCCGGTACCCGCCGCTCTTGATCAGGTCGACCGAGGCGCGCCCGACGATCCGGTGGAAGCCGTCCGGGCCGATCACCGCGACGTCCCCGGTGCGGAACCAGCCGTCGGCGGTCCAGGCCTCGGCGTCGGCGTCCGACCGGTTGAGGTAGCCGCGGAACAGGGTGGGCCCGGCCACCTGGAGCTCGCCGACGCTCTCGCCGTCGTACGGGACGGGCGAGCCGTCCTCGCCGACCAGCCGGGTGCGCACCCCGGCCAGCGGCAGGCCGACGCTGCCGGGGCGGCGCTCACCGTCGGCCCGGGTGGAGACGGTGATCAGCGACTCCGTCATGCCGTAGCGCTCGATCGGGGCGTGGCCGGTCAGCGCGGCGAGCCGCTCGAACACCGGGACGGGCAGCGGGGCGCTGCCGGAGACCAGCAGCCGGGCGGAGGCGAGCCGGGCGGCCGCCTGCGGGTCCCCCGCCACCCGGGACCAGACGGTCGGCACGCCGAAATAGAGGCTGCCGCCCGCCGCCGCGTACCCGGCGGAGGTGGGCCGTCCGGTGTGCACCAGCCGGCTGCCGGTGCGCAGCGCGCCGAGCACGCCGAGCACCAGTCCGTGCACGTGGAACAGCGGCAGGCCGTGCACCAGGGTGTCCTCGGCGGTCCACTGCCAGGCGTCGGCGAGCGCGTCGAGGTCGGCGGCGACGGCGGCGCGGCCGATCATCGCCCCCTTGGGCGCGCCGGTGGTACCGGAGGTGTAGAGCACGAAGGCGGTCGCCGACGGGTCCGGCTCGGGGTGCGTGGTGGCGGAGCGCTCGCTCAGGTCGACCGGGAGGCCGGGGATCCCGGCGTCCTGCGGCGGGCCGTCGGCGGCGGCGTGGGCGAGCAGGGCGGCGCCGGAGTCGCGCAGGATGTGCGCGCGTTCCTTGGGCCCGGAGTCGGGCGGCAGCGGCACCACCGGCACGCCGGCGAGCAGCCCGCCGACGACGGCGGCGACGGTCTCGGCGGTGGGGCGGGCGAGCACCGCCAGGGCGGGGGCTCCGGCCACCCGGTCGGCGACGGCGGTGGCCGCGCCGAGCAGCCGCTCGCGGGAGAGCCCGGGGCCGTCGGAGATCCGCAGGGCGTCGGCCGAGTCGCCGGATCCGCCCTGAAGCGCCGTCAAGAGTGTCATGCGTCTGCCCTCGCCCCTGTCCAGGATGTCCACGGTGGTCCGCGGCGCGCCGCGGGGTCGCCGCGCGCCGCCGACCGACTCTACGGGCCCACGGCGGCCGGCCCGGCGTCCGGGGGAAGGACGGCGGGGGGGGGGGCGCCGCACCGGCCCGCGGCCCCCCGCCCCGCCCGGAGCCACCACCAACCCAGGGAGGGGGACACAAAAGCCGCGGGGGTGGAGGGG
>NZ_JBHVRK010000035.1:0-62510 GCF_042885845.1 Kitasatospora sp. NPDC058032 | reverse complement strand
CCAACCCCGAAACAAGTCCGAGGCCGGGGATGTCAACATATCTGGCGTTGACTTTTGGCACGCTGTTGAGTTCTCAAGGAACGGACGCTTCCTTCAGGCGGCTTTCACACCGGCCCTCCGGGCGCTTCGTTCTTTCGTGTTTCCAGCTTACCAGACGTTTTCCGCTCCGTTTTCCGGAGTTTCATTCATCCGATTCCCGCTGGGGGGATTTCCTTCAACTTCGCTCCGAAGCTTATCAAAGCTTTCGGTGTGCTCAGTTCCGGGATTTACCTTGTCGGAGAGGGCGTGCATTCGATGAAGCACACTCACCTCGACTCGGCGGTGTCGTAGACATTAACGCCCGAGCCTGGCTGTTGTCCAGCCGGTCCAACCGTTCAAACCTACTACCCCACCCCAACCACGTCAATGGTTTTGCCGGGATGCGAGAACAGTAGCAGCTCAGGGGCCTGTTGATCACATCGCTCAGGCCGCGACCGGCTGCAAGTCCGCCCGATCGGCCGCGTCCAGGTCACCGGTTTCTCCGGCCGCGGCGGCCTTTCGGCCCAACACCAGCGCATAGAACAGGAACGCCACCTCGGCGAGCACGCCGATGGTGATCCGGGCCCAGGTCGGCAGGCCGGACGGGGTCACGAACGCCTCCAGGACGCCCGACACTGCCAGCACCGTGGCCAGGCCGATGGCCATGCCGATGATCGAGCGGCCCTGTTCGGCGAGTGCGGTGGCGCGGGTGCGCGGGCCGGGGTCGACGATCGTCCAGCCGAGGCGCAGCCCCAGGCCGCCGGCGACGAAGACGGCGGTCAGCTCCAGCAGGCCGTGCGGGATGAGCAGGCCGAGGAAGGTGTCGAGCCGGCCGGCGGAGGCCATCAGCCCGACGCCGAGGCCGAGGTTGAGGACGTTGCTCAGCAGCACCCACAGCACCGGGAGGCCGAGCACCACGCCGTACAGCAGGCACTGCACGGCGATCCAGGCGTTGTTCGTCCAGACCTGGGCGGCGAAGGAACTCGCCGGACGGTCGGAGTAGTAGGTCTCGTACGCGCCGCCGGGCCTGGTCATCTCCCGCAGCTCGGCCGGCGCGGCCAGGCTGTTGCGGACCTCGGGGTGGCCGGCCACCCACCAGGCGACCAGCGCGGTGGCGAGCAGGGAGAGCACCGCCACCGGGATCCACCAGCGGCGCGAACGGTAGAGCGCGGCGGGGAAGCTCACCGTGTAGTAGCGCGCGACGTCCCGCCAGCCGCTGGTCCGGCTGCCGGTGACCGCGTCGCGGGCCCGCGAGACCAGGCTGGTCAGCCGGCCCTCGAGGGTCGGGTCGGGCGCGGCGGCCTGGACCTTGGCCAGGTGCCCGGTGACGCGCTGGTAGAGGGCGACGAGTTCGTCGGCCTCCTCGCCGGTCGGGCGTCGCTTCCTGGCGAGGGCGTCCAGCCGGGCCCACTCCCCCTGGTGGGTGGCGACGAAGACGTCCAGGTCCATGCGGCGGCTCCATGGTCGGCGCGGGGCGCGCGGTCGGGCGGTGCGGACAGGTGGGCCCAGCATGCCAGGGCCGGACGACGTGGAGACCGTCGGGACCTCCCTTCCCGGCGGGCTCCGCGGCCCCGTATGTTGACGGCAGCAGATCTCGGGATCGTGGGGGCCGATCCGCCGGATTCCCCGCCCACGGACCGCATACCACCGACGGGAACGGACGGGTGTCTTGAGCGACCTGGTGACGGGCGAGGCGGTCGTCCTCGGCCTGCGCGCGGCGAAGCTTCCGAGCCGGGGGCTGGCGATCGTCCTCGACCTCACCGTGCAGATCGCGGGGCTGGTGGCGACGACCCTGCTGCTGAGCCTGGTCCTGGTCGACCTGGACGGTGCGGCGGTCGCCGCCGTGACGATCGGACTGACCGTCTTCTTCCTGGTCGCGCTGCCGGTCATGATCGAGACCCTGACCCGGGGACGCTCGCTGGGCAAGGCCGCCCTGGGGCTCCGGGTGGTGCGCAGCGACGGCGGGCCGGTGCGGTTCCGGCACTCGCTGGTGCGCGGGCTGGTCGGCTTCCTGGAGATCATCGTGCTGTTCGGGGTCCCGGCGGTGGTCTGCTCGGTGGTGTCCTCGGAGGGCAAGCGGCTGGGCGACGTCTTCGCGGGGACGCTGGTGGTCCGCGAGCGGGTGCCCGGCGGGAGCGGCTCGGCGATCGCGCTGCCGCCGGTGAACCCGCAGCTGCTGCAGGCGATCGGCGGCGAGCTGGTCGCGCTGGACCTCTCCGCCGTGCCGGAGCCGCTCTGGCTGGCCATCCGGCAGTTCCTCGGGCGCATCGGCCAGCTGGACCAGGTCGTCGCCCACCAGATGTCCGCCCGGCTCGCGGACGACCTGGCGGCCCGTACCGGCCATCCGGTGCCGTACGGGGTGCACCCGGCGGCGTACCTGGGGGCGGTGCTGACCGAGCGCCAGCGGCGCGAGTGGAGCCGGGCGCAGGGGTACGCGGCCCAGCAGGCCCAGGCCGAGGCGCAGGCCCAGCGGCAGGCACATGCTCAGGCCCACGCTCAGGCCCACGCCCACCAGCAGGCCTGGGCGCCGACCCCGCCAGCCGCACCGGCGCCGCCCGCCCCGCCGACGCCCCCGGCCTCCGGCAGCGGCTTCGCCCCGCCCGCCTGATCCGTCAGCGCCGCCCGACGCGTCAGCCGTCCGCGCCCTCGCCGTAACCGAACTCCGCCGGCCACGGATTGGGCGGCGACTCCAGCTCCTCCAGCTCGACCCCGCCCGCCGCCAGCACCACGTCCCCGGCCAGGTGCACCACCTGCTGCTCGCCCGTCTCCAGGTCCGCCACCTGGTACCGCTCGACGACCAGCGGCCCCGAGTCCGTCGTATGCGTCTCGACGCCCTCCAGCAGCCAGCCCTGGTCGAAGGTGCGCGGCGCCAGCACCGGCTCGGTGAACGTGACCAGCCGCACCCGCGCGCTCGCCCCCTCCCGCAGCCGCAGCAGCCGCGCGGTGGCGACCAGGAACCCGGGCGAACGCCCGGTGAAGCCGTGGGCCCGGTCGTGCCCCTCCACCGCCTGCTCGCCGGCCGGGTCGGCCACGTCGGCCCGCACCCAGGCGACCCCGTCGACGGCGCCGCCGCGGACCTGCCAGCCGCCGGCGCGCAGCTCCATCCGCAGCGGCCGGGCGCGCGAGTCCAGGGTGAGGTCCACCGTGCCGAGGACGCGGCCGTCCGGTGCGTACGTCTTGGAGACGTACCGCCAGCCGGCCGGGCCGGGCGCGCAGCTGAACCGCTCCTCGCCGAGCAGGACGTGGTCGTGGGTGTCGTGGAGCGAGTACCGGCCGTTGGGCATGCCCGAAAGCCTACGTCCGGGATCTTTCGCGACCGGCATGCAACCTCCCCCCGACGGGCCGCATCAGGGAGGTGGGCGCTGCGAACCGAGGCATCGCCGGAAAGGAGATCCCATCGATGGCGAAGCAGACCCGCGAGGCCGAGTTCACGGAGTACGCCTCCGCGCGGAGCCCATGGCTGCGCAAGGTGGCCTATCTGCTGTGCGGTGACTGGCACCGCGCGGACGACCTCGTCCAGGAGACGGTCACCAAGCTCTACGTGCGCTGGGGCCGCATGTCCAAGGTGGAGAACATCGACGGCTACGTGCGGACGGTCCTCGTCAACACGTTCCTCGCCGAGCAGCGCTCGCCGTGGGGCCGCTGGTCGGCGCGCCGCCGGGAGGACACCCTCCCGGAACGGGCGGTGCCCGGCCCGGACCTGGACGTCTCGGTCGACCTCCGGGCCGCACTGTCCGCCCTGCCGCCCCGGCAACGGGCGACGGTGGTCCTGCGCTACTACTGCGACCTCACCGTCGAGCAGACCGCAGCCGCGATGGCGTGCTCCACCGGCAACGTCAAGAGCCAGACCTCCCGGGGCCTCGACGCGCTGCGTCGGCACCTCGACCGCGAGACCGCCGCAGCGGTGGCCGGTCCCTCCGAAAGGATCACCTCGTGAACGACCCGTACGACGGTTCCTCCCCGCTCAACGCGACCGAGCAGCGGCTGGCCGCCGAGCTCACCGCGCTGGCCGACTCCCCGGCGCCGACGGCCGCGGCCGACACCGCCTGGGCCGTCCGGACCGGCCGGTCCCGGCTGATGCGGCGGCGGCTGGCCGTGCTCGGCGCGGTGACGGCGGTGGCGGTCGGCGCCGCCACCCTGAACACCGCCTGGCCCGACGGCCGCTCGGGCTCCACCACCGTGGCGGCGGCCTCCGCCACCGCCGGCACCGCCGGGCTCCCGCTCGGCCCGGACACCGGCCGCGACCCGCTCGTGGTGCAGGGCACCTTCGGCCCGCTGCCCGCCGGTTTCGACACCGTCGTCTACAACAAGGGCTTCTCCGGGCAGCCGGGGATGTCGCAGGCCAAGGCCATCGGTCCGAAGCAGACGAACGCCACCGCCGACTTCAACCGCCAGCTGCTCTTCCTGACCGTCTACGCGCCCGGGGTCGAACCCTCGCTCGACTCCGGCGGTGCCGGACCCCGGTACCGGGTGGACACCGCCCCGGTGAACGGCAGGCCGGCGTACTGGGTCGGCAGCGCACCGGACAACCCGGCGGGCCTGGGCAGCGACTGGACGCTGCGCTTCCAAACCGCCGACGGCCGCTGGGCCCAGCTGCAGGCCTCGTACATGAGTGACGCGGACCAGGTCACGGACGTGGTGGTGCAGGTTGCCGCCGGGGTGCGGATCGAGCCGCAGGCGGTGGCCATGCCGTTCACGGTCAACGGCCTGCCCGCCGGCCTGACCCGGGCGGGAGCGAGCTTGGACTACGGTCCGGAGAGCGGCAACAACCGTGCCTGGGAGGCGTCCGTCATCTTCATGCTGGGCGACAAGTCGATCTCCCTGACGGCCGCGCCCGACACCGCCCCGACGCCTAGCCCGACCAACCCGTTCGGCTTCCCCGTCCAGGAACGGCCGCACAGCTGCCGGAGCTCCCAGGGCGTCAAGCTCTGCGTCGAGGCGATGGACGGGGAGGCGCCCTTCGCCTCGATCGGCGGCTTCGCCGGCCTGCTCGACCGGGTCACCTCGCTCGGCACCGACAAGAACGCCTGGACCACGGAGGTCATCCGCTGAACCCGCTCCGCGCACGCCGGTGGCCGGCACTCCCCGCGGGGAGTGCCGGCCACCGGCGTGCGTCGGCGCGGGGCCGATCGGTGTCACCGCATCAGTAGCGGTACTGCTCCGACTTGTACGGGCCCTCGACCGGGACGCCGATGTAGTCGGCCTGGTCCTGGGTGAGGGTGGTCAGCTTCACGCCCAGCGCGTCGAGGTGCAGGCGGGCGACCTTCTCGTCCAGGTGCTTCGGCAGCACGTAGACGCCGATCGGGTACTGCTCGGTCTTCGTGAACAGCTCGATCTGGGCGATCGTCTGGTTGGCGAAGGAGTTGGACATCACGAAGGACGGGTGGCCGGTCGCGTTGCCCAGGTTCAGCAGGCGGCCCTCGGAGAGCACGATGATGGTGCGGCCGTCGGCCTTGCGCCACTCGTGGACCTGCGGCTTGACCTCGGTCTTCACGACGCCCGGGAGCTTGCCGAGGCCGGCGATGTCGATCTCGTTGTCGAAGTGGCCGATGTTGCCGACGATGGCCTGGTGCTTCATCCGCGCCATGTGCGAGGCCAGGATGATGTCCTTGTTGCCGGTGGTGGTGATGAAGATGTCGGCGGTCTCGACGACGTCGTCCAGGGTGGCGACCTGGTAGCCGTCCATCGCGGCCTGCAGCGCGCAGATCGGGTCGATCTCGGTGACGATGACCCGGGCGCCCTGGCCGCGCAGCGACTCGGCGCAGCCCTTGCCGACGTCGCCGTAGCCGCAGACGACGGCGACCTTGCCGCCGATCAGGACGTCGGTGGCACGGTTGATGCCGTCGATCAGCGAGTGGCGGCAGCCGTACTTGTTGTCGAACTTCGACTTGGTGACCGAGTCGTTGACGTTGATCGCCGGGAACAGCAGCTTGCCGTCACGGTGCATCTCGTACAGGCGGTGGACGCCGGTGGTGGTCTCCTCGGTGACGCCCTTGATGGTGGCGGCGACCTCGGTCCACTTGTTCGGGGTCTCCACGAGCGTGCGGTTGAGCAGCTCGAGGATGATGCGGAACTCGTCGTTGTCGGCGGTGGACGGGTCCGGCGCGGCGCCGGCCTTCTCGAACTCGACGCCCTTGTGGATCAGCAGGGTGGCGTCACCGCCGTCGTCCAGGATCATGTTCGGGGTCTTGCCGTCCGGCCAGGTCAGCGCCTGCTCGGTGCACCACCAGTACTCCTCCAGGGTCTCGCCCTTCCAGGCGAAGACCGGCACGCCCTGCGGGTTCTCCGGGGTGCCCTCCGGGCCGACCGCGATGGCCGCGGCGGCGTGGTCCTGGGTGGAGAAGATGTTGCAGGAGCACCAGCGGACCTCGGCGCCGAGGGCGGTGAGGGTCTCGATGAGGACGGCGGTCTGCACGGTCATGTGCAGCGAGCCGGTGATCCGGGCGCCGGCCAGCGGCTGCGACTCGGCGTACTCGGCGCGGATCGCCATCAGGCCGGGCATCTCGTGCTCGGCGAGCTGGATCTCCTTGCGGCCGAACGGGGCCAGGGAAAGGTCGGCGACCTTGAAGTCACCGGTGGTGTCGGTCGACATGCGTCTGCTCCTCGCTGACGGGTGGGGCGTGGGCCGAGGTCCTGGAGTGCGTCACAACACGGCGGGCCGCGCGGGTGTGCGGCGACGCCGGGGCGCCCGGCCCGCGGCACGGTCGACCGGCGCGGCACGGATGCCCCGTTGCTCGGCACAAACCGTCGGAGGACCTCTCTCCCTCGACCGGCGCGCACCCCCTCGGGGGCGGGCCGCCGATCGACCGCCATCAGCAGCGACGTTCTGGCTCTGGGGACGAATCTACACCGACGGCCCCGGACGGCGGCCCGCTACGGCCGTTTTCGGCCTCCGCCCGGGGCGGCCGGGCACCTCAGTGCGCGCCGCCGGGAACGGGCCCGCCCGGCGTGGCGTACGGGTCGTCGCCCGCCGCTGCCTTCTCCGCGCTGTAGATGTCCGGCTCCAGGTAGATCACCCGGGCGATCGGCACCGCCCGCCGGACCCGCGCCTCGGCGGCGTCGATGGCCTCGGCGACCTCGGTGGCCGTCGAGTCGGCCGGGACGGCGATCTTGGCGGCGACCAGCAGCTCCTCCGGACCGAGGTGCAGGGTGCGCATGTGGATCACCTGGTCCACCGAGTCGTGGTCGACCAGCGCGTCCCGGATCCGGCCCACCACCTCGGGGTGCGCCGACTCGCCGAGCAGCAGCGAGCGGGTCTCGACCGCCAGCACGAACGCGATGACGACCAGCAGCAGGCCGATGCAGAGGGTGCCGACGCCGTCCCAGACGCCGTCCCCGGTGATCGCGGTCATCCCGACGCCGAACAGCGCCAGCACCAGACCGATCAGCGCGCCGCTGTCCTCCAGCAGCACGACCGGCAGCTCCGGTGCCTTGGCCCGGCGGATGTACGCCGACCAGCCGTGCGTCCCCTTATCCTTGCGGGCCTCGCGGAAGGCGGTGAAGAACGACCAGCCCTCCAGCGCGACGGCGAACACCAGCACGCCCACCGGCCAGTACCAGTTGTCCAGCTCGTGCGGGTGGGCGATCTTCTCGTAGCCCTCGTAGAGCGCGAACATGCCGCCGAGGCTGAACAGCACGATCGACACCAGGAACGCGTAGATGTACCGCTCGCGCCCGTAGCCGAACGGGTGCTCGGGGGTGGCGGCCCGCTGCGCCCGCTTGCCGCCGACCAGCAGCAGCACCTGGTTGCCGGAGTCGGCCAGCGAGTGGACGCCCTCGGCGAGCATCGAGGAGGAGCCGGAGAAGGCGAAGGCCACGAACTTGCTCACCGCGATGCCCACGTTCGCGGTCAGCGCCGCGACCAGCGCCTTGGTACCGCCTTCGGTACTCATGCTCGGAAGGTCCCTCCGTCGGGGGCCGTCCGCGCGGCCCGTACCCGGTCGTCCGGTGTCCCGGTCGTCGTCGACCGCATACGGTACCGGGCCGCCCGCCGACGGCCCGTGACGACCGGTCCGGTACGTGGTCCGGGACGGCCCGCCCGGGACCCGCTCCCGGGGCCCGGTCCGGGACGGCGGCTCAGGACTGTGCGGCGGCGAGGCCCAGGTAGACGGCGGCGAAGTCGGTGAGCGCCACCAGGTCGGCCAGCGCGTGCAGCGGGTCGGCGCGGTGGCTGGCGTACTCGGTGAGCCGGACGTCGTGCGCGGCGGCGAGCCGGTGCGCCCGGACGGCGCCGAAGCTGCGCGCACCGGCGTCGTCGGCCGGCACCTCGGTGGGGCCGGCGTCCGCCTCCCCCGCCGCGTCCGGGCCGGACGGCCCGGCACCGGACGACGCCTCGCCGGGGACGTGCCGCAGCAGCAGGACCTGGAGGTGCAGCGGGTCCGGCTCCTCGACCCGGTCACGGAAGAAGTCGTCGGGGTCGGCGCCCGCGCCGAGCTGCCCGGTGAACATGCCGCGGTGCGCGGTCAGCGCCTGCGGCAGCAGGCCCGCCAGCGCGGGACGCCCGGCCCGGTCGGCGAGCTGGGCGGCGAACCGGGCCACCGCCGCGCCGGCCACCGGGCCCTCGGCCCAGAGCAGCGGGACGGTCCCGGCCAGCCGGGCGGCCAGCCCCTTCGCCGGGTTGGTGTACGCGGCGGCGTCCGGCCGGCAGCGGACGGCGGTGGCGTCCAGCAGGTCGGCGGTGAGCGGCAGCGCGTCGTAGGCCAGCTGGGTGACGCCGAGCTTCTGGGTGAGCGCGAGCAGCGGGGCGAGGTGGGCCCAGAGCGCCGCCGGGTCCTCGGCGGGCAGGTCCGGCTCGGCGCCGTGGCCTGCCGCGCCACCGGTGTCGCCGGGCGTACCCGGCTCGGCGGCCTCGACGGCGGACGGTACGAAGGGCAGCGGCAGGGCGCGGACCTGCCGGGCGGCCTCGGCGAGCGGGCTGTCCTCGGGCGCGGTGACGACGATCGCGCAGCCGCGCGCGTAGGCCTGCTCGGCGAGCGCGACCAGGCCCCGTTCGCCGCCGTCGGCGGAACTGATCACCAGCAGGTCGAGCGGGCCCGCCCAGCCGGGGAGCTGCCAGGCCAGGCCGGCGGTGAAGGCGGCCGGGGCGGTGGCGCGGTCGGGGCGCGGGACGGGAGCGGCGTCGACGGGCGGCAGCGGGGCGATCAGGCCGGCCGTCCCGGCCAGGGCGGCCAGCATCTCGCCGGCGGTCAGCGCGCTGCCGTGCCCGGCGACCAGGACGGCGCGCGGGCGGCCGTCGGGGCGCAGCCGGTCCAGCCCGGCGGCGTCGGCGAGCCGCAGGGCGGTGCGGACCCGGGCGCCGGAGCCGGCGAGGGCGAGCAGCGCGCGGTCGTGGTCGGCGCGCTGGAGGGCGGCCGGGTCGTCGAGCAGGGTGTCGTCGAGCATGCGGCGGGCCTCCGGCTGGTGGCTGGGCGCTGAGGACGGCGGACGGCGGACGGCGGACGGCGGACGCGGCGGGGGCCGGTCCAGGGCGGTGTCCGGTCGGGGCGGAGCTGCCCCGTCCAGGATCAGGCCGGTCGGCGGGCCTCGTCCACCAGCAGGACCGGAATGCCGTCGCGCACCGGGTAGACGAGGCCGCAGTCCTGGCCGGTGCAGACCAGCTCCGGCTGCTCCTCGGTGCCGCCCTCGGTGAGCGCGGCCCGGCACTGCGGGCAGACCAGGATCTCCAGCAGGAAGGATTCGAGCTTCATGGCGTTCGGTCTCCGGTCTCGGTGCGGGCGGTTCGGCGGCGGCACGGCGGTGCCCCGGCCGGAGGAAACCCTACCGGCCGGGGCATCGGGGCCGGACGTCAGGCGCGGACGAGGGCCAGCACGCCGTCGCGCAGCTCGGCCATCTTCGCCGGGTCCTTGGCCTCGACGTTCAGGCGCAGCAGCGGCTCGGTGTTGGAGGCGCGCAGGTTGAACCACCAGTCCGGCCCGGCCACGGTGAGGCCGTCCAGCTCGTCGACGGTGGTGCCCTCGACGGCGAAGGCGGCGCGGACGGCGGCGGTGCGGCCGGCCTGGTCGGCGACGGTGCTGTTGATCTCGCCGGAGGCGGCGTACCGGTCGTACTCGGCGGTGAGCTCGGAGAGGGTGCCGGGCTGCCCGCCGAGGGCGGCCAGCACGTGCAGCGCGGCGAGCATGCCGGTGTCGGCGCGCCAGAAGTCGCGGAAGTAGTAGTGCGCGGAGTGCTCGCCGCCGAAGACGGCGTCGGTGACGGCCATCTCCTGCTTGATGAAGGAGTGGCCGACGCGGGTGCGCACGGGCGTGCCGCCGAGCTCGCGGACCACCTCGGGGACGGTCCAGGAGGTGATCAGGTTGTGGATGATCGTCGGCTCGGCCTCGCCGGCGGCCTTGGCGCGGGCGATCTCGCGGGCGGCGACCAGCGCGGTGATGGCCGACGGGGAGACCGGCTCGCCGCGCTCGTCGACGACGAAGCAGCGGTCGGCGTCGCCGTCGAAGGCGAGGCCGAGGTCGGCGCCGACCTCGCGGACCCGGGCCTGCAGGTCGACCAGGTTCTTCGGGTCGAGCGGGTTGGCCTCGTGGTTGGGGAAGGTGCCGTCCAGCTCGAAGTACATCGGGACGAGCTCGATCGGCAGGCCGTCGAAGACGGTGGGCACGGTGTGGCCGCCCATGCCGTTGCCGGCGTCGACGACGACCTTGAGCGGGCGGATCGCGGTGAGGTCGACCAGGCCGAGCAGGTGGTCGGCGTAGCCGCGCAGGGTCTCCCGCTCGGAGAGGGTGCCCGGGGCGACGTCGCGGGCCGGGACGGTGACGGTGTCGTCCGCGCCGGTCCAGGACTCGACCAGCTCGCGGATCTCGGCGAGGCCGGTGTCCTGGCCGACCGGGGCGGCACCCGCCCGGCAGAGCTTGATGCCGTTGTACTGGGCCGGGTTGTGGCTGGCGGTGAACATCGCGCCGGGCAGGTCGAAGGCGCCGCTGGCGTAGTACAGCTGGTCGGTCGAACAGAGGCCGATCCGCACGACGTCGGCGCCGTAGCCGGCCGCGCCCTCGGCGAAGGCCAGGCTCAGCGACGGGGAGGAGGGGCGCATGTCGTGGCCGACCACGATCGCGGTCGCTCCGGTGACCTGCACGAACGCGGCGCCGAAGGCGCGGGAGAGGCTCTCGTCCCACTGGTCCGGGACGACGCCCCGTACGTCGTACGCCTTCACGAGCTGCTTGAGGTCGCGCACTGCGGCTCCACCCTGGTTCTGTGTCTGATCGGCGAACGCGCCGGCGGCCTGGCCGGCGGGCTGGTCGCCCCGTGGTCACGATAGGTCCGGGCAGGGCGAAGGCCGCTACCCGGTAGGGGGGAGCGTACCCGGGCCGGCGGAACGGTTCGTGCGGGGGCGGGAGCGGGGCGCGGGCGGGAGCCGGACCGGGCGCGGGTCAGTTGTCGGGCGAGCGGAGCACCCGCAGGTGGCCGCGGCGGCTGCCCTCGATGGACTCGCCCTGGGGGGCGCGGCCCTGACGCGGGGTCGGCGGGCGGGCGGCCTCACGGACGGCGTTGGCGAGCGCCTCCAGGTCGTCGCTGCTGCGGCGCAGCGGCCCGGCCTCGGCCGCGAGCCGGACCACCTCCCAGCCGCGCGGGGCGGTGAGGCGCTCGGCGTGCTCGGCGCACAGGTCGTAGCAGTGCGGCTCGGCGTAGGTGGCGAGCGGTCCGAGAACGGCGGTGGAGTCCGCGTAGACGTACGTCAGCGTCGCGACGGCCGGACGGCCGCACGCGGTCCGCGAACAACGACGTACAGAGCTCACGAGGGTGGACGGTACAGCACTCCCTGCCGGGGAGCGAAGACCGCCTGTCCGGAGGGGGTGCCGTGTCGTCGCCCGCGCGCCGCCCGGTCGCTCCGCTCGCCCCGGGCGAACAGCTGCGGGGGTGGTCCACTTCCTGGCGTCCAAGGACTACTCTCGGCAGTGATATGGACAGCTCCGCACCGCAGTCATCGACGGGTCCCTCACGCCGCCCGCGGCACCGTGACCGGCACGGCCGGGGTCTGCGCGGCCCGTTGGCGCCGCCGCAGGTCCCGATCTCGCTCACCCGCTCCGAGTTGTTCGACGACTACGTGCGCGAGTCGGTGGAGCGGCTGGAGCGGCGCTGGCCGCAGCTGATCGAGGTCGAGTTCGCCGTCCAGGAGGTGCCGCTGCACGAGCAGGACGGCACCGATCCGGACGGCGGGGTGCCGCTGGGCCGGGTGTCGCCGGGCCGGCAGGGCCGCAAGAGCCAGATCGTGGTGTACCGGCGGCCGGTGGAGATCCGGGCGAAGTCGCGGGAGGACCGCGCGGCGCTGGTGCACGAGATCCTGATCGAGCAGGTGGCGGAGCTGCTGGGGCTCTCCCCCGACGCGATCGACCCGCGCTACGACGAGGACTGAGCGGAACGCCGGAGGGGCCGCACCCGTGATCGGGTGCGGCCCCTCCGGCGTTGCGGGCGCGTTCAGCGCAGGACCACGCCCGGGTCCTGGGCGGCCCGCGGGACCTTGACGCTGGAGCGGTCGTCGCGCAGCGCCTGGACGGTGAACATCGGCACGTCCTTGGTGGTGATCGCGAGCATCCGGGCGGCGACGACCGGGCCGCCGGAGACGGTCTCCACGGTGAGCGCGTAGCTCCCGTTGAGTCCGGCGGGCTCGGGCGCCGGGAGGGCGACCGTGCCGCCGGCCGGCAGCTGGACCTCCTTGGTGGCGGGGGTGCCGCCACCGGTGCCGGCCGAGGCGGTGACCCGGACGGTCGCGGCCTCGCCGGTGGAGGTGAGGAAGAGCGTGGACGCGCCGCCGCCCCGGTTGTCGGCGACGGTGGCGCGGGCGCCGACCGGCACCGTGCCGGTCAGCCAGGCCGCGTCGGACTTGCCGTTGGCGGCGGCGCGGTCGACCCGCAGGCCGGCCACCACCGGGGTGGGGTGCTTGTCGTCGCTGGGCGACACCCGCAGGCCGGCGACCTCGTCGCGGGTCACCTTGCCGAGGTCGACGGCCGCCACCATGCCGGCCTTGACGTGGATCGACTCGTTGCCGGCCGGGGTGAACCAGCCGTTCTTGCCGGAGAGCTCGATCTTGAGGTCGGCGTCGTCCTCCGGCGGGGCCCAGACGACCAGGCGGGCGGCCGTGGTGTCGGCGGGCAGGCCGGGCAGCACCTGGACGGGCGCCGGGTCGGCGGAGGCGGGCACCCAGTCGGCGCCCTTGTTGCCGTCGGCGGCGTGCAGGGCGGCGCCGACCCGGCCGCTGCGGGCGACCACGTGCACGGCGAGGTCGGCGACCTGGCCCTTGCTGAGGGTGGGCAGCAGCACCGACTGCGAGCTGCCGGGGGCGATGGTGATGCCGTTGGCGGCGTCGTTCTCGATCAGGCCCTTGTCGCCGTAGAGCTTGAGGTCGACCACGGCGGCGCTGGACTCGGTGTTGACCAGGCTGATGTAGTCGGTGCGGCCCTCGGCGGTGGAGGCGCCGGCGAACCAGAAGCCGGTGCCGGCGGGCGCGCAGGTGATCCCGGACAGGCCCAGGCCGCGCTGCTCGGTGACGGTGGTGGTCTGGGTGACGGTGAAGCCGGGGGCGAGCGCGCCGGTGGCGACGGCCCCGGAACCGGGGGCGATGTCGCCGTTGGCGGCGGGGGCGGTCACCGGGGTGCCGGGCTTGGCCAGGGTGAGCCGGGCGTCGGTCGGGGCGGTGTCCTTGTCCACGGCCGCGGCGGCGGTGGGGGCCGCGGGCGCGGGCGCGCCGGTGGCGGCCGGGGTCGCGGGTGCGCCGCTCGGGGCGGCGGGCGGGGCGGCGGGCGCGGCCGCGTCGGAGAGCCAGCCCGCGCCGCCGGTGGCCTCGCCGGCGCCCGGCGGGGTGTAGGCGGTGAGGCTGGTGGAGCCGGTGAGGCCCTGGAGCGGCATCGGGCAGACCGCGGTGCTCCGCTCGACCTGCGCCGAGGTGGCGGTGGCCGCGTCGGTGCGGGCCGGGGCGGCCGGCGGGCGGAGCTCGGCGATGCCGACCACCGCCGCGAGCACCACGGCCGCGGCCAGCAGCGACTGGGTGGTCTTCGCCGCACCCGAGCCCTTCGGCGCGGGGGCGCCGCCGGGGGCCCCGGCGGGCTCGGCCGCGGGGGCGGTGTCCGGCGCGGCGGACTTCTTCCTGAAGGCGGGCTTCTTCATCGCGGGTCAGCTCCCCGATCCGTGGTGGTGCGGGTACCGGCCCGGGCCGTTCGGGTCGTGGGGCTCGTTCGGGTCCGGCTGCTCGTAGTAGGGCTCGGCCTGCTGCTGGCCCGGCACCCACGGCTGCTGGCCGGTCGGCTGGGCGGCCTGCTGGTAGGGGTCGTAGCCGTACTGCTGGTCCGCCGGGTACGGCGGGTAGCCCTGCTGCTGGTAGCCGTCCTGGCCGCCGTAGCCCTGGCCGCCGTACGGCGCGCCCACCGGCTGCTGGGCCGCGTACGGGTCGTAGCTGTACGGGTCGGCCTGCGGGTACGCCTGGTACGGGTCGGTGTACGGCTCGGCCTCCTGCGCGGCGGCGGCCGCCTGGACCGCTCCGGCCACCGGCTCGGCGGCGGACTGCGCCGGGATGGCGCCCGGCCGGCCCTCGTACACCCCGGTCTCCGGTTCGTCGGTGTCCGGGACCGGGCTCTCGGCGCCCTCGCCGCGCTCGGCCATCCGGCGGGCCCGGCGGCTGCCGGGGGCCGGGGCCTGCGCCTGGGCGGCGGCGGCCAGTGCGGCGGCCTCGACCACGTCCTCGGGCAGGTCGTCGTCCTTGTGGTTGCGCCGGCCGGGCAGGGCCAGCACCAGCACGGTCAGGCCGAGCAGCAGCTGGGCCCAGATCCATCCGGTGTGCAGCAGGCTGCCCTCCCGGGTGACCAGCAGCTTGCCACCGCCGGCCGGGAGCTTGAAGCCCTGCGCCCAGCCGTCGACGGTGACCGGCTCCAGGGCGGTGCCGTCCAGGGTCGCCTTCCACTCCGGGGCGGCGGACTCGGCCAGCCGCAGCACCCGGCCCTCGGGGCCGGCCGGCAGGGTGGTGTCCAGGTCGCGCTCACCGGCCGGGACGACCACCGGGACGGTGCCCGGGGCGGTGATCAGCGCGCGGGTGGCGGGGGTGCCGTCGACCTGCCAGAGCGCGGCGCCGCCGTCCTGGTTGGCCTTGACCAGGCCGGGGGTGGTGTCCAGGACGTCCTTGAAGACGCCGATCAGCGGCTGGTCGACCAGTACGTAGGCGATGCCGTAGCGGGAGAGCGCGCCCGCCTGGTCGGCGCCGGAGCCGGCCAGCAGGCTGCCGACCGTGCGGTCCAGGCCGGCCGTGGTGCCGGTGGCCGGGTCGACGGTGGACTCGGCCTGGCCGAGCGTCAGACCGGCGCCGCGGACCACGGTGTAGCCGACCGAGCCGCCCTTCGGGTCGCCGGTGACGACCAGGGTGCGGGAGCGGTCGGTGGTACCGGCCTGCTCGGCGATGAACGCGGGCACCTGGGCGCCGCGGCCGCGGTGCAGCGGACCGTCGGCGCCGGTGACGGCCCACCAGAGGCCGGTGCCCAGCGGGGCGAGCACGGCGGCCGCCACCACCAGGGCGGCGACCGGCTGGCGCCAGCCGAAGGCGATGCCGGCCACTCGGGCGTTGGCGCCGTCGGCGCCGATCGCGGCGGCGGCGAGCAGGGCCACGCCGGCCAGCAGGGTGGCGGGGCCGGACCACGCGGGTACGGCCGGTCCGCCGGAGGCCGGGGTCACCGAGGTGCCGGCCACCGCGACGGCGAAGACCAGTCCGGCACCGGCGGCGCCCCAGGCGGCGAGCACGGCGCGGCGGCGGTCGGCGCGCAGCAGGGCGGCCAGCGCGGCGAGCACCACACCGGCGGAGAGCCACACCGGCGGCACGCCGGCGCCGCCCGGGTTGACCAGGAGCAGCCCGGCGGCGGTCGGGCCGGCGCCGTGCAGGCCGGGCAGACCGGCTTCGAGCAGCAGTCGCTGCGGGTGCGTCAGCACCTGGATCGACCAGGGCGCGAGCACGCCGACCGGCACCGCGAGGATCACCAGGACACGCAGGCCGAGCAGCCGCAGCGCCGTGACGCCGGAGCCGAAGGCGCCGCCGCGGACCACCGCGGTGACCAGCATGGCCAGGCAGAGCGGAACGGCCAGCGCCCAGATCAGCGGGACGAAGGCGGTGGCCAGGGTGAGCAGCAGGACGGTCATCCAGGCGGGCCGCCAGCCGGGGCGGGCGCCCTTGGCGGCGCTCTCGTCCCGGATGCCGAGGCCGGCGGTGATCGCGGCGGCGCGGGCCAGCGGCGGCAGCAGCACGGCCAGCACGGCGGTGCCGATCCGGCCCTGGGCGAGCGCGCCGGTGGCGGCGGGCAGCAGCGCGTAGGTGGCGCTGGCCCAGGCGCGGACCAGCTTGGAGTCGATCAGCGGCCGGGAGACCAGGTAGGCGCTGACGGCGGAGAGCGGCACGGCGAGGACGACCAGCAGGGTGACCGCGAGGTCGGCATGGTCGAACAGCAGCCAGGAGAGGATGGACAGCACCGCGAGGTAGGGCGGCGAGGCGGCGGTGGAGCCGGTGCCGACGGGGTGCCAGGCGTCGGCGTACATCGACCAGAGCCCGGCCGCGCCGTCGCTGGCGGGCAGCAGGGCGCCGCCGAACAGGGCGTCGGCGCCGAGCAGGCCGCGGCAGGCGACCAGGGCGAACACCAGCAGGGCGGCGAACAGCACCGGGGCGGGGCGCCGGACGAGCTTCTTGACCAGCGCGAACTGCTCGACGACCAGGTCCTCGGCGTCCTCGTCGCCGCCGGCCTCGGCGGTGCCGTGCCTGCCGGCGCCGGCGTCGTCGCCGCCCCCTATGCCGAGCGAGCCGACGACGCCCTCGACGGCGAGCCGGGCGGTGGCGCCGGGTGCGGGGAAGAGCGTGCGGTCGTCCAGGGCGTCGGCGGCGCGGCTGCGGGCGCGGCGCTTGCGGGCGGCCAGCAGCCGGGGCAGCCGGACGAGTTCGTGGCCGAGGCCGGCGAGTTCGTCGAAGGCCTGCTTGGGGTCCTTGCCGAGCAGGTTGGCAACCACCCGCAGCAGGGTGCCGAGCACCAGCCGCAGCAGGACGTAGGGGAAGAGCGCGCCCTTGGAGTTGGCGAGCAGGGTGTAGACGGCGCCGGCCTTGTCCACCCGGTGCGGGTGGGCGGGGCCGCAGTCGATCGCGCGGCGCTCGCGGCTGGCGGCCTCGGCGTGCCGGAGCACGGCGTCCGGGGCGACCACGACGCGGTGGCCGGCGGCGTTGACCCGCCAGCAGAAGTCGGTGTCGTCGCGCATCAGCGGCAGCGCCCGGTCGAAGCCGCCGAGCTCCTCGAAGACGTCGCGGCGCACCAGCATGCCGGCGGTGGAGACGGCGAGCACCGGGCGGACCTGGTCGTGCTGGCCCTGGTCCTGCTCGCGCCGGTCGAGGCCGGTCCAACGGCGGCCGGAGCGGGCGATGCTGACGCCGACCTCCAGCAGCTGCCGGCGGTCGTACCAGCTGCGCAGCTTGGGACCGACGACGGCGGCGCTGGGGGTGGAGTCGGCGACCTGGAGCAGCCGGCGCAGCGCGTCGGTCTGCGGTTCGCAGTCGTCGTGCAGCAGCCAGAGCCACTCGACGGGCCGTGTCTCCCGGGGGCCGCCGCGGCCGAGGTCGTCCTGCTCGCCGAGCGGGTCGCCGAAGTCGTCCCAGCCGCCGGTGACCGGGTCGTAGCCGGAGGGGTCGAGCCGGTAGGGCAGGTCCTCGGCGCGCAGCGGAGGGCTGTTGAAGACGGCCTCGCCGACGGCGGTGCCGAAGCCGGCCCGGCGGCCGAGGACGGTCGGGCCGCTCTCCGGGAGCCAGTCGGCGAGGGTCTCGGCGAGCAGGCGCGGGGAGTCGTCGGTGGAGCCGGTGTCGACGGCGAGCACACGCTGCACCGGGCGGTCCTGGCCGAGCAGGCCGGCGAGGGCCTGGGGCAGCCAGCGGGCGCCGTCGTGCGAGACGATCACGGCGGTGACCAGATGGCGCGGGTAGGCGGGCGGCCTGCTGGAGGAGAGGCCGCTCTGGTGGCTGTAGACGGTCATCGCGTGCGCGGGCCCCAGTTCTCGGTGGACACAGCCGGTGAACGGCAACCGGATGGCGCACCACACTAACGGCTCCGGGTTGCGGCTCCGTCCACGGCGTCCGTCCCGGGTGCCCGGCCGGGAACGCGAAAGCGCCTCACCAAGGGTGGTGAGGCGCTTCGTGGCAGGTCGTCCGTACGGGCCGGGTGTTCGAGGATCCGGGGTCCGGGGATCCGGGGGACGCGTCCACCCCGGTCAGACGGCGCTCTTCTTGAGCCGGCGGCGCTCGCGCTCGGAGAGGCCGCCCCAGATGCCGAACCGCTCGTCATTGGCGAGGGCGTACTCCAGGCACTCGGAGCGGACCTCGCAGGCGAGGCAGACCTTCTTGGCCTCGCGCGTGGAGCCGCCCTTCTCGGGGAAGAAGGATTCCGGGTCGGTCTGGGCGCACAGCGCGCGCTCCTGCCAGCCGAGTTCCTCTTCCTCCTCGATGCCGTCACCGATCAACAGCTCAAAGAGCTCGCTCATGTGGCGCGCCTCCTCTGCCCCTATTGGCGTCCCCGTGGTTGCCGTTGCCTCGTGCGGCCGACGACACGAGTGAAATTACAGTTGCGTCACTCTGGCCCAGTCAAGCCGAGCTCTGGTATTGGGGCCAGGATTCACTCCCCGGCACCAAGCCGTTACGAATAGTGTACATAACCGGACACAACGGACCTCTCACCCGATCGCCCTCGAAGGCCGGTGAACCCTCCGCAACCGGGGGCCGGGTGACACGCAGTCACCACCACAAGGCCGGTCATCGGCCTCCCTTCCCGGCGATCTTCCCATCGAAACATAGAGGGTGATTTATCACCCCATCGGGTAGTTCATGACTCATCTCTCCCGAATGTCCGCTCTCCCCGAGTTGACACCGGCCCCTCCCCTGCGATCTCCTTACCCCCATGTCAGAGTTCGCCAGCCCCCGGAGCGGTTCCGCCCTCCGCCGTGCCGTGAACTCCTGTTGTCGCCTCTGTTCCTGCCGCTGTATCTAGGCGCCCGCCGTCCCGCCGCGCGCCGCCCAGGAAGCACAGAGGCCGCCCGCGATTCCCGCCCCAGGACATCCCGGATCCGGCTGATCCCCTGACGACCCAGCCCTCCGAGGACGACTCCCGTGCGAATGATCCGCATCCGCAAGCGGAACCGCGACCGCAGCAAGACGACCCTCCCCCAGCCCCCCGTCGCCCTCTCCTCCGGCGGCCACCCCGCGGGCCACCCGTGGGCCGACGGCCTCAGCGACGTCTCCATCGCCGGCGACCCGCTGGCCTTCCCGCACCTCGCCCGCACCGACCTGCCCACGCACCCGGTCACCGTCGCCGACCACGCCCGGCTGGTCCGCGAGATCGCCGCCGACCGCGCCCGCTGGGAGCCGCTCGTCCGCTACGACGCGCTCACCCGCTGGTACGCCCGGCTGGAGACCGGCCCCGGCTACGAGGTCTGGCTGCTCAGCTGGCTGCCCGGCCAGAGCAGCGGCCTCCACGACCACGGCGCCTCGGCCGGCGTGATGACCGTCGTGCGGGGCGAGCTCGTCGAACGCTCCCTCACGCACGCCGGGGACGGTGCCCGCACGCTGCGCCCCGGCGGGCAGCGGGTGTTCTCCGCCGGCTACCTGCACGAGGTGGTCAACGGCTCGCTGGAGCCGGCCGTCTCCATCCACCTCTACAGCCCCGGCCTGACCGAGATGAACCAGTACGGCGGCGCCGCGGCCGTCCCGGAGCAGCACCAGCAGACGTCCGCCGAGGTTGGCTGAGACCCGGCGGCGGGTTGTCGAGGACCGGGCTGACGACCCGTCGGCGCGTGGCAGGATGGGCGCATGCGCATCGTGGCACTGGCAGGCGGGATCGGCGGAGCGCGTTTCCTGCGCGGACTCCGGGAGGCCATCGGTCCCGAGGACGAGATCACCGTCATCGGCAACACCGGTGACGACATCCACCTCTTCGGGCTGAAGGTCTGCCCCGACCTCGACACCGTCATGTACACCCTCGGCGGCGGCATCCACGAGGAGCAGGGCTGGGGCCGGACCGACGAGACCTGGTCCATCAAGGCCGAGATGAAGGAGTACGGCGTCGGGCCCGAGTGGTTCGGGCTCGGCGACCGCGACTTCGCCACCCACCTCGTGCGCAGCCAGATGCTCACCGCCGGCTACACCCTCAGCCAGGTCACCGAGGCGCTCTGCGTGCGCTGGCGGCCCGGGGTGCGGCTGCTGCCGATGAGCGACGACCGGGTCGAGACCCATGTGCGGATCACCGACGAGCAGGGCACCCGGGCGATCCACTTCCAGGAGTACTGGGTCAAGCTGCACGCCGCCGTCGACGCCGAGGCGATCGTGCCGGTCGGCGCGGACACCGCCAAGCCGGCGCCCGGCGTGCTGGAGGCCATCGCCGCCGCCGACGTCATCCTCTTCCCGCCGTCCAACCCGGTCGTCTCGATCGGCACCATCCTCGCCGTGCCCGGCATCCGGGCCGCCGTCGCCGCCGCGCCCGCCCCGGTGGTCGGGCTCTCCCCGATCATCGGCGGGGCGCCGGTGCGCGGCATGGCCGACAAGGTGCTCGCCGCCGTCGGCGTCGAGGCCACCGCCGAGGCGGTCGCGCTGAACTACGGCTCCGAGCTCATCGACGGGTGGCTGGTGGACAGCGCCGACGAGGCCTCCGTCGCCGCCGTCGAGGCCGGCGGGATCGCCTGCCGGGCCGTGCCGCTGCTGATGACCGACGTCGCCGCCACCGCCGAGATGGCCCGGGCCGCGCTCGCGCTCGCCGAGCAGGTGCGCGGGTGACCCTCCAGATCCTGCCCGTCGGCGGGCTGCCCGAGATCGACGCCGACTCCGACCTCGCCGGGCTGATCGCCAAGGCCGCCGAGTACCAGGACGGCGACATCCTGCTGGTCACCTCCAAGGTGGTCAGCAAGGCCGAGGGCCGGATCCTGGAGGCCGCCGACCGGGAGGCCGCGATCGACGCCGAGGCCGTCCGGGTGGTCGCCCGGCGCGGCCCCACCCGGATCGTCGAGAACCGCAACGGCCTGGTGATGGCCGCCGCCGGCGTCGACGCCTCGAACACCGCCCCCGGCACCGTCCTGCTGCTGCCCGAGGACCCGGACGCCTCCGCCCGCGCGCTGCGCGCCCGGCTCCAGCAGCTGACCGGGCGCCGACTCGCCGTCGTCGTCACCGACACCTTCGGCCGGCCCTGGCGCAACGGGCTCACCGACGTCGCCATCGGCGCCGCCGGGCTGCCCGTCCTGGAGGACCACCGGGGCCGCACCGACTCGCACGGCAACGAGCTGGCGCTCACCGTCACCGCCACCGCCGACGAGCTGGCCGCCGCCGGCGACCTGGTGAAGGGCAAGGCCACCGGCACCCCGGTCGCCGTGGTCCGCGGCCTCGGCCACCTGGTCACCGCCGAGGACGGCGAGGGCGTCCGGCCGCTGATCCGGCCCGCCGACCAGGACATGTTCCGGCTCGGCACCTCCGAGGCGATCCGGCAGGCCGTCACCCAGCGGCGCACCATCCGCGCGTTCACCCCCGAGCCGGTCGACCCGCAGGCCGTCCGGCGCGCCGTCGCCGCCGCGGTCACCGCGCCCGCGCCGCACCACACCACGCCGTGGCGGTTCGTGCTGCTGGAGAACCCCGAGGTGCGGACCCGGCTGCTGGACGCGATGCTCGCCGCCTGGCGCCGCGACCTCGCCGAGCTGGACGGCTGGGACGAGGCCAGGATCGCCCGCCGCACGGCCCGCGGCGATGTCCTGCGGGCCGCCCCGTACCTGGTGGTGCCCTGCCTGGTGATGGACGGCTCGCACGACTACCCCGACGAGCGCCGCGCCGCCGCCGAGCGGGAGATGTTCACCGTGGCGATCGGCGCCGCCGTGCAGAACTTCCTGGTCACGCTGGCCGCCGAGGGCTACGGCTCGGCCTGGGTGTCGTCCACCATGTTCTGCCGCGACACCGTCCGCGCCGCCCTGGACCTCCCCGCCCACTGGGACCCGATGGGCGCCGTCGCCGTCGGCCACCCCGCCGAACCCCCGCGCACCCGCCCCGACCGCTCCGCCGCCGCCTTCATCGAGGTCCGGTAGGAGGGATCGGCAGGAGGAATCAGCTGTCGAGGTCGTCCGGCAGCAGCCGGAAGGCCTCGTGGTCGGTCAGCGGCCGGACCGCCCGGAAGTGCCTCCGGTCGACGGTCAGCACGGCGTCGGTGCGGAACTCGGCGGCGAGCGCGACGTTGATCGCGTCGGTCAGGCCGATGTTGAGCTTCGGATACGTACGCATCACAACCCTGGCGGCTCCCAGGTGTGCGCCTACTTCCGGAACCTCGTACCGGCCGATCGCGCACTTGTCGATGATGTCGTCGAGGATGCGCATGGCCCCGTCGGCACCGAGCGACTTGGTGGCCAGGTAGTCCAGCTCGGCCAGGACCAGCGGGGAAATGACGAGGTGCCCGACCGTGCGCAACGCGGCCCGGCAGGCGTGGTGCTCCTTCTCCGCCGGCGAATAGCAGGAGAGCAGCGCTCCCGTGTCCCCGACCACTGCGACGCCGCTCACTCGCCGAACCCTTCCATGGCACTGTCCGGATCGTCGAGAATCCGGCGGCCGCCGCTGATGACCGGCAGGTCGTCGATCTCGTCACCCATCGGGTCGGTCCGGAACGGGTAGACGGGCTCGGCCAGGTGCGGCGGCACGATGGTGGCCACGTGGCGGCCGTCCTTGGTGACGGTGACCGTCTCGCCGCGCTCGACGGCTCCTATCACCCTGGCCGTCTGCTGGTTCAGTTCCCTCATGGTTGCTTCCATGCGGCCAGCGTACGCCGGGTACTACGCCGTAGTGCGTCGCTGATCGGACAGCTCACCCGAAGGTGTGGTGTCAGCGGTGGCGGTGGTCGTTGGGGGTGAGGCGGGGGCCGAAGCGGGGGGCGTGGGTGCCGGTGGCGAGGATCAGGCGGCAGAGGCGGTGGCGGTGGGGGCGGTAGGGCTCCAGGAGGGCCAGCATCTGGGCGTCGTCGCTGCGGACGCGGCCGGCCAGGGCCCAGCCGACGGTGTTGGGCAGGTGGAAGTCGCCGACCGAGACGGCGTCGGCGTCGCCGTTGCTGCGCTGCAGGGTCTCGGCGGTCGTCCAGACGCCGATGCCGGGGACCGCGGTCAGGCGGGCGAAGGAGGTCTCGTGGTCCATTGCGGAGGCCTCCTCCAGACGCGGCGCCAGGCGCACCGCGCGCTGCACCGTCGCCGAGCGCTTCGGGTCCACGCCCGCGCGGTGCCACTCCCAGCTCGGCACCTGGGACCACTCGCGGGCCGAGGGCGCCACCCGCAGGCCCTCGACCGGGCCGGGCGCCGGGGTGCCGAAGGCGCGCAGCAGGGTGCGCCAGGCGCGGTAGGCCTCGCCGGTGGTGACCTTCTGCTCCAGGATCGCCGGTACCAGGGACTCCATGACCAGGCCGGTCCTGACCAGCCGCACCCCGGCCACCTCGCGCTGGGCCTCGCGCAGCGGGCCGGAGGGCAGGACCAGGCCCGCCGGGTCGTCGCCGGCGCCGAGCAGGTCGGGCAGCCGGTCGAGCAGCCAGGGGGCGCCCGGGCCCCAGGCGCCCGCCTCGACGACGCCCTCGGAGGGGCGGGCGAGCACCCGTAGGGTGCCGATGCCGGCCGGGGTGCGGGAGGCGCGCCAGACGGCGCCGTCAGGGGTGGTCCGGTACGCCGGGTCGGCCGGGCCGCGGCGCAGCGGGAGCAGGGTGCGGGCCACGTCCAGCGGGAAGCCGGGCCGCCAGCGGCGGACGGCTCCGCCGTCGGTGCCGCCGCCGGTGCCCCGGGGGGTGGGCACGCCCGTGTGCGCGCCCGTGCGCGTGCTCCCGTTCACCGTCGTGCACCTCCTGCGCTGTCCGTCGACCATGGGGATATGAACGATACGCGGGTGGCGGAGTTGTCCCCAGGTGACGAGAGTGCCGTGCGGTCGCTCTACCACCGGGTGCTGGAGGGCTGGAACCTGCGGGACGGCGCGGCCTTCGCCGGGCCGTTCGCGCCGGACGGCGAGGTGATCGGCTTCGACGGGACCCGGCACGCCGGCCGGTCGGTGATGGCCGCCGAACTGGGGCGGGTCTTCGCCGACCATCCGACGCCGGAGTACGTCGCCAAGGTGCGGCGGGTGCGGGCGCTGGGCCCCGGAGTCGCGCAGTTGGACGCGGTCGCCGGCCTGGTGCCGGACGACGCCCAGGACGTGGACCCCGCGCTGAACGCGGTGCAGACGGTGATCGCCGTCAACGCGGGCGCGGGCTGGCGGATCGCCCTGATGCAGAACACCCCGGCCCGGTACGACCTGCGGCCCGATCTGGCGCGGGCGCTGACGGCGGAGCTGCGGGAGCTGGTCGGGCGCGGGCCCGGACCGGGGTGACTGCGGCGCGCGGCGGTTACCGCGGGGCGGCGACGCGGCCCTGCAGACCGGCCGCCGTGCTGCGGATGTCGGGGAGCTTGGCGTAGAGGGCGGCGCCGGGACACTCGGTGCTGACGCCGTCGCGGTGGCCGGAGACGGCGTCGAAGGTGACGGTGGTGCCCGCCGGGTAGAGGCTGCTGCTGGAGCCGGAGACCAGCTTCACCTGGCCGGCCGCGTCCCGTCCGGTGAGGCCGAGCTTCCAGGCGGTGATCCGGGACAGGCCGGTCAGCAGCTCCGACGGGGGCGCGTCCGAGACGTAGGTGCCGATCGCCGCGACGCCCGCCGTGTCGGTGTTGAAGCCGAGGGTGTGGGCGCCGTGCACCGGCAGGTCGGTGCCGCCGGCCCGGCCCTCGTAGACGGTGCCGCAGCGGTCGACCAGGAAGTTGTAGCCGATGTCCCGCCAGCCGTTGCTCTGCACGTGGTACAGGTAGATCGACCGGATCACCCGGGGTGCGTCGGAGCACTCGTACGCGGTGGCGGTGGCGGTGTGGTGGATGAAGACCGCCCGGACCTGGCCGGTGTAGACGAAGCCGGGCTCGCGGATGGACTCGTCGGCGCCCCAGCCGGCCCGGGTGACGATCCCGGGGCGCGGGGCCTGGTTGCCGGCGGCCCGTCGGCCGCCGGCGGCCGGTTCGCCGGGCGGTTCGGCGGGCGTGCTCCGGGCGGCGGAGGACTCGGCGCCGCGGCCCGGGTCGACCAGTTCGACCCGCAGGCCGGACGGCGGTCCGGCCGGACCGGCGGTCACCTCGACGGCGACGCCGTCGCTGGGGCCGGTCCACAGCGGGGCGGTGCCCGCGCGCCTGGCTCCGCCGGCGGTGCCCGGGGTGTCCGGACCCTCGTCGCCGTCGACGTCCAGCCGCTGCCAGCCGCGCCAGGCGCCGGTGGCCGCGTCCCGGGTGCGGACCCGGACGGCGGCGCCGTCGAGCGCGCTCGCCGGACCGTCCCAGGTGACCCCGAGCAGTTCGAACCGCCCGGTGCGGCGCGGTGCCAGCGTGTGGGCGGCGGCCGACGGGAGCGAGCCGGAGCCGGTCAGCCGGTGCGAGGCGGTCAGCGGGAGCGAGCTGACGGTGCCGCCGCCCGCCGAACTCCGCTGCTCGGCCTGCGGCGAGGGGCCCGCGGGTAACGGGCCGGATTCCGCGGCGGCCGGGGACAGCGGCAGCACGGCCGCGCAGACGGCGAGCAGGGCGGTGGGGACGACGACGGTCGGGCGGCCTCGGAGGGCCGGAAGAAAGTTGCGCATAAACCGGATGTTCACGGGATTTCGACCCGCGCGCCACGCCACCCGGCGCTGCTTCCGCCACCCCTCCCGGACGTCCACCCGAAGGCCGTAGGCTGGGGCGCACCATGACTTCGCCTTTCGCTGCCGATGCCCACACCCCCGTCGAGCTGCTGCACGCTTTCCTGCGAGGTGGCACTCCCTCAGTCGACCCCGCCGCCCCGCTGGTCACCTTCTACGACGACGCCAGTGGCGAACGCGTCGAGCTCTCCGCCCGGACCTTCGACAACTGGGTGGCCAAGACCGCCAACCTGCTCCAGGACGAGCTCAACGCCGGCCCGGGCGACCGCGCCGCGCTGCTCCTCCCGGCCCACTGGCAGAGCGCCGTCTGGCTGCTCGCCTGCTGGTCGGTCGGGGTGACGGCGGTTCCGGGCGGCGACCCGGCCGCCGCCGACCTGGTGGTCAGCGGCCCGGACGGCCTGGAGGCCGCCCAGGCCTGCGAGGGCGAGCGGGTGGCGCTCGCGCTGCGGCCGCTCGGCGGGCGGTTCCCGCAGCGCCCGGACGGCTTCCTGGACTACGCGGCCGAGGTGCCCGGCCAGGGCGACCGGTTCGCCCCGTACTCCCCCGTCACCCCGGACGCCCCGGCGCTGGAGACCTCGGTCGACGGCCTGCCGCTGAAGCTGACCGGGGAACAGACCGTCCAGCTGGCCCGGGAGGGCGCGGCCCGGCTCGGCGTCGGTCCGGGCGACCGGGTGCTGTCCACCCTCTCCTACGACGACTGGGCGGGCCTGGAGGCCGGTCTGCTGGCGCCGCTGGCGGCCGGCGCGTCGGTGGTGCTCTGCCGCAACTCGGACGGCCTGGACGCCGGCCAGTGGGAGAAGCGGGTGGAATCCGAACGGGTGACACTGCGCCTCGGGTAACCCCCGGCCCCGGCCGGGCGGGTAGGGATCCCTGCCATGGCCGAGGACGACACCGAGCACCCCCCGACCGAACACCCTCCGACCGAGGAGGCCGGCGCCGCGGCACCGGAAGCCGTCCCCGAGGCTTCCGCCCGCCGGCGCCGGCGCCGGCGGTGGCTGGTCGTCACGGCCGGCGCGCTCGCGTTCGTGCTGGTCGCCTGCGGCGCGCTGCTCTGGATCGCGTACCGCAAGCTCGACGGCAACATCCGCACCGACTCCACCACCGACCAGCTGCTGGCCCGGCTGGAGGCCGAGCGCCCCAGCCGGACCGCCGGGGCCCACGGCGCGGAGAACCTGCTGCTGATCGGCAGTGACGACCGCACCGGCGCCAACGCCTCCTACGGCGCGGCGGGCGGCCAGCGCTCGGACACCACGATCCTGCTCCACCTGGCGGCCGACCGGCGGCGCGCGACCGCCGTCTCCATCCCGCGCGACGTCATGGTGAGCGTCCCCGCCTGCGAGAAGCCGGACGGCACCCGCAGCCGGGCCACGCTGATGCAGTTCAACGCGGCCTTCGAGACCGGTGGTCCGGCCTGCTCGATCCGGACCGTCGAGCAGCTCAGCGGCATCCGGATCGATCACTACGTGATCGTCGACTTCACCGGGTTCAAGCGGATGGTGGACGCCGTGGACGGGGTCGAGGTGTGCGTCCCGCAGCCGATCCACGACAAGGACGCCAAGCTGGACCTGCCGGCCGGGCGGCAGACCCTGCACGGTGAGCAGGCGCTCGGCTACGTCCGGGCGCGGGAGACCCTCGGCGACGGCAGCGACACCCAGCGGATGGGGCGTCAGCAGCAGTTCCTGGCGGCGCTGATCCGCAAGGTGCAGTCGCAGGACGTGCTGCTCAATCCGACCAAGCTGTGGCCGGTGCTGGACGCGGCGACCTCGTCGGTGCGGGCCGACGGCGGGCTGTCCTCGCTGGGCGCGCTGTACGACCTGACCCAGGACCTGCGGGAGATCCCGTCGGCGGACGTCACCTTCCTGACGGCGCCGCGGCAGCCGTACCGGTTCGACTCGGACCGGGACGAGTTCGTGCAGCCGCAGACCACGCAGTTGTTCGCGGCGCTGCGGGACGACCGGCCGGTGGAGGTGCGGCCGCCGGGGTCGGGGCCCTCGCCGACGGTCCGGGCGGCGCCGGCGGCGAGTCCGTCGGCCGGTCCGTCGGCGGCTCCGTCGGGGGCCCTGTCGGGGGCTCCGACGACGTCTCCGTCACCGAGCGTGAGCACTCCGCCGTCGTTCGAGGGGCGGACCGCCGACGTGGACGCGTGCGCGATGCACTGACCCGTACCGGTCTGGTTCATCTGCTCATCGGATCACCATTCCGTACACGGATCATGATCTTGAAAGACTCTCCCCGGAAATTCCCAGCACCCGATTTCACCTGGGGAAATGACGCCGTGAATCGCGTTCCGGATCATGGCGGAGATCACATCCGGAACGATCCCCCCACCCGGCTCGTCTAGGGTGTCCGAGTCGGTCGCGCAATTCGCGCACCGTCCCGTGAACCGGTCGGAGGGAGGGGAACACCCGTGCAGCAGGACACCCGGCGCGTCACGCCGGACGCGGGGCGGCCCCCGTCCGACCCCGCCCACGGCATCCCCGTCCAGCGCCGGGGCGGGGCGGCCGAGCCTGCGGCGCCCGAGCCCGCGCCGGTGCCCGCACCCGCCGCCGCGCCCCCGGCCGGCGGCGGCCGGGGTGCCCACCGGCGGGCGCGCACGGCGCGGCGCAACCGCCGCCGAAGGCTGCTGAAGTGGACCGGCGGCCTCGGCGCGTTCGTCCTGGTGGCCGGCTGCGGCGGCGCCTACTACGCGTACCAGCACCTCAACAACAACATCACCGCCGTCAAGGTGCAGCTGGGCGACGAGGCGGAGCGGCCCAAGCCGGCCGGCGACGCCATGAACATCCTGGTGATCGGCACCGACAGCCGGGAGGGCCTGGGCCGCTCGTACGGTGACGAGGGCAGCGCCGGGCACGCCGACACCACCCTGCTGTTCCACGTCGCCAAGGACCGCACCAACGCGACCGTGCTCAGCATCCCGCGCGACCTCATGGTGCCGGTCCCGGACTGCCGGACACCGGACGGGAAGACCATCCCCGGTGCGTCGCGCACGATGTTCAACAACAGCCTCGGCCAGGAGGGCCGCGATCCGGGCTGCACCTGGAAGACCGTCGAGAAGATGACCGGGATCCGGGTCGACCACTTCGTGATGGTCAACTTCGAGGCCGTGAAGACGCTCTCCACCGCCGTCGGCGGCGTCGAGGTGTGCGCGGCCAAGGACATCAACGACCCGGACTCGCACCTGCGGATGAGCAAGGGCCGGCACGTCGTCCAGGGCGACGAGGCGCTCGCCTTCGTCCGTACCCGGCACGCCGTCGGGCAGGGCGGCGACCTCACCCGGATCCCGCTGCAGCAGCAGTTCATCAGCTCGATGATCCGCGCGGTCAAGAGCAGCGACACCCTGACCAACCCGGCCAAGCTGTGGAAGCTGGCGGACGCCTCCACCAAGGCGCTCACCGTCGACTCCGGGATCGACAGCGTCGACAAGCTGAAGGACCTCGCGCTGGACGTCAGCAAGGTCGACACCAAGAACATCACCTTCGCCACCGTGCCGGTGCTGGACGACCCGGCGGACGAGAACCGGCTGGTGCTCAAGCAGCCGGACGCCGGGCAGCTGTTCTCGATGGTCGGGGGCGACCGGTCGCTGACCGGGGCGGCGGACCCGGCCGCCCCGCAGGCCGCGGCCACCACCGCTCCGGCCGCCACTGCTCCGGCCACCACTGCTCCGGCTGCCGCGGCTGCGGGCACCCCCGAGGCGGCGCCGTCCGCGGCCGCTCCGGTGGTGGACACGAAGCAGCTGCGGGTGACGGTCCGCAACGGCAGCGGGACGCCCGGACAGGCGCAGCAGGCCGTCGACCGGCTCCAGGCGAAGGGCTACGCCCGGGCCGCGACCTCCGCCAACGCGCCCGTCGCGGCGGCCACCACCGTCTCCCACCCGGCCGGCAGGGCCGCCGAGGCGGCGGCGCTGGCCACCGCGCTGGGCCTGCCCGCCGACGCGGTCAAGGCGGACCCGAAGCTCACCGCCAAGGACGGGCTGGTGCTGGTGCTGGGCAAGGACGCGCCGGCCGCCGCCGCGGCGACCCCGAGCGCTCCGGCGACCGAGGCGCCCAAGGACCTCCAGCGGGTCCAGGCCGACGACACCGACGTCTGCGCCAAGTAGCCGGGCGTCAGGACGGCTCCGCCGGGGCCAGCAGGCCGTCGGACTCCCGGTACTCCTCGCCGGTGCGCGGGCAGCGCCAGCGGTCCTCGCCGGCCGGCTCCAGCGGCTCGCCGGCCCGGCCGACCCACTTGATCCGGCGGGCCGGGACGCCGGCCACCAGGGCGAAGTCCGGGACGTCCCGGTGCACCACCGCGCCGGCCGCGACCAGGGCCCAGCGGCCCACCGTCACCCCGGCGACCAGGACGGCCCGGCCGCCGATCGAGCAGCCCTGGCGGAGCGTCACCCCGCGGGCGTGCCAGTCGTCGCCGCGCTTGAGCCGGCCGTCGACGTCCACCGAGCGCGGGTAGAGGTCGTTGGTGAGCACCGCGGCCGGGCCGACGAACACGCCGTCCTCCAGCACCGCGGGCTCGTAGACCAGTGCGTGGTTCTGCAGCTTGACCCGGTCGCCGATCCGCACGCCGGGGCCGACGTAGGCGCCGCGGCCGATGATGCAGTCCGCGCCGATCACCGCGTCCTCGCGGACCTGGGCAAGGTGCCAGACGGTCGTCCCGGCGCCGAGCACCGCGCGCCCGTCGACGTCGGCGGTCGGCTCGACCCGGGCCCCGGCACCCGCGGAAGCGGCTACGGACCCCGCAACGGCGGCGGACCCGCCCTCAACTGTCCCCATGGCGACCGACGATAGCGCCGGACGCGGGAACGGGAGAGCGGGTCCGCGGGATTGGCCGGTTGGTGCCCTGGAGGGGCCGCCGGAGGTCAGCCGCGCTCGGCCACCACGTCGGCGGCGGACGGGGAGCGGCTGCCGATCACCTTGCGGGCCAGCGAGCGCGGCGAGGTGAGGAAGCCGAAGCCCCAGCTGAGGTGCATGGTCGCGAAGGCCAGCGGCAGCAGCGCCTTCGCCTTGAGCGACAGGCCGCGGCCCTCGGCCAGCGCGCCGCCGTTGATGCCGAGCACATAGGCCCCGGGGGCGGCCAGGAAGGCCGGGTGGACGGCCACCCCGAGCACCAGCCCGAGGGTGACACCGAGGAAGGCGGCCGGGGGCGCGAGGTAGCGCAGGTTGACCGAGCCCCGGTGGTACCGGGTGACCACCCGGCGCCAGCGGCCGTAGTCCTTGTACTGCTTGGCGAGCGCCTTGACGCTGGGCCGGGGGCGGTAGGTGACGCGCAGTTGCGGGGTGAACCAGACCAGGCCGCCGTCCTGCCGGATGCGGTAGTTGAGCTCCCAGTCCTGGGCGCGGACGAACTCCTCGTTGTAGCCGCCGAGGCGCTCCAGCACCTCGCGCCGGAACACCCCGAGGTAGACGGTGTCCGCCGGGCCGGCCAGGCCGCCGGTGTGGAAGGCGGCGTTGCCGACGCCTATCTTGGAGGTCATCGCGACCGCGACCGCGTTCTCCCACTCGGTCTCGCCCTCGGCGTGCATGATGCCGCCGACGTTGGCGGCCTCCATCTCGCAGAGCAGCCGGACCGCCGTGGTGATGTAGCCCGGGGTCAGCAGGCCGTGACCGTCGACCCGTACCACTATCGGGTGACTGGAGCCCCGGATCGCGGCGTTCAACCCTGCGGGCGTACGCCCGGTGGGGTTCTCCACGGTCCGGACCCTGCGGTCCTCGGCGACGAGTTCGGCGGCGATCTGCGCGGTGCGGTCGGTGGACGGACCGAGGGCGATCACCACCTCCATCGGCCCGGCGTATTCCTGTTCCAGGATGTGCCGGACGGCCGTGCGCAGGTGTCGTTCCTCGTTGAGCACCGGCATGATCACGGAGACCGCCGGCAGCTCCTCAGCAGCCTTGGTGTTCATCGGGGCCAACCGTACCGGTGTGGGCGGGGTGTCGTCTTGTCCCGGTCTGGGCGCTGAGCCCGGCCCGGAGCGACCGTATGCGAAGGATTGCCGACGGAACGTTCCAGCGTCGCCGGAGAGCGCCAGGAGGAACGTTTCACCGATCGGGGCCCACCGTACTCCCCGAGCCCGGCGCGCCCTCACCCGGCCCGGCCGGGACGCCCCTACCATCCGAGAGATGCCCGTCTCCCCCCTCTCCGCGCGGCCCGGAGGCCCGGCCGGTGCCTCGCCCGGACGGCTGCGCCGCTGGCTCCGGCGGCTGGCCGCGGGCATCGCCCTCGGCGTCCTCGCCACCTCGGGCGGCGGCTGGGCGGTGCTGCACGGCATCGGGTCGATCGACCGGGTCGACGCCTTCAGCGGCGACCGCGCCCGCCCGGCCGACGACAGTGCCACCACGTTCCTGGTGGTCGGCACCGACGAGCGCGAGGGCATCCCGGAGGCGACGCTGAAGACCGTGCTGCACGCCGGGGGCGAGTCCTGCCACTGCACCGACACGATGATGATCGTCCGGCTCGCCGGGGACGGCTCCCGGGCCAGTGTGATCAGCATTCCGCGCGACTCCTATGTCGACATCCCCGCCCACCGGGACCCGGTGACCCGCAAGGACGTCCCGGCCGGCAAGGGGAAGATCAACGCGGCGTACGGGCTGGGTGGGCCGCAGCTGGCCGTGGCCACCGTCGAGCAGAACACCGGGCTGCGGATCGACCACTACCTCCAGGTGGACTTCACCGGGTTCGTCGCCGCCGTGGACGCCGTCGGCGGGGTCCGGGTCTGCACCGCCAAGCCGCTCAAGGACGAGTACTCGGGCCTGGACCTGCCGGCCGGCACCAGCACCCTGGACGGCGCGGGGGCGCTCAAGTACGTGCGCGCGCGGCACGTGGACGGCAGCTCCGACCTGGGGCGGATGCACCGGCAGCAGAAGTTCGTCGCCGAGCTGCTGCACGAGGTGACCAGCGGCGGCACCCTGCTCAACCCGGTGCGGCTGGCCCGGGTGACGGACAGCCTGCTCGGCTCGGTCAAGGCCGACAAGGGGCTCGCGGCCGACGACCTGATCACCCTGGGGACCCGGATGAAGGACCTGACGGCCGGGCGGGCCGACTTCGTGACCGTGCCGCTGGCCTCGGTGGACCATCCGGTCGCGGGGTGGGGGTCGACGGTGCTCTGGGACGCGGAGCGGGCGCGGGAGCTGTTCGACGCCGTCCGGGAGGGACGGCCACTGACAGGCGGGGCGGGGCCGGAGGGCGCTGGGGGGTCAGGGGGCTCGGGGGGCTCGGGGGCGGATCCTGCGACGGGTACGGGTACGGGTGCGACGGGTACGGCGGCTGCCGTCACGCCGGAGCAGGTCCACGTCCAGGTGTTCAACGCGGCGGGCACCGCGGGGCTGGGCGCCCGGGTGGACACCGAGCTGCGGCGGGCCGGGTTCGCCACCACGGGGGCGCCGTCCAACGCCCCGGCCGGCACGGCGCCCGGGCGGACGGTGATCCGGTACGACCCGCGCTGGGCGGAGTCGGCGCGGACGCTGGCGGGCGCGGTGCCGGAGGCCGAGCTGACCCCGGTGCCGGGGCTGGGGGTGATCCTCCAGCTGTACGCGGGCACGGACCACCCGGCGGCGGCCACGTCCACCCCGCTCCCCGCTCCCCTGCCCGCCCCGCTGCCCACGGGGCCGAGCGCGGCACCGTCGGGCCCGGCGGGCGAGGCGCACCCGGCCGTGTCCGGGAGCGAGGCGGGGGCGGCGGAGACGACCGGCGCCGAGCGGGCGAGCGACATCATCTGTCCGTGAGCCGGCCGGCTCACGGACAACGGCGGCGGGCAGGGCGCGCACGGCACCCTGCCCCTCCCTGTTCCCCCGTCCCCCGGTGGCGACCCCCGGTCCCCCGATCCGGGGGTCGCCACCGATCAGTCCGTCGCGATCGCCGCGAGGACGTTCATCCGCCCGGCCCGGAAGGCCGGGATGAGGGCGGCCAGCAGGCCGATGCCCACCGAGGCCGCCAGCGTGAGGAGAAGCGTGGTGACCGGAATGGAGAGCGACTCCAGGCCCTGCGTCCGCAGCACCCGCTGACCGGTGACACCCCAGGCCAGGCCGAGCACGGTGCCGAGCACCGCGCCGAACAGGGCGATCACCATCGACTCCAGGCGGATCATCCGGCGCAGCTGGCGGCGGGAGAGCCCGATCGCCCGCAGCAGGCCGATCTCGCGGGTCCGCTCGACCACCGAGAGCGCCAGGGTGTTGACCACGCCGAGCACCGCGACCACGATCGCCAGGAAGAGCAGCCCGAGGATCATGTTGAGCAGGCCGTTGATCTGCTCCTGGACGAGCTTCTTGTAGCCGGCCTGGTCACGGACGTTGGCCTGCGGGTACTCCTTGAGCGAGTCCTCCAGGGCGGTGAGCGTCCCGGCGACGTCCGCCCCGGCGGCGGCCTTGCCGAAGAGCACGGCGTCCACCGGCAGGTCGGCGGCCGGCACCGCCGTGGCGACGGCGTCGAGCGGGGCGAAGGTGCTGCCGTCGAAGAACGAGTTGCCCTTGGTCATGATGACGCCGACCGGCAGCGACTGGACCCGGCCGTGGCCGTAGTCGATCTTGATGCTGTCGCCGACCTTGAGGCCGCGGTCCTTGGCGAAGTCCTCGCCGACCGCCAGCGCCCCCTGCTTGAGGGAGTCGGCGCCGCCCTCCTTCACCGGCAGCCGGAAGTCCTCGGTGAACCGCGCGGAGACCGCCGAGACGTCCTGCTCCGAGGTCTTGCCGTCGGGGGTGGTGAAGTACGCGGGCAGGGACTTCTGCTCGATGACGTGGTCGATGCCCGAGGTCCTGCGGACGGCGTCGACGATCTCCGGGGAGACGCCGTTGCGGCCCGCCGAGACGATGTAGTCGGCGCCCACCGAGCGGTCGAGCTGCTCATTGGTGGACTTGATCATCGAGGAGGTGAAGACCGAGGCACCGATCACCAGCGCCAGTCCGATCATCAGCGCCGCCGCCGTGGCACCGGTACGGCGCGGGTTGCGCATCGCGTTGCGCTGGGCGAGCGTGCCGGACGGGCCGAACACGGTGGGCAGCAGGGCGCCGAGCACCCGCACCACGGTGGTGGCCAGCAGCGGGCCGAGGACCACGAAGCCGACCAGGGTGAGCAGCACGCCCAGCCCGAAGTACCGGCCGCCGGTGATCATCTTCTCCGCGCCGGAGGCCAGCACCAGCAGACCGCCGCCACCCGCCGTCAGCACCAGGCCGATGACCGCCCGGACGGTGTTGGAGCGGGCCTCGGCCGGGGTTCCGTGGTCGCGCAGTGCGGCGATCGGCGCGATCCGGCCGGCCCGGCGGGCCGGTATCCAGGCCGCGAGCACGGTGATCACGATGCCCACCGCGTACCCGGCGACGAAGACGTCCGCGCCGACCTTCAGGTCCCCGGCGTCGAGGTGCATGCCGGCCGCGTTCATCAGCTGGATCAGCCCGACCGCCAGGCCGAGGCCGGCGCCGATGCCCACGGTGGACCCGAGGGTGCCCAGGAGCAGCGCCTCCACCAGCACCGAGCGGTTGACCTGCCTGCGGCTGCCGCCGACGGCGCGCAGCAGGCCGATCTCCCGGGTGCGCTGGGCGACCAGCATCGAGAAGGTGTTGATGATCAGGAAGCCGCCGACCAGCAGCGAGATGCCGGCGAAGCCGAGCATCGCGTACTTCAGGAAGTCCAGGAAGGAGCCGACGCTGTCGCTGTTCTCCTCCTTCTGCTCGGCGGCCGTCTTGGCCTGGACGCCGGCGCCGAGCCCGGCCAGCGCGGCGGACTTGAGCTGCTCGTCGGAGCGGCTGCCGTCGCCGAACGCCTCGACCGAGGTGTAGGCGGTCTGCCCGAGCAGCACGCTCTGCGCGGTCTCGGTGGACAGGAAGGCCAGCGCCGCGCCGGGGTTGGTGGTCTTGAAGGTGGCGATGCCGACGATGGTGAAGTCGTGCTTGTCCGCGGTGATCACGCGCAGCCTGCCGCCCAGGCCGAGCTTGGCCTTCTTGGCGGTGTCCGCGTCGATGACGACCTGGTCGGCGCCCTGCGGGGCGTGGCCGGAGGTGATCTCGACCGCGCTGCGTGGGGTGTCCGCCCAGTTGCCGACGATCGTCGGGGCGCCGGAGGTCGGGCCCACCGCCTTGTTGGTGGCCGCGTCGGCCAGGGTGGCGTTCTGCACCGACACCTGGCCGATCGCCGACTTCACCCCGGGGATCGCGGCGACCTTCCCGACGCTGTCGACGGGTACGGTCAGCGTCTTGCCGCGCGGGTCGAAGCCGAACTCCGGCTTGGCGGGCCCGACCGAGAGGTCGGAGGCGGTCGACGCGAAGAGCTTGTCGAAGGTGCTGGTCGCGGTGTTGGAGAACACCAGCGTCCCGGACACGAACGCGACCGACAGCACGACCGCGATCAGCGAGAGCAGCATCCGCCCCTTGTGGGCGAAGAAGCTCCGCAGTGACGTCTTGAGCAACATGGTCCTGTCCGCCCCTGCCCGCTCAGCTGGTGCGCTTGCCGTCGAAACGGCGCATGCGTTCGAGGACGGAGTCGGCCGTCGGGGCGTGCATCTCGTCGACGATCACGCCGTCGGCGAGGAACAGCACGCGGTCCGCGTAGCCGGCGGCGACCGGGTCGTGGGTGACCATCACGATGGTCTGGCCCAGCTCGTCGACGCTGCGGCGCAGGAAGGAGAGCACCTCGGCGCCGGAGCGGGAGTCGAGGTTCCCGGTGGGCTCGTCGCCGAAGATGATCTCGGGACGGGCGGCCAGCGCCCGGGCCACCGCGACGCGCTGCTGCTGGCCGCCGGAGAGCTGGGTCGGACGGTGCTTCAGCCGGCCCGAGAGGCCGACCGTCTCCACCACCCGGTCCAGCCAGGCCTGGTCGGGCTTGCGGCCCGCGATGTCCATCGGGAGCGTGATGTTCTCCAGCGCGTTCAGCGTCGGCAGGAGGTTGAAGGCCTGGAAGATGAAGCCGATCTTGTCCCGGCGCAGTCTGGTGAGCTGCTTGTCCTTCAGACCGGTGATCTCGGTGTCGCCGATCCAGATCCGCCCCTGGGTCACCGTGTCCAGCCCGGCCAGGCAGTGCATCAGGGTCGACTTGCCGGAGCCCGAGGGGCCCATGATCGCGGTGAAGCGTCCGCGCTGGATGTCGACGTCGACCGCGTCCAGGGCGGTGACCCTGGTCTCGCCGGAGCCGTAGGACTTGGTCACCTGACGAGCCGAGGCGGCGACGGCGGCGGCACCGCCGGGGAGCTGGGGGTCGTACACGGCTGCTGCTGCCGTCGTCACTGTCGTCTCCTAAGAAGTGGGCCCACCCGTTGCCCCCAGCCTCGTCCGTTCCACCCCTCCGGCGACATCGCGCAGGGGATAGTTTTCGACCGGGAGTTAGCTACACCCTGCCGGTGAACCGGGGACCCGGACCCGATCGCGCCGGGTCCGCCTCGGACGGGCGGGGATGTGATCCACGTTAGGAGCCGGGCGCTTCCGCCTCGTCATCCGACGGTAGGAAGCGGCCCAACCGGAGTTGTACGGGGTGCCGGCCCCCTCCCCCTAGGGGTCGGCCGGGGCCCGGTCAGGGTCCGCCCGTAGGGAGGCCCGCCGGGGCGAAGGCCCTGCTGGGGCACAGACCCCGCCGACACCGGGGCCCCGCCCGGCGGGTCGCCGGACGGGGCCTGGGGGTGCGGGGGCCGGCGCGCCGGGCGCCGGCCGGGCGTCAGGAGGCCAGGGCCGGGGCCGCCCGGCGCTCCAGGGCCGCCGCGAACCCGTCCACGACGGGGCGCAGCAGCACGTCGGTCTCGCGCTCGATCACGGTGGCGCCGTCCTCCCGGACGGTGATGTGACGGTCCAGCACGAACCAGCCCTGGGTGATGTGGTCGGCCCCCATCGAGCTGAGCACCGGCCGCAGCGCGTAGTCCACCGCCAGCACGTGCGCGGTGGAGCCGCCGGTGGCGAGCGGCAGCACGGCCTTGTCGCGCAGCGCGTACTGCGGCAGCACGTCCAGCAGCGCCTTGAGCAGGCCCGAGTAGGCGGCCTTGTAGACGGGGGTGCCGATCACCACGCCGTCGGCGGCGGCGAAGAGCTCCAGGGCCGCCGCCAGCTCGGGGTGCGACAGGTCGGCGGAGAGCAGCGCGTGCGCGGGCAGGCTGCGCACCTCGAAGGGGACGACGCGGTGGCCGCGCTCCTCCAGCCGCGCGTCGACGAGGCGCAGCAGTCGGGTGGTGCGGGAGGTCGGGGACGGGGAGCCGGAGACGGACAGGACGGTGGCCATGGGGTTCACCTCGGGGAGGAAGCGGGGCGGCGCTTCAACGGCGCGGGGCACTCACCGGGCGCGGGGCGCGTCGGCCGGACGGACGGCGGCCGGCGGGGCGACGGGCAGCGGTGAGCGCGCTGCGCGGGCAGCGTCGGGAAGGGAGGAGGAGGACGGTGGTGGGGTTCGACGGGCGAGCGTCAGCCACAACAGAGCGAACAGGACACACGCAGAAGGTCGACGTGCCGCCGACGCGTGAGGGTCCATCGCTGATCCATGGCAGTCATGCAAACACGCACCGTTCCGGGCGGTCAAGGATCGTCCCGTCAGACGAACACCAGGTGAGACGGATGGTGAGACGGGGGCGCGGGGAACCTGGTCCGGCGGGCGCCGGGAACACGCCCGCCGGCACCTTGCCGCGGAACGATCCGGTGCGTGCATCAAAACTGCTACAAGGGCCCTGGTGGGGGCCCCGGGGGGAGTCACCGGTCCCGGCGTCGGGCATCCTCTCCCACATGAACACGTGGCAGGAGGGCCGCCCGGGCGGCGGCGGGAACCCGTACGGCGGCGGCAACGGTGGCGGTGGCCCGGCGTACGGGCAGGGCGGCGGCGCCGAGCGGCCGCTGCCCGCCTCGCTGAACCCGCGCGGGCCGGGCGCCCCGGCGCCCCGGCAGCCCCAGCCGCAGCCCCAGCCGCCCCAGCAGGCGCGACAGCCGCAGGCGCCCGGGTACGGTCCTCCGCAGGGCCACGGCCCGGGGCCGGGGCGGCCCGGGCAGCCGGGCCCGGCCGGGGCGCGGCCGGGGGTCCCGGGCCAGGGCGTCCCGGGCGGCCCCGGCGGTCCGGGGACGCCCGGCGGTCCGATACCCCCCGGCGGGCCGCAGGCGCCCGCCGCCCGCCCGTCGCGCTGGCCCCGGCGCCGGATCGTCAAGTGGTCGGTCTTCGGCGTGCTGATCGCCCTGATGCTGACCGCCGTCTCCACCTGGTTCTGGGCGGACTCCAAGCTCAACCACGAGGACGTGCTCGGCGACTACCCCGGCCGGCCGGCCGCGGGCAAGGGCACCAACTGGCTGATCGTCGGCTCCGACAGCCGCAACGGCCTCTCCGACTCCCAGGAGGAGGACCTGCACACCGGCCACGCGGGCGGCAAGCGCAGCGACTCGATGATGATCCTGCACATCGGGGACAACGGGAACACCCTGATGAGCATCCCGCGCGACTCCTGGGTGCCGATCCCCGAGCACCCCGGCGAGAACGGCAAGTCCGTCAAGTCGACCACCGCGAAGATCAACTCGGCGTTCGCGGCGGGCGGCGGCAAGCTGCTCGCGCAGACCGTCGAGACGAACACCGGCATCCGCATCGACCACTACGCCGAGATCGGCTTCGCCGGCTTCGTGGGAATCGTCGACTCGGTCGGCGGCGTGGACATGTGCATCGAGCAGGACGTCAAGGACAAGGACTCCGGCCTCGACCTCAAGGCCGGCTGCCAGAGCCTCAACGGCACCCAGGCGCTCGCCTTCGTCCGCCAGCGCCACCAGATGGCCGACCAGGACCTCGGCCGGATGCGCAACCAGCAGAAGTTCCTCGGCGCGCTGGCCAAGCAGGCCGCCTCGCCGGCCACCGTGCTCAACCCGTTCACCTTCTACCCGCTGGTCTCCTCCGGCCTCGGCACGCTGATCGTCGACGACGACGCCGGGCTGACCGACCTGGGCTCGCTGTTCCTCGCCATGAAGGACGTCAACGGCGGCAGCGGCAGGAGCATCACGGTGCCGATCGCCAACCCGGACTTCAAGACCAACACCGGGGAGTCGGCGGTGAAGTGGGACACCGCGAAGGCCAAGCAGGTCTTCGACGCCTTCCGCAACGACACCGCCGTGCCGGACGTGAAGTAGCCGCCGCCGACACGCGCGACCGGGCGTGACGGTCCGGCCACAATGGGTGGATGCCACTCGTCACCGCGCTGATCTACCGCCGCCGCCACCGCCTCCTGGGCCGCCTGGTCCAGGAGGCGCTCGCGTTCTACGGGATGGAGGTGCCGGCCGCGGTCGAGATCGGGCCGGGCCTCGTCGTGTTCCACCGGGGCTTCGGGACCGTGCTGCACCCGTACACCACGCTCGGCGCCGGGGTGACGCTGTACAACGGGGTGACCGTCGGACGGGCCGACCCGTGGGTGCCGCAGGAGGAGAGCGCGATGCGGCGGGTGGTGGTGGAGGACGGCGCGGTGCTGTGCGCGGGCGCCAAGGTGGTGTGCAAGGAGGGTGTGCTGACCGTCGGCGCGGGCACCGTCGTGGGTGCCAACGCCGTGCTGACCCGCTCGACCGGGCCGGGCGAGATCTGGGCCGGCGTCCCCGCCCGCAGGGTGGGCCTGCGGGCGGGGTGGCCGGCGGGGGCCGCGACGGCCTAGGCGGCGGGCCGGGGGTCGGCGAGCTGGGGGTCGGCGAGCTGGGCGCGGAAGACTGCGCTGTTGAAGTAGGCCCTGGCCTCGCGGATGAGACCCTCGTCGTCGAGTTCGTAGACGTTGATGCCGGACCAGTTGACCGGGCGGCCGTCCCGGGCGACCGCCGCGCCGCTCCACGCCACCGCGACGCTGCGGCCGACGGTGTGCGCCTCGCGCGGGGTGAGGCCGAGGAACGGGTCGAAGCCGGGGAGGACGGAGGCGATGAACGCGCGGATCGCCTCCCGCCCGACGATCGGCTCGCTGCCGACCGGGTCGTGGAACACGCCGTCGGCGCTGAAGGTGTCCGCCCAGGCGTCGGCGTCGCCCTGCTGGGAGGCGTGGAAGAACCGGAGCACGGCGGGGGGCATGGCGGGGAAGGTCATGACGGGTTTCCTCTCGGACGGGCGGGACTCGCGGGCAGGGCGGGACTCGCGGACGGGACGGAGGGGCGGCGGGCGGGGAGCAGGGCGCGCACCAGGGCGAGGGCCGCACCGGCCGCCGTCAGCCCGCAGACGCCCGCCCAGCCGACGGCGTCGTACGCCCTGACGCCGAGCCAGGAACCCGCGCTGCCGCCGAGGAAGGAGCAGGTCATGTACGCCGTGTTGAGCCGGCTGTGGATCTCCGGCGGCAGGGCGAACAGGCGGGCCTGATTGGCGACCTGGTTGGCCTGGACGGCGGCGTCGAGCAGCAGCAGTCCGAGCGCCAGCCCGGCCACGCCCACCGGGCCGCCCGCCGAGCCCGCCATGAGCACGGCCGCCGCCGGCAGGGCGGCGAGCAGGCAGCAGAGGTTCACCCGGTCCGCGCCGTACCGGTCGGCCCGGCGCCCCGCGGCCGGGGCGCAGAACACGGAGGCCGCGCCCAGCAGCGCGAGCACGCCGACGGCCTGCGGGCCGTAGCCGTAGCGCGGACCGGTGACGAGCAGCGCGAGGCTGGTCCACACGGCGCTGAAGCCGCCGAACAGGCAGGCCTGGTAGAACGCGGAGCGGCGCAGTCCCGGTTCGGTGCGCAGCAGGCGGACGGTGTCGGCGAGCAGCCGGCGGTAGCCCGGACGGTCGCGGGCGGGCGCGGGCGGCTCCCCCGGCAGGGCGGCCCGGAGGGCGACGGCGAGCAGGACGGCGAGCCCGGCCGCGACCAGGTAGGGGCCGCGCCAGCCGAGGGCGCCGCCGAGCAGCCCCCCGAAGGTGCGGGCGAGCAGCACCCCGGCGATCAGCCCCGCCTGCAGGACGCCGACCACGGCGCCGCGGCGCGCGCCGTCGACGAGTCCGGCGGCCATCGGGACCAGCAGTTGCGGCACCACGGTGGCCGCGCCGACCACCGCGCTCGCGGCGACCAGCGGTCCGAGCGCCGGGGCGAGTCCGGCGGCGAGCAGGCCGGCCGCGGTCACCGCGAGCAGCACGCTCAGCAGGGGCCGGCGGGGCAGCCGGTCGCCGAGCGGCACGAGCAGGAAGATGCCGGCCGCGTAACCGAGTTGGGCCGCGGTGGCGATGGTGGTGGCGGCGCCGGGCGGCACGTCGAGGCCGTCGGCGATCAGCGGGGTGAGCGCCTGCGGGAAGTACACGTTGGCGACGGCGACGCCGCAGGCGAGCGCCATGACGAGCGGGGTGCCGCGGCGCGGGGGCGGCGTCGGCGGGGCGGAGCGGTTCACGGTTGCCGTCCTGGGTCGAGGAGCGGAGCACGCATCCGAACGAACCAGTTGGTTCGTTTTTGGCTCGACAGGATGCTAGGAGCGAGGATCTCTCGACGTCAAGCGAACCGTCCGGTTCAGTCGCCGCTACGATGACGCCATGGCGTACGACGCGAAGGCCACCCAGCAGCGCATCCTCGGCGCGGCGACCGACGAGTTCGCCCGGTACGGCGTCGCCGGCGCGCGGGTGGACCGGATCGCCACCGCCGCGCAGGCCAACAAGCGGGCGATCTACGACTACTTCGGCGACAAGGACGGGCTGTTCGCGGCCGTCCTGGAGCAGTTGATGGCCGACCTCGCCGAGGCGGTGCCGCCCGCCCCGGCCACGGGCGAGGGCGCGACGGCCACGGGAGACGGCGCGGCCGGCACCGGGAGCCCGGCCGCCGACCTGGGCGCGTACGCCGAGCGGCTGTTCGACTACCACCGCGCCCACCCGCAGGCGCTGCGTCTGCTGATGTGGGAGGCGCTGCAACTGGGCGAGGAGTCCGTCCCCGGCGAGGAGCGGCGCACCCGGCACTACGACGACAAGGTCCGCGCCGCCGCCGCGGCCACCGGCCGCGACGAGGAGGAGGCGCGCACCCTGCTGTTCCTCACCATGGGCCTGGTCGGCTGGAGCCTGGCGATGCCGCAGGTGCGGCGGATGGTCCTCGGCGAGGATGCCGCCCCGGAGCACCTGCGCGGCGCGGTCGCCGACGCCGTCCGCCGCCTCACGGGCCGGGACGGTTAGGGCCTCTCTTCCGGATCACGACGCCCGCCCGGCGTGATCCGGAAGAGAGGCCCTGGACCGACCGTCGCGCAGGGCTCAGTGGGCGACCACGCCCGGGAGGTGGCCGGTGGCGCACTCCGCGTAGCGGTGGACGGGCTCGCCCGGCCAGCCGGCGCCCTCGCCCACGACACCCTCCCGCTCGCCCGCGAAGCCGTGGTGGATCACCTGGCCGCCGCGCCCGTCCGTCCAGCAGGCACGGGTCAGATGGACGACGAGGGTGGCCGGATGCTGCGGCAGGGGGCGCTCCAGGACGAGTTCGCGCAGCCCCGCCCCCGGCGGGAAGGCCACCACGGCCTCGCTGGTCCGCAGCCGTGCCCGGCGCGGCTCGAACTCCACCGCCCAGTACGCCGACACCGTGACCTCGAGCCGCCCGTCGAGGCCGCCGTCGCCCGGCCGGACGTACTCCTCGTCGGGGACCCAGCGCGCGTGGTTGCGGATGTCGTCCGGGCCGAACCATTCGGCCCAGGTGACCCAGTAGCCCGCGACGCGCTTGATCGTCATGTCCTCGCGGGCGATCCGGACCGGGATGCGGGTCAGGCTGGCGGGCTCGCTCAGCAGCAGGACGCGGCCGTCCCTGTCGACCCGGAGGTCCCCCTGCGGCTCGAAGGAGAGGACGGTCACCTGCTCGAAGGTCACCTCGCCGTCGTCCTTACGTCGACTGGTCTGCCTCATGAGTGAACCACCTTGCCAGGGAACGGAGTTGAGCGACCCACGGCCACCTCCGCGGCGGGCCGGACGCGTCTCGCGCAGCATACGGTGCACGGTCGGTCGCGGCGCGTGATTCCGGCGAATCCCCGCAGGGCAGGGGGCGTGCGGCTATCCTGCGCCTGCACATGCCGCCGCGCGCGCCCCCTGGCCACACCCGCACGCCGGGAAGGCGCCCGCGCGACGGTGTGCCGGACGGCGGTTCACGCCGGCCGCGCGCCCCACGGAAGGAGTTCACCCCGATGGGCGACGCACACTGGCGGGAGCTCCGCCGGGAGCCGATCCACAGCGCCTACGGCCGCGGCGCCGACCGGGTGACCTTCGAGATGCCCGACGGCCGGGAGGAGGTCTTCCACCTCGCCAACGAGTACGCGGCAGCGGCCGTCGTCGCCCTGACGCCGGACCACCGCATCGTACTGACCGCACAGTTCCGGCCCGGCCCGCAGACCGTGCTGTACGAACTGCCGGGCGGCGTGGTGGAGGCGGGCGAGTCGCCCGAGGAGGCCGCCGCCCGCGAACTCGCCGAGGAGACCGGCTACCGGGGCGAGGTCGCCCTCGTCACCACCACCTGGCACGACGCCTACTCCAACGGCGTGCGCCACGCCTGCGTCGCCACCGACTGCACCCCCACCGCCCGCCTCGCGCACGACCGCAACGAGTTCATCGAGGTGGTGCTGATGGACCTCGCGGAGTTCCGCGACACCGTGCTGCGCCGCGGCCGGCTCTCCGACGTCGGCCCGGCCTACCTGGGCCTGGACCACCTCGGACTGCTGTAGAGCCGCGGGGCGGGGGAAGCGCCCGCAGGAGGCCCGAGCACCGCCCCCGGGCCGACGGCCGGCCCGTTCAGTCGCGCGGTGCGGCGAACTCGCGGAGGTAGGCGCCGGCGTAGGCGGCCGCCTCCTCGCGGCTGGTGCACGGGGCGGCGCCGGGAGCGGGGGTGCCGCGGGAGCCGTCGGCGGCCTGCGCGATCCAGGTCCAGTGGCCGGTGGCCGGGTCCTGGGTCAGTTCGGCCTCGCCGTCGAAGAGTTCGAGGAGGACGGGGGCCACGCCGGCGGACGACGGGCGGGGGACGGCGTCGGGCCACTTCTTGCGGGCGCCCTGGCGGGTGATGCCCCAGGCGGCGCCCAGCTGCTCGTAGCTCGCGCCGTACGAGCCGGCGGTGCCGGCCGCGACCGCCGTCAGCCGCTTGACCTCGGCGTCGACCAGCTTCCAGCCGGCGAGCACGGTGAGCGCGACGTCGGCCGGGTCGCCGTCCCACATGCGGTGCTCCGGCTGTCCCGTCGCCCGGGCGCGGAGGGCCGAGGCGAGCGGGTCGAGGGCGCCCAGGAGGGCGGTGGCGAGGGCGGTCTGCTCGTCGGGGGTGATCTCGGGAGTCGACATGCGACAACCATAGTTAACGACTCTGGTTTTGGTAACTGCAGTTGTCGAATTGGTCGGCGCAGGAAGTCGGACGGGCCGACTTCCTGCGCGGCGGCGGGCATCAGCGGACGTAGACGCTCCGGCCCGCGATCGGGGCGTAGGTGTCGCCGGGGGCGAGCACGTGCTCGATCTGCCCCGTGCAGCCCGAACCCGTCCAGACCTGGACGCCCGAGTCGGTCAGGTTGGTCACCGTCGGACGGACGAAGTCGCCCAGCTGGAGGCACCCGCTCGGGTCCTGGTGCGCGGAACCGTCGATGATCAGCACCCCGTGGGCCGCGTACGCGGTGTTCGGGACCGCGACGGCCAGGGCGGCCGCCGCCAACCAGGCCCCGAGAACGGTGACGGTGCGTCGCTTCATGCGTCCACTCCCCTTCGGCCGGAGCGGGACCGCCCCGTTGCGGCCCCGCCGGTGCGGTTCAAGGTAGTGAGGTGATGACGCGCGGCGGCGGAACGACGGGCGCGGCGACACGGACAGGGAGTGGGAAGTCGGACGGGCCGACTTCCTGCGCGCCGCCGGCTGTCACACCGGGGCGCCGGGATCCGCCAGGGAGGCAGCGGCGCCGGTCCGGCACCGCTCCACCGAGGGAAGGCAACACCGTGCTCACCAGGGTCATGTACGTCACGGTCTACGTCACCGACCAGGACCGCGCGCTGCGGTTCTACACCGAGCAGTTGGGGCTGGAGAAGCGCATCGACCACCCCGGCCCCGAGGGGCGCTTCCTGACCGTCGGCGCCCCCGGCCACCCGTTCGAGATCATCCTCTGGCCCCACGCCGCGGCCGCGGGCCAGCCGGTCGGACGGGAGGAGGCGACCGCGCCCGGTCCGATCATCCTGGAATCGGACGACCTGCGGAAGGACTTCGAGATCTGGCGCGAGCGCGGAGTCGTGTTCGACACGGCCGAGCCGCAGGACTACGCGTTCGGCATCCGCGTCGAGGCGGCCGACCCGGACGGCAACCGGATCTCGCTGCGCCAGCAGAACCGGGTGGACGCCGCCGACGGCTGACCGCGGCACCGGGGGTGAAGGGCCTTGCACCGCGACGGCGCAAGGCCCTTGGTGTACCCAGGTCCCGGAAAGAGTGTCCCGAGGTCCAGTGATCGGGGAGCGGCCCTGCGGCAGTCTTGGATCCGCAAAGGCAGCACACGAAGAAGCCGGCCGCGAGGCCGGCACGAGGGGGGAACGGTCGTGAGCAACGACAACACCGTGGCGGGGAACGGGAAGCGGGACACCGGGCGGGGCCCGCTGCGCCTGCTCCGCCCGCTGCTCGACGCCTTACGGGCCACGGTGCACAGCGCGGCGCTGGCCGCCTTCGTGGTGCCGCAGATGGCCCTGCTCATCGCGGCCTCCTTCGCCGGCGGCCTGATGGGCCTCGGCGTGGGCATCCTGCTGGTGCCGCCGATCGCCCTGGCGGTCCGCCGGCTCGCCGGACTGCGGCGCACCCTGGCCGCCCGCTGGTCCGGCACCGAGATCCGCGAGCCCTACCTGCCGCAGCCGGAGGCCGAACCGGGCTTCCGGGGCCTCTGGGTGCGCTCCCGGGCGGTCCTGATCGACCCGGCCACCTGGCGGGACCTGATCTGGCTGCTCGTCGACCCCGCCGTCGGCTTCACCCTACTGCTGCTCCCACTGACCGTCATCGGCTACGGCGTCCTCGGCCTGCTGGAGCCCTGGGTCCGGGAGACCCTCGCGGCCCACGGCGGCGACAACATGTACCTGTGGGTGCACCTGACGGACGCCGGCAGCGCCCGGACCGCCGCCCTGCTCGGGCTGCCGGTCCTGCTGGCCGGCCTGGCGCTCGCCCCCGCCGCGCTGCGCGCCCACACCGCGCTCGCCAAGGCGCTGCTCGGCCCGACCGCCCACGCCGAGGCACTGGCCGCCCGCCGCAAGGTCGCCCACCTCACCGAGACCCGGCGCGACGCGCTGAACGCCCAGGCCGCCGAACTGCGGCGGATCGAACGGGACCTGCACGACGGCGCGCAGGCCCGGCTGGTGGCCATGGGCATGAACCTGGGCGTCGCCGAGCGGCTGGTCGAACGCGACCCGCAGGCCGCCAAGCAGCTGCTGGCCGAGACCCGCCAGGCCTCCGCGACCGCCCTCGGCGAACTGCGCGACCTGGTCCGCGGCATCCACCCGCCGGTCCTGGCGGACCGCGGACTCGTCGACGCGGTACGGGCGTTGGCCATGAACAGTCCGCTGGACGTGACCGTCTCCGCCGAGCTGCCGGGCCGACCCGAGGCCCCGGTCGAGTCCGCCGTCTACTTCGGCATCTCGGAGGCGCTGACCAACGCCGCCAAGCACTCCGGGGCCGCCCGCGTCGACGTCCAACTCTGGTACGCGGACGGCCTACTGAAAGCCCAGGTCACCGACGACGGGACAGGCGGCGCCGACCCCTCGCGCGGCACCGGACTGCGCGGCCTGGAGCGCCGGCTTGCTACCTTCGACGGACTCCTGGCCGTCCGCAGCCCGCACGGCGGCCCCACCACCCTGACCATGGAGCTGCCGTGCGCGTTGTCCTCGCCGAGGACCTCTTCCTCCTGAGGGACGGCCTGGTCCGGATGCTGCAGGCCTACGACTTCGAGGTCGTGGCCGCCGTGGACACCGGACCGGACCTCCTGCAGGCGCTGCTCACCGAACACCCCGACGTGGCCGTGGTCGACGTGCGGCTGCCCCCGACGTTCACCGACGAGGGCCTGCGGGCCGCGATGGAGGCGCGACGGCACCTGCCCGGACTGCCGGTGCTGGTGCTCTCCCAGTACGTCGAGCAGCTCTACGCCAAGGAGTTGCTCGCCGACGGACACGGCGCGATCGGCTACCTGCTGAAGGACCGGGTGTTCGACCCCGACCAGTTCGTGGAGACGGTCCACCGGGTGGTGGCGGGCGGCACCGCGCTCGACCCGCAGGTGATCGCCACGCTGGTCGACAGCACCGGCCGCAGGAAGCCGCTGGACCGGCTGACGCCCCGGGAGCGCGAGGTGCTGCAGCTGATGGCGGAGGGGCGCTCCAACGCCGCGATCGCCGAGCGCATGGTGATCACCGAGCGGGCGGTGAAGAAGCACACCACCAACATCTTCCTCAAGCTCGACCTGCCGCCCTCGGAGGAGGACCACCGCCGGGTGCTGGCGGTGCTGGCCTTCCTGGAGGTCGCCTCCTAGGGCCGGGGGCGGCGGGGCGCGCTACGCCGCGGCCTGCTGCGGGTCTGCCACGACGAGGACGCGCGCGCTGTCCACCGGCCGGCGGGCGCCGAGGCCGCACGGTTCCCGGACCTGCCGGCGAGCGCCCGGGAGCGGACGGCCCTGCGGCTGCGCTCCGCCCTCGCCGACCGCCTGGCCCGCCTGGTCCTCACCGGGCGCCTGCGCGCGTGCGACCCGGAGACCGCCGCCGAGCACTTCCTCGCCCTGCTCACGGGCCCGCTGGAGTACCGCCCCGACGCCGACCCGGAGGCCGTCGCGGAGGCCGCGGTGGAGGTGTTCCTCCGCGCCTACGGTTCCGGCTGACTCCGCCCCCGGCGCGCGGTCAGATGGCGCGGCCGGCGGAACGGAGTCGGAGTTCGGTGAGGGCGGCGCGGGGCGGGGTGGTGGCGAAGAGGACGCGGAGGGGTGAGCCGGTGCTGAGGGTGGTGGCCGCCGCCGCGTCCAGGATGGCCAGCAGCGTGGAGAGTTGGGCGGGCGGCTCGTCGGCGAGGAGGGCGTCGGCGGCCGTGACGAGGACGAGGAGGTGGGTGGTGGTCCCGGCGCCGGGCGGGTGGAGGATGTCGTGCAGGCACTCCTCGAAGGCGTCCCAGTTGCGGCCGAAGTAGCTGGGGAAGGCCAGGGATTCGGCCCACTCGGTGAACAGGGCGGCCCTGGTGCGGCAGTGGTCGCCGCGGACGAGGCGGAGCCGGTGGGTGCCGATGGCGAACCCGGCCCAGGGCCGGCCGGGCAGGAGGTCCCACCGGGCCGGGCCGAGGGGCGCGTCGGGCGTATCGGCCGCGTCGGGCGTGTCAGCAGCCATCGGAGATCTCGCGGAAGTTGGCGTAGTGGTCGGCGGTGTACCAGGCATCGCCTGTGGTGGCGTCGCGGACCAGGCGCTCGGCGTCACGGCGGGTGGTGGGCGTCGGGCGGGGGTTGACGTCGTACTCGCGGTAGGTGCCGCCGGACGGGAGGTCGCCGCTGCGGTTGCGGTACGGGTTGCTGCCGCGGACGTACTGCGGGCCGGGGAGGCGGAAGTCGACCGGCTGGGGGTTGCCGGGCCAGCCGAGGGCGCGCCAGGTGTCGCAGGCCCGGGCGACCTGGGACGGGAAGTCCTCGACGGGGAGCGGGGGTTGGACGATCGCCCGGGCGGTGGGGACCGCCCAGGCGGGGGCGGCGGGAAGGACGGGGCAGGCGAGAGCGAGGACCAGGGCGGCCTGGGCCGGACGGCGGAGGGTCATGGGTACCCGTTTCGGTGCGAGGGCGGTTGCATCGAAGGGGTACCGCGCGGGGGTTGGCCGGACGGGCGGGCGCGCCGGGGCCGGGCACGCCGCTCACCCGTCCGGGTGGTGTGGCGGCGAGCGGGCGTCAGCCGGAGAGGGTGAGGACGACCTCGTCGATCTCCTCGCCGCGAGCGTTCGCGAAGCCGTGCTCACGGCGGGTCACCACGAAGAATCCGCGGGTGACCTCGCGCTCCTCGGACGGACCGAACACGCCGACGTGGCCGAGGACTTCCCCGTCCACGCCGACGACGGTGCGCACGAGGACGGCCGGATCGCGGCGGAGCCGCTCCCCGTGCGCGTCGAACCACGCGCGGTCCGAGGGGTCCTCGGCGGTGAACGCCGCCAGGCGGATCCCCTCGGGGTCGCTCGTCTGGGCGAAGAGGGCGGGCAGGTCGCCGTCCCGCACTTCGCGCAGGGTGATGTCCATGGGTCAGTCGAGACAGAACTCGTTGCCCGCGATGTCCTGCATCACGATGCAGGACTCGTTCTCGCCGTCGGCCTCCATGACGTACAGGCAGACCGCGCCGAGCGCCACCAGCCGGTCGCGTTCGGCCTTGAGGGTGGCCAGCCGCTCCTCCCCCACGAGTCCGGTGCCGGCGCGGACGTCGAGGTGCAGCCGGTTCTTGACGACCTTGCCCTCGGGAACGCGCTGGAAGAGCACGCGCGGGCCCTCGCCGGCGGGGTCGGTGCAGGCGAAGTACTGGGGCTCCTTGTCGGGCGACTCCGAGCGGTCGAAGTCGTCCCAGGTGGCGAACCCGTCCGGGGGTGAGGCGACGTATCCCAGCACCTCGCACCAGAAGCGGGCCAGGCGCGTGGGTTCCGCGCAGTCGAAGGTGACCTGGAACTTCTTGACCGATGGCATCCGGCGAGCGTAGCAAGCGGAACTCGCCCGTTCGATCGGATTTTCGGGGGTCAGTCGGGCTGGTCGTCGTCGATGTGGTGGTGGACCTTGAGGGCGGTGATGACGCCGGTGATCACGGTGGTGAGGGCGAGGGCGAGGAGGGCGGCGAAGGCCGCGCCGATGAGGAAGTTCACGGGGTCCTGATCCCCTCGCGGAGGAGGGTGAGGAGGTTGAGGAGGGTGGCGACGGAGGTGTCGCCGAAGTCGACGAGGAGGCGGCCGTCGATGGTGGTGCCGTTGACGGCGGCGGAGCCCCACTGGATGCCGAACGGCTTGCCGCGCTCGTGGAGTTCGCGGAGGAGGTAGGTGACTTCGAGGTCGGTGTAGGTGCGCAGGGTCGGGTCGCCGGGGGTGAGGGGGGCGTTCACGCGGCGGCGTCCAGCTCGAACCAGGTGACCTTGCCGGTCTTGGTGGGGGTGGCGCCGAAGCGGTGGGTGAGGGCGCGGACGAGGTGGAGGCCGCGCCCGGAGAGGGAGTAGGGGTCGGCGGGGGTGGCGGGGGGTTCGGGGAGGGTGGGGCTGTCGTCGCACACGGAGACGCGGAGGGTGCGGGGGCGGAGGACGACGATGACGCGGGGGGCCTGGCAGCCGGCGTGCCGCCAGGCGTTGACGTAGAGCTCGTGGAGGGCGAGCTCGGCGTCGGCGATGGCGTCGGGGTGCCAGTGGGAGGCGAGGAGGGCGGAGCGCAGCTCGTCGCGGGCGGCGGACCAGTCGGGCGGGTTGAGGGCACACATAGGAGACCTCCGTGGGGTGGTGGTGAGGGAGTTGGGGAGGTGTCGCCGTGAGCCAGGCCGGTGCGGTTGCTCTTCGGCGCCCGGGCAGCAGGTACCTACTGCCGGAGAAATAGGCATTTCTGACGACTCGTCTGGTCGATCGTGAGACGACCATAGCGCACGGTCACTAAAAATTTAGTGCCGAAGCCCAAAGTTCCCCCTTGAGAGGGGCCTGCGTCCGGAGCTTCGCTTCCGGTTGGACCCTCCAGTGGCCCGCGCGGCACACTGGCCACACTCGACGCCGAAAGGACACCATGCCCGGTCGCAGCAACCCGACTCTTCGCCAGCGACGGCTCGGCGCAGAGCTACGCAAGATGCGCGAGCAGGCCGGCCTCGGCGGCACCGAGCTGGGGAGACTCCTCGGCGCGAGCCCGTCGGTAGTGACGCAGATGGAAAGCGCGAAGATCGGCGTGAGCGCCGAGCGCGTGCGCTCGTTCGCCGCAGTCTGCAAGTGCACCAACCAGGCCCTCGTCGACGCACTCGTCGAGATGGCCATCGAGCGCGGCAAGGGCTGGTGGGAGGAATATCAGGGAGTCCTACCGACAGACTTCCTGGAGATCGCAGAGATGGAGGCCCATGCCCACAAGCTCTATACGTGGGCGACCACCTACATCCCGGGGCTGCAGCAGACCGGGACCTACGCTTCGGCGGTCTTCTCTCGCATTTCCCCGCCGCTGCCCCGCCACGACATCGATGTCAGGACCGCGTTCCGCGTGCAACGTCAGCGCGTGGTCCGGGGCCGCCGGACACCGTATGTCTCATTCATCCACGAGGCCGCACTGCGGATGCAGTTCGGAGGCCCGAGGGTACTCGCCGACCAACTCGCAGCCCTGATTGAAGCTTCCGAACAGCCCAGCATGTCCGTGCGGGTGGTGCCTTTCGACATGGATACCTTCCCGGGCGCCGGCGAGAACATCATGTACGCCGAAGGCCAGGTTCCGGAGCTGGACACCCTGCAGATGGACAGCGCACAGGGCGTCCTCTTCTTCCACTCACAGGCGGATCTGGCGAACCAGCGTGCGACATTCGCCGGGCTGGACTCCACGGCTCTTTCCGAGGATGCCTCACGAGACTTCATCCGGAACATCGCAAGTGAGCTGAAGGGCAAGTATGAGTAAGTCTGCATGGCAGAAGTCCAGCTACAGCGGCGCGTCAAACGAGTGCGTCGAAGTACGCACTGCGAACAGCCTGATCGAACTACGTGAGTCCGACAGCGGAGAGATCGTCATCCGCACCGCGCCTCGCAAGTTCGTTGAGTTCCTCCAGAGCGTCAAGAGCGGCGAGTTCGACCACCACGCCGAACACTAGGCCTGACCTGAACCCCCGTGTGGCTCCTCGCCCGACCGGCGAGGAGCCACACGGGATTCATCACTACATCTTTAGGCGAATTGCACTCAAGGGTACCGGAACGGCGAGTCGAGGGGCCCGGTTCGGCGCTCACGAACGGGTGAATATGGGCCCTCGTGACAGGATCGGGCGGGTCCGGCCGCTCGATCGAAAGGTCCTCCCCACCCCATGGGCTCGCAGCACTACGCCGTCATCAAAACCAACCACGGCTCCATCACCGCCAAGCTCTTCCAGTTCCACACCCCTCGCACCGTGCGCAACTTCGTCGAACTGGCGGAAGGCTCCCGGGAGTGGACCGACCCCTCGACCAACTCCCCCACCACCGCCCCGCTCTACAACGGGACGACCTTCCACCGCGTCATCCCCAACTTCATGATCCAGGGCGGCGACCCCCTCGGTGACGGCACCGGCGGCCCCGGCTACGCCTTCCCCGACGAGTTCCACCCCGAGCTCTTCTTCACCAAGCCCTACCTCCTCGCCATGGCCAACGCGGGCCCGAACACCAACGGCTCCCAGTTCTTCATCACCACCCGCGCCACCCCGCACCTCAACCGCAAGCACACCATCTTCGGCGAGGTCACCGACCCCGACAGCCAGAAGGTCGTCGATTCCATCGCCGCCACCCCGACCGGTCCCGGCGACCGCCCGCTCGAACCCGTCGTCATCGAGTCGATCACCATCGAAATCCGCTGACGCCCCACCCGGAGTAGGAAGTCGGCCCCGCCGACTTCCTACTCCGCCCCACCCCCGAACACCACCCGCAACACCTCGCGCGCCAGCGCCTCCACGTCCACCTCGCCCCGGCTCTCCGGCAGCGCGCCGTTCAAGATTCGGATCTCGGCCTGGCCCGATGGTGGGCCGGCGTCTCCGGCAGGACTCGGCGTCGTGGCGCGTTCTGACGTGACGGATACCGCATGGCCCCGCGGCTGCCACCGGGCCGTTGCCACGGCGGTGCGGGACCGCTTCACGGCGCCGCCGGACGCCCCATTCGCTCACGGGCCGTTTCGCCGCGCCGCGCCACCGGGACCGTGCCCGTCGCCTCGGCCAGGCCGTACGGCGGCATGTCGATGTATATCGCCTCATGGGAGCCGGCCGGCACCACGAAGGTCTCGTGCCAGATGCCGACGTTCCCCGCACCTTCGCGAGCCAGGCGGTTGAAGGCCGCCCAGGCCGGCCGGTGCTCCTGGTCCTGATCGGCGGCATAGGCGAGCAGCTTCTCCGGAGACTCCCAGTACTGGACCAACTCGAGCACCCGAGGCAGGCCCAGCCGCATCCGGTAGCCGAGCAGCCCGCTGTGCGGATCCTCGGCGAGTTCCTTGAGCATGCGCGGCATCGCGGCCGAGGCCGGCCACCAACTGCGCAGCGCGCGGAACCGGTTGATTCGCATACCGATGTGGAACACCACCACTGAACCCTCGTGATCGGCGGTGGTCCGGCCCCGGATCAGTGTTGCTGCCATGACGAAGTGCCTCCTCGGCGAGCCGTGTTCGGCCACGCTTGATGGGTAGCTGAACTATCCTTGTAGGATATTTGCACTATCTTTACGAAGGGCGCAAGTGGATGCGACTCGCGGAACTGAGTGAACGCAGCGGGCTCCCGACCGCGACGATCAAGTACTACCTGAGGGAGCAACTCCTGCCGCCCGGCGTGCTGGTGAGCGCCAAACAGGCCGACTACGGCGAGGAACACCTGCGTCGGCTGCGGCTGGTGCGGGCGCTGATCCAGATCGGCCGGATGCCGATCGCCACGGCCCGCGAGGTCCTGACCGCCATCGACGACGAGAGCCTCGACCAGAACGACCGCCTCGGCATGGCCGTCGGCGCACTGCCCCCCGGCCCGACCCAGCCCGACCAGGACGACCGGGCCACCGCCGCCGCGCGCCGCGAGGCCGACCTCCTGCTCGACTCGCTGGGCTGGACGAACTGCGAGGACGCCTCATCGGGGCCCTACCGCGCGCTCGTCACCGCGCTGGCCGCGCTGGCCGCACTCGGCTACCCGCACGACCTCGACCACCTGGTGCCGTACGCCCACCAGGCCACCCGGCTGGCAGCGCACGACCTGGACATGGTCCAGGAGTACGAGAGCCCGTCGGAGCAGATCGAGGCAGCCGTGGCCCTCACCGTGCTCTACGAGCCCATCCTGCTGAGCCTGCGCCGCCTCGCCCATGCGCGGGAGAGCACCCTGCGCCACGGAACCCGCACCACCGGCCGGTCGACCGCGTAAGCGGCGCCGGCCGTCACCCACTGCTCGGCCAAGGCCCACTCGGCATCCGTCACGCCAGAACGCGCCACGATCCCGGACTGCCAGAGACGCCGGCCCACCATCGGGCCAGGCCGAATCCGCACCTTGAACAGCTCCTGGCGCCGCCCGGCCGCCGCCGGGAGGGCTCTCAGCCGACGACCGCGAGCCGCGGCGGCACCCAGGTGCGGTGCCGGAGGATCGCCCGGATCGCGACCCGGGAGGGCGTGAGCCGCATCGCCGCGACCTGCATCGACGGGCTGGTCTTCGACCGGTTGGTGAGCGGCGGGGGGGTGCCGCGCGAGGCGCTCGAAGGGCTGGTCGCCGCTGCCCTGCGCCGCGGCGGAGCGTAGGAAGTCGGACCCGCCGACTTCCTGCTCCGGCGTGCTCCGCAAACGCGCGGACGCGGCCCGCCTTGGTGTGCGGGCCGCGTCCGAGTGCGGGCTTGAAGGGGCGAGCCCTTACTCCACGATGCCGGACTTGGCGATGGTGACCTTGGCCTTCGGGGCACCGCTCTGCGAACCGAGGTTCTCGATCTTCGTCACCAGGTCCATGCCGTCGACGACCTCGCCGAAGACGACGTGCTTGCCGTCCAGCCAGTTGGTCACGATGGTGGTGATGAAGAACTGCGAGCCGTTGGTGTTCTTGCCCGCGTTGGCCATGGAGAGCTGGCCCGGCTTGGTGTGCTTCAGCTGGAAGTTCTCGTCCTCGAACTTCTCGCCGTAGATGCTCTTGCCGCCGGTGCCGTTACCGCGGGTGAAGTCGCCACCCTGCAGCATGAACGCCGGGATGATGCGGTGGAAGGACGAGCCCTCGTAGCCGAAACCGTTCTGGCCGGTGGCCAGCTCACGGAAGTTGCGCGCGGTCTTCGGGACGATGTCGTCGAAGAGCGTGAAGACGATGCGGCCGGCCGGCTCGTCGTTGATGGTGATGTCGAAGAAAACGTTGGAACCCATGCAGGGATCATGGCATGCCGGACGTCCCGACGCGCGGCACCCCCCGGCGTCCGGTCACGCTCCGCCGACCGGTGATCAACGGAATCGGCCCCCCTCGGGACGGTGCGTGGGCCAGGATGGCGGCGTGAAGAACGGGGAGGACAGGGTCCGCAACGAGGTCAGCGGCAGCGACGTCGGCAAGGTGTTCCAGGCCGGAACCATGCACGTCGCCCTCGGGGCGGTCGGTGGTGGACCGGCGCCGACGGCGCTCGCGTCGCTGCCCGCGCCCCCGGTGGACCTGGTGGGGCGCGGCGAGGTGTCGGAGGCGCTCCTGGCGCTGCTCGCGCCCTCGGCGGGGGACGGCGGGCCGGTACTGGTGTCCGCCGTGGCGGGGCTGGCGGGTGTCGGGAAGACGGCGCTCGCACTGTACGCGGCGCACGAGGCCGTGCGACGCGGCTGGTTCCCGGGCGGGGTGCTGTACGTGCCGCTGCGCGGCTACCGGCCCGGGGTGGCGGTGAGCGGCGAGCAGGCGGTCGGCGCGCTGCTGCGGGCGCTCGGCGTCCGCGACCACGACGTGCCGCCGACGGCGGAGGAACAGGCCGGGCTGTACCGCTCCGAGCTGGCCCGGCGGGCGAGCGGGGACGGTGCGGTGCTGGTGCTCGCCGACGACGCCTCGGCGGTGGAGCAGGTCGCTCCGCTGGTACCGGCGGACTCCTGCCATCGGCTGCTGGTCACCTCGCGGGACAGCCTGCACTCCCCCGGCTTCCCGGCGCGGCTGCTGCCGCTCGGGGTGCTGGGGGCGGCGGAGGCCGGGGAACTGGTCGCGACGGCGCTGCGGCGGGCCCGGCCGGAGGACGGGCGGGCGGCGGCGGAGCCGGAGGCGCTGGCGGCGATCGCGGAGCACTGCGGGCACCTGCCGCTGGCGCTGCAGATCGCGGCGGCGCTGCTGGTGGACGACCCGGGGCTGCCGCTCGCCGATCTGGCGGAGGAGCTGGCGGACAGGGGGAACCGGCTGGACGCCCTGCGGCACGGGGACGGCGGCGGGATGTCGCTCGCGGTGGCGGGGGCGTTCGAGCTCTCGTACCGGCGACTGCCGGAGGAAACGGCCCGGGTCCTGCGGCTCACGACGGTGAACCCGGGGCCGGACGTGTCGACGGAGGCGGTCGCCGTGCTGGCCGAACTGGGGAAGGCGGAAGCACGGCGACACCTGGCGGCGCTGGCCCGCGCGAACCTGCTGGCGGAACAGCCGGTGGGGTCGGGGCGGTGGCGGGCGCACGACCTCGTGCGGCTGTTCGCGGCGCGGCTCGCGGAAGGGGACGGGGAGGAAGTACGCAGGGTCACGTGGGCTCGGCTACTGGCGTATTACGTGAACAACGGACACGCCGTCGTACCGCCCGGACCACGGTCGAACATGAGCCGGTCCGGCACGGACAGGTTCACCGACAAGGCAAGCGGCTTTGCCTGGCTGGTGGCCGAACGCGAGAATCTCAAGGCAGCAGTGATGTCCCGTACCGGCCGCGCCGAGAAGCGCCTGGAGCTGGCACGGATCCTGGTGATCCACGACAGCCTGAAGGCCTTCCTGGGGGTCCTCGTCGCGGTCAGGAAGGTCGCCAGAACCCACCCGTCCCTAGTCAATTGGAGCGCTCTCGGGAGTCTGTTGAAGGTCGCGGATCGCACACAGGTACTGATGCGGGGTGAGGAGTCCCTACCGCTCGCCAGCGATCACCGCGCCGAAGACGCGACCATCACCGGCCTCGGAATCCAGCTGGTCCAGGCGGGACGGTACGAGGAGGCTGCGGAAGTGGGCAGGGCTGCCCTGGCCCCCCGCCGTTCAACGAGTGGCCGGTTCGAGGTGGGTACCGGCTCGGTCCTCGTCGCATTCGCGTACGGATCCATGGGGCGCTTCGAGGAGGCCGCAGACGCCCTCGACCGGGCACTCGCCGTCTTCCAGGGAGCGGAAACGGGCGTGGACAGGTAGCCGCTACGCCGCCTTGTGGGCGAGCAGGTAGGCCTGCGGGGTCCGCTCGCCCTCCTCCGCTTCGCGGATGAGGCGGGTGGTGACCTTCAGGCCCGCCTCGGTGGCCAACCGCTCAATAGCGCCGGGCTGCCGGCGGCGGAAGTCGAGGGTGACCGGGTGACCGAAGGGGTCCTCGATACGCAGGGCGTCGTCGCCGACCTGGAAAGCGAGGACCAGCGGGGCTCCCGGGGCCAGGACGCGGTGGAACTCGGCGAAGACCCTCGGCAACTGCCCGGCCGGGGTGTGGATGATCGAGTACCAGGCCACGATGCCGGACAGCTCGCCGTCGGCATACGGCAGGTCCAGCAGCGAACCGACCTGGAAGGGGATCTCCGGGTGCGCCGCCCGGGCCAGTTCCACCATCCGCGGGGAGAGGTCGAGGCCGGTGACCTCCAGGCCGAGGGCGGCCAGGTGGCCGGTGATCCGGCCCGGGCCGCAGCCGAGTTCGGCGACGCGGCCTCCGCCGGCCGTCGTCACCAGCTCGGCGAAGGCGGCCAGCACGGCCCGGTCCCAGGTCGCGGTGGCCAGCGCGCCGCCGTAACGGTCGGCGTAGTCGGCGGCGACGGCGTCGTAGAACGTCCGGGCGGCGGCGAGGAATTCGGGCTCCGTGGTGGTCACGGCGGTCGACCCTACCGGGGTTAGGATCGGCCGATCGCGAGGGGCGGAAGGGGACACTGTGAAGATGCGGGTCGGGGTCTATCTGGCGCATCCGAAGCCGGGGAGCTTCAACCACGCGCTGTTCGAGGCCGTGGTGGACGAGTTGCGGGAACAGGGCGCCGAGGTCGTCGCGCACGACCTGTACGCCGAGGGGTTCTCGCCGCTGCTCGGCGCCGAGGACACGGAGACGGTGGCCGCGAGCGCGTCCGCCGAGGACGGGCAGCTCGCGCTGCACCGGGCCGAGGTGGCGACGCTGGACGCCCTCGTCCTCGTCCACCCCAACTGGTGGGGCATGCCGCCCGCCGTGCTCGCCGGGTGGGTGCAGCGGGTGATGGTGCCGGGCGTCGCGTACAAGCTGGGGTCGGCGGACGGGGAGCCCGTCGGGCTGCTGCGGGCCGGGCGGGCGCTGGTGCTGAACACCTCGGACACCCCGGAGGCCCGGGAGCGCGAGGAGTTCGGGGATCCGCTGGAGCGGATCTGGGCGGCGTGCGTGCTGCCCTACGTCGGTGTGACGGACGTTCGCAGGCGGGTGTTCCGCACGGTGACCGATTCCTCGGCCGGCGAGCGCGCGCAGTGGCTGCGCCAGGCGCGGCAGGAGGTGGCGGCGCTGATCGGCTGACGCGGACCGGAGGACGTGCGCGCGGGCGCGTAGACGGCGGCCGGCGGAATGATCGTCCCGAGCGGAGCACCGGGCTGACGGCTCGTCGTGCGTGCTAGAACCGTCGACGGCTGTGACCGCTCACCCGCGGACCACCGCCCCCTGCACCGTGCACCGTGCATCCACCGGCAACTCCTCGACCGAAGGAGAACCATGTCCGTCGCACGTACCTTCCGCACCGCACGATCCGGCCTGCTCGCGGCCTCGGCCGCGGTGACCCTGCTGCTCTCCGGCGCCGCCGCCACCGCGCCCGCCTCCGCCACCACCACGACGACCACCGGTCTGGACGGCACCTACGCCTGTTCCGTCCCGGCCGGCTACGTCTACGACGGGGTGTCCATGAACCGCGCCTGCAGCGGCGGCGGCAGCTGGAACACTCCGCAGTTCCACCTGCGCACGCCCGTCGACGGCCTCACCGCCTGTACCAGCGCGCCGGGCTTCACCTACGACTCCATCGGCCACAGCACCACGTGCAGCCAGTCGTCGGGCACCCTCGCCAGCACCTTCCACCTGCGGATTCCGGCCGTCGGCATGTGGGCGTGCAGCGTCCCGTCCGGCTGGACCTACAGCGCCACCGGCTCGGGCCTGGACTGCGCCGCCGTCCAGGGTGTGCCGGGCACCAGGTTCCTCCTGTCCCACTGACCGGGCTCGCCCCGTAGCCACGGACGGGCGGCGACGCCGATCGGCTGACATGAACCGGAGGAACCGCACGTGGGCGCGTAGACGGCGGCCGGCGGAATGATCGTCGGGGGCGGAGCACCGGGCTGACGGTCCGCCGTACGTGCTAGAACCGTCGGCGGCAGTGAACGCTCACCCGCGTCCGCCGCCGCCAGCACCGTGCACCCATCGGCACCTCCTCCACCGAAGGAGAACCATGTCCGTCGCACGAACCGCCCGTACCCTCCGGAGCGCCCTGCTCGCGGCCTTCGCCGCGCTGGCCCTGCTGCTCTCCGGCGCCGCCGCCACCGCGCCCGCCTCCGCCACCACGACCACCACGACCACCGCCACCGGCCTGGACGGCGTGTGGGCCTGTGACGTCCCGGCCGGCTACGTCTACGACCAGGTGTCCATGAACCGCAGCTGTAGCGGCGGCGGCAGCTGGAACTCGCCGCAGTTCCACCTGCGCACCCCCGTCGACGGGCTGACCGCGTGCATGAGCACGCCGGCCTTCGTCTACGACTCCATCTCCTGGGGCTACTCGTGCAGCCAGCAGTCCGGCGTGATCTCCAACGCCTACCACCTGCGCACCCCGTACGACGGTCTCACCGCGTGCGTGGGCACCCCGGCCTTCACCTATGACTTCACCGGCCGCAGCACCTCCTGCAGCCTGCTGTACGGGAGCAGCGTCCCGTCCACCACCTTCCACCTGCGCACGCCGGTGAACGGCATGTGGGCGTGCGACGTCCCGCGCGGCTGGACCTACAGCGCCACCACCTCGAACCTGGACTGCGCCACCGGCCCGAGCGTCCCGACCACCAAGTTCCTCCTGGTCCACTGAGGCCGAGCACGGCCCGCGGAACGGGCGGGCGACCCGGCACACGGCCGGGTCGCCCGCCCTCCTCCCGTTCAGCCCGGCGGCAGCTCCAGCTCCGCGACCTCCTGGTCCCCGCTGAACGCGCCCGTCGGCCGGAAGCCGAGGCGGGCGTAGAACCCCGCCGGACCGCCCTCCCCGGGTACGTAGGTGACGCAGACCCGGGTGCCGCCGCGGCGGCGGATCTCGGCGGCGACCTGCTCGACGGCGAAGCGGCCGTAGCCCCGGCCCTGGGTGTCGGCGGCGATGTTGAGGCGCCAGAGGCCGGAGCGCGGCTGATCGCCGGGCCGGAAGACGACGTCGAAGAAGGCCATCAGGAAGCCGACCAGTCGCTCGCCGTCGTAGACCAGCCTCGGCCAGGCGGTCTCCCCGTAGGCGTACGCCTCGGCGAGCGAGGTGGCCACCGGGGCGACCAGGTGCTCCTGGTCGGGGCGGACCTTCAGCTCCAGGGCGGCGTCGATGTTCTTCGGGGTGACCGGTTCGAGCCGCAGGGCGGGCTCCGGCGCCGATTCCGTCGGCGTGGGTGTGGACATGGCGGTCAGACTAGTGAGCGCCCGCCCGCCGGTCCCCCGGTTTTCACGGCGCCGGCGTGAACACCAGCGAGGCGTTGTGGCCGCCGAAGCCGAACGCGTTGGTGAGCGCCGCGCCGAGCGGGCCCCGGCGCGCGGCGCCCGCGACCACGTCCAGCTTGACCGCCGGGTCCTGCCGTTCCAGGTTGCGGGTGGGCGGGACGGCGCCGTCGCGCAGTGCGAGGACGGTCGCCAGCGCGCCCAGCGCGCCGGCCGCGCCGAAGAGGTGGCCGGTCATCGACTTGGTGGCGGTGACCAGCGGGTGGGCGCCGATCGCCGCGGTGACCGACTCGGCCTCGACCAGGTCGCCGAGCTGGGTGGAGGTGGCGTGGGCGTGGACGAGCGCGATGTCCAGCGGCGACAGCCCGGCCTCGGCGATCGCCCGGCGCATCGCGCGGACCTGGCCCTCGGCGGCGGCCGCGGTGATGTGGTGGGCGTCGGAGGTGACCGCCGCACCCGCCAGGGCGGCGTGGGCGCGGGCCCGGCGGGCGGCGGCGAAGCCGGCCCGTTCCAGGACGACGACGGCCGCGCCCTCGCCGATCACGAAACCGTCCCGGTCGACGTCGAAGGGGCGGGAGGCGCGGCCGGGCTCGTCGTTGCGCAGCGAGTGGGCCCTGGCCTGGGCGAAGCCGGCCAGCGGCAGCGGACAGACGCACGCCTCGGCGCCGCCCGCCACCACCACGTCGGCCCGGCCGAGGCGGATGAGGTCCAGGCCGAGCGCGATGGCCTCGGCACCGGACGCGCAGGCGCTCACCGGGGTGTGTGCGCCGGCCCGGGCGCCGAGTTCGATGGAGACCCAGGCGGCCGGGCCGTTGGCCATCAGCATCGGCACGGTGTGCGGGGAGACCTTCCGGACGCCGGACGCCTCCAGGACGTCGTCCTGGCCGAGCATGGTGAGCGCTCCGCCGGTGCCGGTGCCGATCACCACCGCCAGCCGTTCGCCGTCGACCTCGGGGGCGCCGGCGTCGGCCCAGGCCTCGCGGGCGGCGATCAGCGCGACCTGCTCGCAGCGGTCGAGCCGCCGTGCCTGGACGCGGTCGAGCACCTCGGACGGCTCGACCGCGAGCTGCCCGGCGATCCGGATCGGGAGCCCGGCCGCCCAGTCGGCCTCGATCGGCCGGATGCCGCCCTGGCCGGCCAGCATCGCGGACCAGGTGGAGGGGACGTCGCCGCCGAGCGGGGTGGTGGCCCCGAGGCCGGTGACCAGCACCGGTTCGAGCGCGTGGGCCGGGGTCCGATTGTTGTCAGTACCCATCGAAATACCTCCATGGCTTCTGTGGAGATTGTGAAACTGATACAACTCGCCCCGCCGGTGGACGCGGGGCGATTTCACCTCATCACCCACCCTGCCATGGCATTGAGGGCCGTTCAGGTGTGTCAGCGAGCCGATTCCACGAGCCGGGCCTTATAGGACCTCAACAATTCCAGCGGAACGCCAGGAGCCCCCGGCCGAGGAGGTCGGCCGGGGGCTCCGGTGTGTGCCGTGCGGGGGGTTACGGGAGGTTGCGGGCCATCACGATGCGCTGGATCTGGTTGGTGCCCTCGTAGATCTGCGTGATCTTCGCGTCCCGCATCATCCGCTCC
>NZ_JBHVRK010000034.1:30222-66087 GCF_042885845.1 Kitasatospora sp. NPDC058032 | reverse complement strand
ATCACCGGCGTCATCACCGCCCTCAAAGTCGGCCCGCCCCCACCGCCCATCACCCGCCACGGACGCTGGGAACTCCGCACCTCCCCCGACGGCACCCCCGAATACACCTGGATCGCCCGCCAAGCCCGCCACTTCAGCCCCGAAACCAACCCCGACAACCGCCGCCGCACACCCCGATGACACGCCTCGGAGCAGGAAGTCGATCCCGCCGACTTCCTGCTCCGCCCAACCCCCGGCGAAGCAACGATCGGTGGCCCCTTGCGACAGCAGGCAAGGGGCCACCGGGAGCAACGCCGAAGAGCAGGAAGTCGGCCGGGCCGACTTCCTGCTCCACGCTCAGCCGTTCAGGCGCTCAGTGGGTACCGGGTGTCCAGGTCGCGGAAGAGGGCGCCGTTCAGCTGGAAGGCGCGCTTGCACTCCTCGACCACCCGGCGGCGCTCGACCTCGTCCATCGCCTCCCCGGCGGCGTCGAGCTTGGTGCGGTAGTCGCGCTTGAAGGCGGCCGGGTTGTCGACGCCCTCGAACACGTAGAACCGCACCCCGTCGCCCTTGCGCTCGAAGCCCCAGGTCTTCTCGGCGATGCCCCGGATGATCTGACCACCCGACAGGTCGCCCAGGTAGCGGGTGTAGTGATGGGCGACGTAGCCCGCCGGCCACTGCTCCGTGAGCTCCTCCAAGCGGGCGACGTACGCGGCGGTGGCGGGCAGCGGGGCGAGCCCCTCGCGCCACTGCGGGCCGCGCAGGTGGGCCAGGTCGCGCTCGATGGCCTCGGTGCGCAGCACCGCCGGATCGATGAAGGGGCCGGCCACCGGGTGCTTCGCCAGCTGCTCCGCCCGCTCCTCCAGCGCGCGGTAGACGAACCAGAGCTGGCCGGTGAGGTCGGCGTAGGCCTCGATGCCGAGGTGCCCGCCGAGCAGGCGGCTCATGAACGAGGACTGCTCGGCCGCCTCGTGCTCGGCGCTGCTCGCGGTGCGCAGCACGGTGGAGAACGGGACGACGGGCTGCTCGGGTATGGGCATGCGGGCCTCCAGAGATCGAGTACACCCCCGATTGCTTCGGTTAGCCTAACCTAAGCTCCCGTCATGCCGACAGGGTGTCGGGAAAAATCGCACGCCCCCGGGAACGGCGAAGGCCGGGGCCGCGGAAAACTCCGCGAACCCCGGCCTCCGACTGCCTCGACCTACCTCGGAGCCCCCCGGCGGACGGACCGCCGGACGGACGAGATGGGCGCGACGGCTCAGTGACCGCCCTGCTCCGCCAGGCGCTTGATCGACGCGGTGACCTCGGCCTCGGCCTCGGCGCGGCCGACCCAGTTGGCACCCTCGACGGACTTGCCGGGCTCCAGGTCCTTGTAGACCTCGAAGAAGTGCTGGATCTCCAGGCGGTCGAACTCCGACACGTGGTGGATGTCCTGCAGGTGCTCCCAGCGCGGGTCCGTCGCCGGGACGCAGAGCAGCTTGTCGTCGCCGCCGGCCTCGTCCGTCATCTTGAACATGCCGATGACGCGGCACTTGATCAGGCAACCGGGGAAGGTCGGCTCGTCCAGGATGACCAGGGCGTCCAGCGGGTCACCGTCGTCCGCCAGGGTGCCCTCGACGTAGCCGTAGTCGGCCGGGTAGCGGGTCGAGGTGAAGAGCATCCGGTCGAGCCGCAGACGGCCGGTCTCGTGGTCGACCTCGTACTTGTTACGAGAGCCCTTCGGGATTTCGATAAGGACGTCGAACTCCAACGGTTCCTCCAAGGTAGGGACTGACAGAATCCAAGTGTCTCCTACGGGAGTGAGTGCTCAGGAAAGGGGCCGGGTCGGTGCGAGCAGGGGCTGGGTCGGGGGACCGACGCGGGGGGACGGCCGCGGGGCTGTTCGGGGCGGCGTTGCTGGTCGCCGGAACGGTGCTCGGAACGGGTGGTGCGTACGCGCAGCCGTCCCCGACGCCGACCGGATCGGCCTCGCCGGGCGGCCGGTCCACCGGGAACGCCCAGGGGGACCAGGACGAGGGCAACGGCCGGCGGGACGACAAGGGGGACCACGGCGACCACGGGGACCACGGGGACCGGGGCAACCGGCCGGGCAGCCGCGGCAGCGAGTCGCCCCGCCCGTCCGCGAGCGCCACCGGTACGGCCACCACCGGCCCGGGCACCGGTACGGCGGGCACCACCGGTGCCGCCACCACGCCGCCCGGCGCCAAGCCCACCGGAGCCGTCCGACCCGCCCCCACCGGCACGGTGCTGGCCGCCGCCGGGGCCGGGCCGGACACCGGCCTGCCCACCGCCCAGGGCCTCCAGCAGGCCCTCGCCGCCGTGCTCGCCGACAAGAGCCTCGGCACCGTCGGCCTCGCCGTCGCGGACGCCGCCGACGGCCAACTCCTCTACGGCACCGGCGAGAACACCGCCGCGACCCCGGCGTCCACCACCAAGCTGGCCACCTCGATCGCGGCCCTGTCGCTGATCCCCGGCGACACCCGGCTGACCACCCGGGTCGTCAAGAACGCGGCCACCGGCGGGATCACCCTCGTGGGTGGCGGTGACCCGACGCTGACCGCGCTCCCCGCCGACCAGGTGCAGATCGGCGGCATCCCCGCCGACCCGGACACCGCCCCCGCCTCGCTCGACGCGCTGGCCGCGCAGACCGCCGCCGCGCTGAAGGCCGCGGGCACCGGCACCGTCGCGCTCGACTACGACGTCTCCCTCTACACCGGCGCCCTGCTGCACAAGAACCACGACAACGAGAACATCCCCGCCGTCACGCCGCTGATGGTGGACGAGGCCAAGGTCGACCCGAAGAGCCGCGAGGACGCGCCCGCCCGTGTCGCCGACCCGGCCATGGCCGCCGCCGAGGCCTTCGCCGCGCTGCTCAAGGCCCAGGGCATCACCGTCCAGGGCAAGGCGAAGCAGGCCGCCGCCCCGGTCGCCGCCGACGCCCCCGTGCTCGGCCGGGTCGACTCCCCGACCGTGGCCCGGCTGGTCGAACGGCTGCTGACCACCTCCGACAACACGCTCGCCGAGGCGATCGCCCGGCAGGCCGCGCTCGCCGCCCACCAGCCGGCCAGCTTCGAGGGCGCGGCCACCGCCGTCACCCAGGAACTCGCCCGGCTCGGCGTGCCGACCACCGGCATGGTGCTGAACGACGGCAGCGGCCTGCACACCGGCAACGCGATCCCGCCGGTCGTCCTGGTCAAGCTGCTCACGCTGGCCGCCTCGGCGGAGCACCCGACGCTGCGCCCGGTGCTGACCGGCCTGCCGATCGCCGGATTCACCGGCACTCTCGGCAAGCGCTTCGGCTCCACCTCGGGCGCCGCCGACGCGGCCGGCCTGGTCCGCGCCAAGACCGGCAGCCTGAGCGGCGTCAACACCCTGGCGGGCACCGTGGTGGACGCCGACGGCCGCCTCCTCTCCTTCGCCCTGATGACCCGGACCACCGCCCCCGCCGACACCGCCCGCACCGCCATGGACCGCGTCGTCGCCCGCCTCGCCGCCTGCGGCTGCCACTAGGTCAGGCCCCCCGCCGGGCTCGGGAACCGCGCCCGAGCCCGGCGAACGTGTGGGAGCCCGACGTGAGGCCGGGGCAGCCCGGGTCGTGCGGCGGCGGCGGGCGGCTTTCCCGGTGCTGTGCGACGAGGGCGGTGCGGGCCGTCATTGACCGGCCGTTCCGGCTCCCCCAGGCGGGCGGGAGCACGTACGGTGAGGGCATGACGAGCGCGAGCGGCGGTGCCGACATGGTCGACTGGAATCTCGCGGTCGCGACCGCGACCCGGCTGGTGCGGCCGGGGCCGGAGGTGAGCCGGGCCGAGGCGGGCGCGGTGGTCGCCGAGTTGCGTCGGCACGCCCTGGCGGCGGAGGAGCACGTGCGGGAGTTCACCGGCATGCGCTCCAGCAGCCTGACCGAGGCGGCCGCGACCCCGGTGCTGATCGTGGACCGGCCCGGCTGGGTGCGGGCCAACGTGGCGGGCTTCCGCACCATCGTGCAGCCGCTGGTGGAGAAGCTCCAGGCGCGGCGGGCGAACGGGTCGGCCTCCGCGGTGTTCGGCACGGTGGGGGAGAAGGCCACCGGCATCGAGGTGGGCGCGCTGCTGGCGTTCCTGGCCACCAAGGTGCTCGGCCAGTACGAGACCTTCGCCCCGGCCGAGCCCTCGCTGGAGGCGCCGGACAGCCCGGCCGCGCTGTTCGACAAGCCGCGGCTGGGCCCCGAGGGCCCCGGCCCCGGGCGGCTGCTGCTGGTGGCGCCGAACATCGTGCACGTGGAGCGGGAACTGGACGTCGACCCGGCCGACTTCCGGCTCTGGGTCTGCCTGCACGAGGAGACCCACCGCACCCAGTTCACCGCGGTGCCCTGGCTGCGCGACCACATCCAGTCCGAGGTGCAGTCCTTCCTGGCCGAGACGGACGTCGACCCGGGCGCGCTGCTGGACCGGCTGAGGGACGCCGCCGGCTCGCTGGGCGCCGGGCTGCCGGGTCTCGGCGGCGCCCGGGGGGACAACTCCTCCTCGGCCGGTCTGCTGGAGATCGTCCAGTCGCCCGCCCAGCGGGAGATCCTCGCCCGGCTGACGGCCGTGATGTCCCTGCTGGAGGGGCACGCGGACGTGGTGATGGACGGCGTGGGCCCGGCGGTGGTGCCGAGCGTCTCCGAGATCCGCGAGAAGTTCCAGCAGCGCCGGGACCGCGGCGCCAACCGGCTGGACCTGGTGCTGCGCCGGCTGCTCGGCATGGACGCCAAGCTGCGCCAGTACCAGGACGGCGCGGTCTTCGTGCGGGGCGTGGTCGAGCAGGTCGGCATGGAGGGCTTCAACCGGGTCTGGACCTCGCCGAACACGCTGCCGACCAAGGAGGAGATCCACGACCCCGCCGCCTGGGTGGCCCGCGTCGCGCGCTGACGCGGGGCCCGTAGGGGCCTGCAGGGGAGCAACCGGCGCTCAAACCCGTTCGTACGGGTGGTCCAGTCGTGCACATGGCGGGTGAAGATACGTTTCTTCATTCACCCGAACGTGGGACGGTGGTCGTACCGGTGGCGCGGGTGGCGTAGCGGGTGCCTCCTTTCTGCCACCATCTGTGAGCGCCCGGTAACAGGGTGCTCACAGATGCGCGGTCCCCGCCGCGCCCACCGTCGTCCTGTCCCCCCTCCGCCGAGGAGTCGTCGCCGTGGGCCCTCACCCCGCCGTCGCCGCGATACGCCTGGCCGTTCGCCGCGCCCTCACCGACCTCGCCGCCGAGGCCGGTTCCACCTTCACCGCGCCCGTCCGCGAGCCGCGGGAGCCGCGCGAGCGCACCGGCGCCGCGCTGCCCGCCGCCGCGTTGCCCGTCGCGCTGCCCGCCACCGTCGGCACCACGCTGATCGGCAACGCCCACCGCCACCCCTCCGGGCTGCCCCGCACCCCCGCCGCGCCCGGCTCGCCGCTGGTCCTGGTCGCCGTCAGCGGCGGAGCGGACTCCATGGCGCTCGCCATCGCGGCCGCCTTCGAGGCCCCCAAGATCGGCCTGCGGGTCGGCGCCGTCACCGTCGACCACGGTCTGCAGGCGGGCTCCGCCGAGCGCGCCGCCCAGGTCGCCGGCCGGCTGCGGGAGCTGGGCCTGGACCCGGTCGAGGCGGTCGCCGTGCGGGTCGGCCGGGACGGCGGCCCCGAGGCCGCCGCCCGGGACGCCCGCTACGCCGCGCTGGACGAGGCCGCCGAGCGGCACGCCGCGGTCGCCGTGCTGCTCGGCCACACCCGCGACGACCAGGCCGAGACCGTCCTGCTGGGCCTGGCCCGCGGCTCGGGCGCCCGCTCGCTGGCCGGGATGCCGGCCCAGAAGGGCCGCTACCGCCGCCCGCTGCTGGAGCTGGACCGGGCCGCCACCCGGCAGGCCTGCTCCGCCCAGGCGATCCCGGTCTGGGACGACCCGCACAACTGCGACCCGGCCTACACCCGCTCCCGGGTCCGCCACGAGGTGCTGCCGGTGCTGGAGAAGCACCTGGGCGGCGGGGTGGTCGAGGCGCTGGCCCGCACCGCCCGGCTGTTCCGCGACGACGCCGACGCACTCGACCAGTGGGCCTCCCTCGCCGAGCGTGACATCCGTACGGGCGACGGCGCCCTGGACGCGGCGAAACTGGCCGAACTCCCCCCCGCGGTGCGCCGCCGGGTGCTGCGCCGGGCCGCGCTGCGGGCGGGCTGTCCGGCCGGGGACCTGTTCGCCCGGCACCTCGAAACGATCGACCTGCTGGTCACCGGATGGCGCGGCCAGGGGCCGCTGCACCTACCCGGGGGCGTCGAAGCGACCCGGCGGTGTGGCACGCTGGTCTTTCGGCGACAGGGCGACTGACGGGCGGGCATGCCCCGGGGGAGCCGGCCGCCGGCCATCCAGACCCCGACACGTTTGAGGACGTATCCCCGGTGGACCAGAACGACATGGGCGCTGACCTCGCGAAGGTGCTCATCAGCAAGGACGAGATCGACGCCAAGCTCCTGGAGCTGGCCGAGCGCATCGACCGGGACTACGCAGGCAAGGACCTGCTGATCGTCGGCGTCCTCAAGGGGGCCGTGATGGTCATGGCGGACCTGGCCCGCACCCTGCACTCGCAGGTCACCATGGACTGGATGGCCGTCTCCTCCTACGGGATGGGCACCAAGTCCTCCGGCGTGGTGCGGATCCTGAAGGACCTCGACACCGACATCGCCGGCCGCGACGTGCTGATCGTCGAGGACATCATCGACTCCGGTCTGACCCTGTCCTGGCTGCTCGGCAACCTGGGCTCGCGCGGCCCGGCCTCCCTGGAGGTCTGTGCCCTGCTGCGCAAGCCCGATGCGGCAAAGGTCGAGATCGACGTCAAGTACGTCGGCTTCGACATCCCCAACGAGTTCGTCGTCGGCTACGGCCTCGACTACGCGGAGAAGCTGCGCAACCTGCCGTTCATCGGCACCCTCGCGCCGCACGTCTACGGCGGCTGAGAACCCGTTCGGACGACGGGCGGGAACAGGAGCCTGTTCCCACCCGTTGGATCCGGGGGACCATAGAAGAACGTCGTATCGCCGTGCTCCCGCCACGTGGGGGTCGCACTGCGGTACGGTCCAATAAACCGCTCTTCACATGAGCACTGACCGAATGCGCCGGCGGCCCACAGCCACGCGGCGCCGTTGAGTGGCAGGAGGGACGGGGCGGCAACGCCCCGCATGGATGGACGTCAAGCGATACTTCCGTGCGCCGATCATGTGGATCGTGCTGGCCGTCCTCGCCGTTGTCGTGCTGATGCAGGTCGTTTCGGACTCGAACGGCTACAAGACGGTGGACACCGGCCAGGTCGTTGCAGCGATCGACGCGAAGCAGGTCAAGTCGGCGCAGATCACCACGGGTGATTCGAACACCATCAAGATTCAGCTGAAGGACGGCGCCAAGCTGCCCAACGTGGGCACCGGCAAGCCGCAGTCCGGCAGCAAGTTCCAGGCCTCGTACATCGGCGACCAGGGCGTCGCGATCGCCGACAAGCTGCAGGCCCAGATCAACGACAACGACCAGAGCACGCTCTCCGAGGGCTACACCATCAGCCCGGAGAAGCAGAGCACCCTCGTCAGCCTGCTGCTGTCGATGCTGCCCATCGTGATCATCGTGCTGGTCTTCCTGTTCCTGATGAACCAGATGCAGGGCGGCGGCTCGCGCGTCATGCAGTTCGGCAAGTCCAAGGCCAAGCTGCTCACCAAGGACACCCCGAAGACCACCTTCGCCGACGTCGCCGGCGCGGACGAGGCGGTCGAGGAGCTCCACGAGATCAAGGAGTTCCTGCAGGAGCCGGCCAAGTTCCAGGCCGTCGGCGCCAAGATCCCCAAGGGCGTGCTGCTCTACGGCCCGCCCGGTACCGGCAAGACCCTGCTGGCGCGCGCCGTCGCGGGCGAGGCCGGCGTGCCGTTCTACTCGATCTCGGGCTCGGACTTCGTCGAGATGTTCGTCGGTGTCGGCGCCAGCCGCGTCCGCGACCTCTTCGAGCAGGCCAAGGCGAACGCCCCGGCGATCGTCTTCGTCGACGAGATCGACGCCGTCGGCCGGCACCGCGGTGCGGGCCTCGGCGGCGGCCACGACGAGCGTGAGCAGACCCTCAACCAGCTGCTGGTCGAGATGGACGGCTTCGACGTCAAGGGCGGCGTCATCCTGATCGCCGCCACCAACCGCCCGGACATCCTGGACCCGGCGCTGCTGCGCCCGGGCCGCTTCGACCGCCAGATCGCGGTCGAGCGCCCCGACCTCCAGGGCCGTCTGGACATCCTCAAGGTGCACCAGAAGGGCAAGCCGATCGCGCCCGACGTCGACCTCTCGGCCGTCGCCAAGCGCACCCCCGGCTTCACCGGTGCCGATCTGTCGAACGTCCTGAACGAGGCGGCCCTGCTGACCGCCCGCTCGGACAAGAAGCTGATCGACAACAACATCCTGGACGAGGCGATCGACCGCGTCGTGGCGGGTCCGCAGAAGCGCACGCGGATCATGTCCGACAAGGAGAAGAAGATCACCGCGTACCACGAGGGCGGTCACGCCCTGGTGGCGGCGGCCTGCCAGTACAGCGACCCGGTGCACAAGATCACCATCCTGTCCCGCGGCCGGGCCCTCGGCTACACCATGGTGCTGCCGGAAGAGGACAAGTACTCCACCACCCGCAACGAGATGCTCGACCAGCTGGCCTACATGCTGGGCGGGCGCGCGGCGGAGGAGCTGGTCTTCCACGACCCGACCACCGGTGCCTCGAACGACATCGAGAAGGCCACCGCCACCGCGCGGGCCATGGTCACCCAGTACGGCATGACCGAGCGGCTGGGCGCGATCAAGTTCGGCAGCGACAACTCGGAGCCGTTCCTGGGCCGCGAGATGGGTCACCAGCGCGACTACTCCGAGGAGGTCGCCGGGCTGGTCGACGAGGAGGTCAAGAAGCTCATCGAGTCCGCGCACAACGAGGCCTGGGAGATCCTGGTCGAGAACCGCGACGTGCTCGACAACCTGGTTCTGGAGCTCCTGGAGAAGGAGACCCTCAACAAGGAGCAGATCGCCGAGATCTTCGCCCCGATCGTCAAGCGCCCGGCCCGTCCGGCGTGGACCGGCTCCGCCCGCCGGACGCCGTCCACCCGCCCGCCGGTGCAGTCGCCCAAGGAGCTGGCGCTCACCAACGGCGCCACCGCCGCCGAGGCCGCCCCGGCCGACGTGGTGAAGCTCCCGCCGCTGCCGATCGACCCGCCCACCGAGGGCTGACGGGAGCCCGGCACCCGACGGAATGGATGCCGCGTCACCGGGGTTTGTACCCTGGAGGCGCGGCATCCGTGCTGTTCAACCCTTGTTCGTCAACCAGTTAGCGAGGCCCGCATGATCGACCCGGTGACGCTCGACGGTCCGCCCGCCGTCGGCACCTTCGACCAGAAGCGGGCCGAGAACGCCATCCGCGAGCTGCTGCTGGCCGTCGGCGAGGACCCGGACCGCGAGGGCCTGCTGGAGACGCCGGCCCGGGTGGCCCGGGCGTACAAGGAGATATTCGCGGGACTCTGGCAGGAGCCCGAGGACGTCCTGACCACCACCTTCGACCTCGGCCATGACGAGATGGTGCTGGTCAAGGACATCGAGCTGACCTCGGTCTGCGAGCACCACCTGGTGCCGTTCCGGGGCGTCGCGCACGTCGGGTACATCCCGTCCACCAGCGGCAAGATCACCGGCCTGTCCAAGCTGGCCCGGCTGGTCGACGTGTACGCCCGCCGGCCGCAGGTGCAGGAGCGGCTCACCAGCCAGGTCGCCGACGCCCTGATGCGGATCCTGGAGCCGCGCGGGGCGATCGTCGTGGTCGAGTGCGAGCACATGTGCATGTCGATGCGCGGCATCCGCAAGCCCGGCGCCAAGACCATCACCTCCTGCGTGCGCGGACAGCTGCGCGACCCGGCCACCCGGGCCGAGGCGATGAGCCTCATCATCGGTCGCTGACCGGGGCGCGGCGTCCCCGCGGGCGCCGCGCGGGCCGGACGGGCGCGGGCCGGTCAGATCGGCTCGGGCTCGGGCTCCGGTTCGGCGTGCGGCGGGGCCGGGGTGCCCAGCGCGTTGCGGCGCGCGGGCATCCGCAGCCGCACCATCCGCCGCCAGCCGTACAGCAGGTCGTACAGGTAGAGCGCGCGCACGCCGGCCGTGACCACGGTCAGCTGCCAGCGCGGCCAGCCGAGGATCCGCGCCATCCGGGACGTCACCGCGAGGCCGACGTCCCGGTGGGTGCGGATCTCGCCGCGGGCGCTGGTCTCCAGCACGTGGCGGATGTACGGTCCGTGCCCCTCGGCGGTCAGCCGCAGCAGCTCCTCGTGGCAGTAGGCGAGGTGGTTGTCCTCGTCGGCCGAGATCATCCGCATCGCCCGGCCGAGGTCGGGGTTGTCCCCGTACGCCTTGACGAGCTGGCGCATCTGCTCGGCCGCGCGCTGCTCGGTGACCCGGCTGTGCGCCAGGTAGGTGATGATCTCGCGGTCGGTCAGCGGGACCGTGCTGGTCAGCCGCTCGTGGGCGAGGCCGACGCCCTGGCGCTCCAGCAGCATGCAGTAGTCGGTGTCGGCGGGCACACCGACCCTCGGCAGGCCGCGCTTGTGCAGCAGCTGGGTGAAGATCCGGCCGTGCTTGCGCTCGTCGGCGCCGTGCCGGGCGATCTTCGGTGCGAGCACCGGGTCGCGGGTGAGTTCGGTGATCCGTTCGTTCTCCCACCCGCCCTGGTCCTCGCCGCCGGCGGCGATGCTGCAGAACAGCTGGTAGGCCTCGTCGTTCCGGTAGATCTCGTCGAAGAGCGATCGGGTGCTGAGCATGGGGCCTCCTGCCCGGATCGGGGGCGGCCCCGGCCGTCGTTCGGCCGGGGCGGTCGAGATACGTCCCCCGCGGTGGCCGGCACCGCGCCCGACCGGCCGGTAATCACCCGCCCAGCGGCGCCAGGGGTCGGCGGAGGGGCCGGCCGAGGGGTCAGCCGAGGTGGCGGCCCATCCACTCCAGCGCGGCGGGCAGCTCGCGCACCCAGCTCTCGAAGTTGTGGCCGCCGTCGTCCAGGTACATCGACTCCGCCTGGAACTGCGGGTTGGCGGCGGCGACCTGCTGGGCCAGCTCGACGAACTGGACGGTCTGCGGGTAGTCGGACTCCTTGCGGGTGGAGACCACCAGCATCGACAGCGGCGGGGCGGGCAGGTTCTGCAGCCGCCAGGCGAGGTCGCTCTGCTCGGCCAGCGTCCGGTCCCCGCCGAACAGGCTGCCGCCGGTGAACTGGTCCTCGTTGACCTTGAAGTCGGCGTGCAGCCCGCCCGCGCTGCCGAAGACGGTCGGGAAGCGCATCGCCAGCCGCAGCGCGCAGCTGCCCCCGGTCGAGTAGCCGAAGACGCCCCAGGAGGCCGGGGAGCGGCCGATCCGGTAGGCGGAGCGCAGCGCCTCGGGGACGTCCTTGGTGAACCAGGTCTCGGTGCGCGGCCCGCCGACGACGTCCACGCACTCGGTGTCGCGCGGCGGGGCGAGGGTCGGGCGGGCCAGCACCACGATGGCCGGCTGCATCTTCCCGGAGCGCTGGAGCTCCACCGCGGTCTGGATGACCGGCAGGTCCTTCATCAGGTTGAGCGTGGTGCCGGGGTAGCCGGCGATGGTCAGCAGCACCGGGAAGCGGGTCAGGCCGAGCTTCGGGTCGAAGTACTCCGGCGGCAGGTAGACGAACATCTGGTCGGACAGTCCGGTCTCCTTTCCGGTGATCCGGACCGACTCGACCTTCCCCACCTCTTCGGGTGCCCCCTTGGGCAGGTCCCCGATGCTCTGCATGCCGCTGTCGTCGGTCGGCTCCAGCAGGGCGTCTCCGGCCGGGACGCCGTTGCGGTGGTTCTCGTTGCTGGTGAGGGCGAGCTTGGTGCCGCCGGGGTTGAGCAGGTCGTCCCAGGAGGTGTAGAACCCGAAGGAATTGTTGACGCTGAGCGCCAGCACCGCCAGCACCGAGGCCTGAGTGACGGTCAGCAGTCCCACCCGGCCGAGCATCGGCAGCGGTCGCTGCCGCGCCAGTCTGGGCCAGACCCAGAGGGTGGTCACGAGCGCCGCCGAACCCAGGGCAAGCAGCGAGTTCATCAGCGCGTCGCTGGTCAGTTCCATACCGTCGGCCTTCCGGTGGGACACTGTCGGTGCAGGCTTCATCGTCTGGCGGTGCGTCAGTCCCGGCCACCGCGGCTAGGCTGTCCGGACGCCGGGCGGGGCCCGGGAGGCCGACGGTGCGCGCACGCAACCGACGCCCTAAAATGCGGCGTCCACCGTACGTAGGACGTACGCGGGGGCCCGTCGCGCCACGCGGTGAGGGGCCCCGGCGCCCACCCCTCGGCTCAATTCGCAGCGCCCCCAGGGTGCCGGTTTACCCTTCGTTTCCGGTTCCTTGGTGTGCGTATTGCCTGATGAAGGAAAAGGCATGAAGGTCCATCACGGCTCCCACCCCGGAGTGACCGGACACCCCTCCACAGCCCCTACGCTGAACCTCCATGAGCGTTCCCGTGTCCGTTGAGCCGAGCCCCGAGCAGCCCCCGCGTCGTCGCGGTCTGCAGACGCTTCGCACCCAGGCGGCCGCCGTTCCGAGGGCCTGGCTCCCCGGTGCGGTCGGCTACACCTGTCTGCTGATCGGTCTGGTGGACATCGCCAGCGCGGTGTTCCCCAGGCTCCGGCACACCAAGGTGCACACCTTCGCCGGGCAGCTGCCCGGTGGCACCACCACGCTGGCCGCCGCCGGCACCCTGATGATCGGCCTGCTGCTGGTACTGCTCGCGCACGCGTTGCGCCGGCGCAAGCGGCGCGCCTGGCGCGCGGTGTGCGTGCTGCTGCCGATCGGCGCGGCGCTGCACCTGCTGCGCTGGCACCAGCTCGGCCCGGCGGTCATCTCGATGGTGCTGTTCGCGGTCATGCTGATCCACCGGCGCGAGTTCTACGCCAAGGCCGACCCGCGCACCCGCTGGCGCGCCGTGGTCAACCTGGTCGTGCTGGGCACCGTCAGCGTCCTGCTCGGCCTGCTGGTCGTCAGCACCCGGACCAAGTACGAGGTCGGCGACCCGGGCCTCTACCAGCGGCTGGAGCACGTGGTCTACGGGCTGTTCGGCTTCGAGGGCCCGGTGCACTACAACGCGGACCGGATCGAGGACCTGGTCGGCTACCTGCTCGGCGCGATGGGTCTGTTCACCGCCCTCACCACCACCTACCTGGCGCTGCGGCCGGAGAAGCCCAAGCCGGAGCTGACCGCCGAGGACGAGGAGAAGGTCCGGGCGCTGCTGCAGCGGCACGGCGAGCGGGACTCGCTCGGCTACTTCGCGCTGCGCCGGGACAAGAGCGTGCTGTTCTCGCCCACCGGCAAGGCCGCGATCTCCTACCGGGTGGTCTCCGGCGTCATGCTCGCCTCGGGCGACCCGGTCGGCGACGTCGAGGCCTGGCCCGGTGCGATCAAGGTGTTCATGGCCGAGGCCCGCGAGCACGCCTGGGTGCCGGCCGTGATGGGCTGCAGCGAGGTCGGCGGCGAGGTCTGGACCCGCGAGGCGGGGCTGGACGCGCTGGAGCTGGGCGACGAGGCGATCGTCGACACCGCGACCTTCTCGCTCGCCGGGCGGGCCATGCGCAACGTCCGCCAGATGGTCAAGCGGATCGAGCGCAACGGCTACTCCTGCCAGGTCCGCCGTGTCGCCGAGCTGCCCCTGGAGGAGAAGCAGCGGATCGCCGACGCCGCGGCCCGCTGGCGCGGCACCGACACCGAGCGCGGCTTCTCGATGGCGCTCGGCCGCTTCGGCGACCCGGGCGACGACGACTGCGTGGTGGTCACCGCCCACAAGGCGCCCGAGGAGGGCGAGACCGGTGACGACCTCAAGGCCGTGCTGCACTTCGTGCCCTGGGGCGAGGACGGCATCTCGCTGGAGCTGATGCGCCGTGACCGGGCGGCCGACCCGGGCCTGAACGAGCTGCTGATCGTCGCCGCGCTGCAGGCCGTGCCGGCGATGGGCGTGCGCCGGGTGTCGCTGAACTTCGCGATGTTCCGCTCGGCGCTGGCCCGCGGCGAGCGGATTGGCGCCGGACCGGTGCTGCGCGCCTGGCGCGGGCTGCTGGTGTTCCTGTCGCGCTGGTTCCAGATCGAGTCGCTGTACAAGTTCAACGCGAAGTTCCAGCCGGAGTGGGAGCCCCGGTTCCTGGTCTTCCCGAACAACCGCGACCTGCCCCGGATCGGCTTCGCGGCGATGCAGGCGGAGGCCTTCATCACGCTGGGCATGCCCCGCTTCGGGCGCAAGCCGCAGCGCAAGGGGCTGCCGGACGGCCCCAGGCCGGAGGTCACCGAGGCCGCCTGAGCCGTGCGGCAGCGGTGCCGGCCCCCGTCGAGGACGCTCCTCGGCGGGGGCCGGCCGCCTTCCGGGGGGTGGGCGCCGGGTGGCCGGAGGCGGGGGGTCAGATAATGGGGGTTATGAGCGATTCGGTGCCCTTCCCGCCACCGCCCGGACTGCCGCGGCTCGACCGCTGCGCCGTCATGGGCGTGGTCAACGTGACCCCGGACTCCTTCTCCGACGGCGGGCTGTGGCACGACCCCGCCAAGGCGATCGCGCACGGGCTCGCGCTGCGCGCCCGGGGCGCCGACCTGGTCGACGTCGGCGGCGAGTCCACCCGCCCCGGCTCGCAGCGCGTGCCCGAGGAGGAGGAGCTGCGCCGGGTCGTGCCGGTGGTGCGGGAGCTGGCCGCCGCCGGGGTGGCGGTCTCCGTCGACACCATGCGGGCCTCGGTGGCCGAGCAGGCCGTCGAGGCCGGCGCGCTGATCGTCAACGACGTCTCCGGCGGCCTGGCCGACCCGGCGATGGCCCGGGTGGTGGCCGGGACCGGCGCGCCGTTCGTGGTGATGCACTGGCGCGGGCAGTCCGCCGACATGGACCGGCTGGCCGTCTACGACGACGTGGTGACCGACGTGGTCGGCGAGCTGACCGCCCGGGTCGACGCCCTGCTCGCCGCCGGCGTCAAGGAGGAGCAGCTGATCCTGGACCCGGGACTCGGCTTCGCCAAGACCTCCGAGCACAACTGGGCCCTGCTCGGCCGGCTCGACGCGCTCACCGCGCTCGGCCGGCCCGTCCTGGTCGCCGCATCGCGCAAGCGGTTCCTGGGTACGCTGCTCGCCGACCCGGAAACCGGGGAACTGCGCCCGGCCCGGGAGCGCGACCACGCGACCGCCGCGGTGTCGGTGCTGTCGGCACAGGCCGGTGCCTGGGCGGTGCGGGTGCACGACGTGGCCGGCACGGCGGACGCCGTCCGGGTGGTCGCGGCCTGGCAGCGCGCCGCCCGGCAGGGACGAGCGCTTGGCGAAGGACGGGAGGGTCATGGCGGGTGACGGCAGGTTGAGCGGGGAGACGGCGGGCCGACGGGCCGGCGGGGAGGACCGGGAAGCGGTCCTGGCCGCCAACCGGGCGCTCTACGAGGCGCTGGAGACCGGCGACCTCGCGGCGGTCGAGGACGCCTGGCTGGGCGCCGGCGAGGCGGACGACAAGGGGGGCGTGGTCTGCGTCCACCCGGGGTGGCCGGTGCTGCGCGGACGGGCCCAGGTGACCCGCTCGTACATGCTGATCATGGCGAACACCGAGTACATCCAGTTCATCCTCACCGACGAGGAAGCGGAGGTGCACGGCGATGTGGCCCTTGTCACGTGCACCGAGAACATCCTTTCCGGCGGCGAGGCCGAACAGGAGGGCGAGCTCGGGCCACTGGTCGGGGGAAAGGTCGTGTCCACCAATCTCTTCCGGCGCACCCCGGGCGGGTGGAAACTCTGGTCGCACCACGGTTCACCCGTTCTGACCAGCGCCGACGAGGACGACGAGGACTGATTCCGCGCCGCGGTGGGGAATCACGGGAAAACGTCGCCGGGCGGTGACCGGGGAATTCCCGACAAGTCACCGAACGTTCACGTCAATCGCCATTCCGGTGCGCGTGGCGACGGTTCGTGCCGGGTAGGACGGTCGGGTGTTGTCGGCGCGCGCGGGTAGATTCGAAAATCAGCGGCGGGCGCGACGCCCGTCTCCGCCCTGCCCGTCGCTCTTGCCCGGGACGGGGCCCGTCCGACTTGGAGCAGTGATTCGTTTGCTGGACCGCGTCACCCTGCGGGGCCTGCGCGCCCGCGGTCACCACGGCGTATTCGAGCGCGAGCGGGCCGAAGGCCAGACCTTCGTGGTGGACCTGGTGCTGTACCTGGACACCCGCCCCGCCGCCGCCGACGACGACCTGACCCGTACGGCGCACTACGGCATCGTGGCCGAGGAGGTCACCGCGATCATCGCCGGCGAGCCGGTGGAGCTGATCGAGACCCTGGCCCAGCGGATCGCGGACCAGTGCCTGAAGCACGAGCCGGTGGAGGAGGTCGAGGTGACCGTGCACAAGCCGGACGCCCCGATCACCGTGCCGTTCGACGACGTGACCGTGACCATCCACCGGACCCGCGGATGACCCGCCCGGTCCGTCCGGTGCCCGCCGTAGGGCCCGTCTCAGCCATAGGGGAAGTCCGATGACCACAAGTGACCCGAACGCCGCGCCGAGCGCCTTCGACCTGGAGCAGCGGGTGGACTCGGTCGACACGACCCTGCACAGCCAGCGCTGCGCCGTGGTCGCCCTCGGCTCCAACCTCGGCAACCGCCTGGACACCCTGCAGGGGGCCGTGGACGCCCTCGCGGACACGCCCGGGCTGAAGGTCAAGGCCGTCTCCGCGGTGTACGAGACGGAGGCCGTGGGCGGCCCCGCCGAGCAGCCCGCCTACTACAACGCGGTGGTCGTGCTGCGCACCTCGCTGCCGCCGCAGGACCTGCTGGAGCGCGGCAACGCGATCGAGGACGCCTTCGGCCGGGTCCGCACCGTGCACTGGGGCCCGCGCACCCTGGACGTCGACATCCTGGCCTACGAGGGCGTCGTCAGCGAGGACCCGCAGCTGCTGCTGCCGCACCCGCGCTCGCACGAGCGGGCCTTCGTGCTCGCCCCGTGGCTGGACGCCCAGCCGGACGCCGAGGTGCCCGGGCACGGGCCGGTGGCCGAGCTGCTGGCGGCGCTCGGCGGCCCGGACGCCCAGGGCGTCCGGCGGCGCGAGGACATCCGGCTGACGCTGCCCGAGTAGGCCATGCGTCCGGGGCGGTCCGTGCAGGCCGGGGAACTCCTGCCGGGCCGCCGGGCGTAGACCCAGGGGCACGCCCCGGTCCGGGACCCGTTGGGCCGGGGCCCGGTACGGTGGCCTGACGCCGTCGTACCCGCCGCCCGGGAAAGGACCTCGTCCGAGTGAAGCTGCTTCGCCTCCGTCTGCTGATCGGCATCACCGCCGCCACGACGGCGCTGTCCTGGGCCGGCGCCAAGCTGTGGGCCGCCCTGGACACGCTGCCCGCGGTACCGGGCGCGGCGCCGGTGGTGCTGGCCGCGGTGGCGGTGATCCTGCTCGCGACCGCGCTCTCGCTGCGCTCGCGGCTCAAGGCGGTGCGTGAGCGGCAGCCCGGGGCGAAGCGGGTGGACCCGCTGGGCGCGGCCCGGGCGCTGGTGCTCGGGCAGGCCAGCGCGCTGGTCTCGGCGGTGGTCACCGGGGTCTACGCGGGCGCCGGGATCTACCTGCTGGGCGAGCTGGACGTGCCGGCCCGCAAGGACCAGGCGATCACCGCCGGCCTCGCGGTGCTGGCCGGCGCGGCCGTGATCGCGGCGGCGCTCTGGCTGCAGCACATCTGCCGGCTGCCGGAGAACCATGACGACCCGGGCGGCCCCGGTCCGGCTCCCACCCACCGCTGACCAGCGCATTTCCGGTGATCTTGAGTGATTTTCCGGATGCGTCCGGTAAAGCCGGTGCGCTGTCAAGGGCCGAACCGGACCCTGGGCTGACACGGCCCCAATTCGCACGCTAGTTTCGTGGCATGTCTCGCGGACGCCACCGTCATTCCTCCGTCCTCGGCCGGGTCCTTCCCCCCACCGCCGCCGGCGTGCTCATCGTCGCCGCGTTGGGGGCGCTGCTTTTCAGTCAGGACACCGTGCTGGTCCGTTCGGTGGGCGCGGCCGCGGTGCTCGCCACGCTCGGCTTCGCCGTGCTGCTGCGGCAGCGTGACCGGGCCGCGCGGGCGGCGGCCGAGGTCTCCGTCGCCCAGCGGCTGCGGGCCGACGAGCGGTTCGAGGAGCAGCTCGCCGAGGCCGAGTACGCGGCCGAGGTGGCCGAGGAGCGGGCGACCAGGTTCGGGCGCCGGCTGACCGCGGAGAAGTCCCGGCTGGCGAAGGCCGAGACGGAGATCGCCCGGCTGCTCAAGGAGCGCGCCGTGATGGTCGCCGAGCAGGCGCTCAAGGAGGCCGAGGCGGCCCAGCGGGCGCTCGCCGCGAGCCGGCCCAGGCACCCGGCCAGTCCGGCCGCGTACGTCCGCGCCGCGGCCGTGCTGCGGCAGCTGGAGCGGCGGGCGGCGCAGCAGGAGGCCCAGCGCGAGCAGGAGGCCCGGCGGGCGGCGGAGCGCGCGGCGGGTGCGGAGGTCGCGCTGCGCGCGCGGACGGCGCCCGCGACGACGTCCGCTCCGGCGCCCCAGCGGGTCGCTCCGGCGGTTCCGGCCCCGGTCGTTCCCTCGGTGCCCGCTCCCGGCACGGCGCCGTCCGCGGTCGCTCCGGCCGCTCCGGCGGCTCCCGCCGACCCCGCGGCGTCGGTCCGGCCGGCGCTGACGGCGACCGTCGGACAGCTCGGCGGTGCTCCCGCCGCGCCGCCGGTGCGGGCGGCCGAGCGGCAGCGTCCGCGCCCGGCGGCCTCGGCGGCCCCCCGCCCGCAGGGCTTCAGCTTCTTCGGCCGCGGCGCCGGCGCCGGCGCGGCGGTCCGCGCGGCTGCCCCGGCGCCGGCCGTGCGCAGCGTCGCGGAGCTCGGCGAGCGGGCGGACCTGGCGGACGTGGTCGGCGACGAGGCGCTCGCGGCCCAGGCGCAGGAGCAGGCCGAGCAGGCTCGGGTCCGGGCCGACGAGTGGGCCCCGGAGCAGTCGCAGGCGCCCGTGCCGGCCGCGACGGGCCCGGAGGCGGAGACCCGGGTGCTGCCGAAGGTCGAGGAGGACGCCCCCGAGGTGGTCGACCTGACCCCGCACGACGAGACCGAGCAGATCGAGGTGCCGGAGCTGCGCGCCTCGCGCTGAGGCGGGCGGCCGGCGGCCGACGGACGACGAGCGGCGCGGGGTGGACGGAGGAACCGTCCGCCCCGCGCCGCTTTCGCGTTCACGTCGGCCCGGGGCCTGGAGCAAGGCCCCGGGAACGGCACGGCGCCCGCCCCGCCGGGTGGCGGAACGGGCGCCGCAACGGCACGCGGTGCCGGAAGGTCAGATCTGGACGCCGAAGTCCTGGGCGATGCCGGCCAGGCCGGAGGCGTAGCCCTGGCCGACGGCGCGGAACTTCCACTCGGCGCCGTTGCGGTAGAGCTCGCCGAAGATCATGGCGGTCTCGGTCGCGGCGTCCTCGGAGAGGTCGTAGCGGGCGATCTCGGCGCCGCCGGCGGAGTTCACCACGCGGATGTAGGCGTTGCGGACCTGGCCGAAGTTCTGCGACCGGGCGACGGCGTCGTAGATCGAGACCGGGAAGGTGATCCGGGCGGCCTCGGCCGGCAGCCCGGCCAGGTTGACGTTGATCGCCTCGTCGTCGCCGGCGCCCTCGCCGGTGCGGTTGTCACCGGTGTGGACGACGGTGCTGTCCGGCGTGCTGGTGTTGTTGAAGAAGACGAAGTGGCTGTTGGACAGCACCTTGCCGTCCGCGTTCAGCACGATCGCGCTGGCGTCCAGGTCGAACTCGGCACCGGTCGTGGTGCGGACGTCCCAGCCGAGGCCGACGGTGACCGCGGTCAGGCCGGGGGCCTCCTTGGTCAGCGAGACGTTGCCACCCTTGGAGAGGCTCACTGGCATGATGTGTGCTGTCCCTTCGCTTTGCTTGTTGCCGGGGATAACGCGGGAACCGCCGGCATTGGTTCCGCACGGCCGGGTCTTTTGAGCCGTCGGCACGGCTTCGGGTATTCCCCCGTCAGATCCGCCGGAACCGGCCCTGGAGTTCCCAGATCGCCGGATTGTCGGCGAGGTCGGGGTGCATGTCGAAGAGGTCGGCGAGGGTGTCCTGGAGGAAATCCCGGGCCTCCCGGCGCAGGTCGCCGTGGCGCACCACCGCAGGCGGCTCGTCGGGCAGCCAGGTCGCGGTGATCTCGACCCAGTTGAAGCGGCGGGCGAACCGCAGCAACTCGGTGTTCTGGGTGAAGTCGAGATCGGCGGTCTGCACCCGGGCCGCGCGGCCGCCGGCCGGGTCGCGGTCGAGTTCCTCGACGATGTCGCACAGCGCCCAGGCGAAGTCCAGCACCGGGACCCATCCCCAGGCTGTGGACAGGTCGGCGTCCTCGGCGTCGAGGTGGACGTCGCCGCAGAACAGGTCGTACCGCAGTTCGCGCACGCCCGCGGTCCGGTAGTCGGTCTGCGGGGGGTCGGGGAAGCGGTTGGAGAGGGAGTAGCCGAGCTCGATCACACTGGCCATTGTCGGGGCTGCGGACCCGGCCGGATAACAGGGTGACCGGCACGGCCCGGCGCGGGATGATGGACCCATGCCCGAGCCCATCCGCGTACGGGGATCGGTGGTCGTCCCCGACGCCGAGCTCGTCTGGCGCTTCTCGCGTTCCTCCGGCCCCGGCGGCCAGCACGTCAACACCTCCGACACCCAGGTCGAGCTCTGCTACGACCTGGCGGCCTCCACCGCGCTGCCCGAGGTGTGGAAGCAGCGTGCCCTGGAGCGGCTGGCGGGCCGGCTGGTGGACGGGCGGGTGCTGGTGGTCCGGGCCTCCGAGCACCGCTCGCAGTGGCGCAACCGGGAGATCGCCGCGGCCCGGCTGGCTTCGCTGCTCGGCGAGGCGACCGCGCCGCCGCCGAAGGCGCGCCGGGCGACCAAGCCCAGCCGGGGCATGGTCGAGCGGCGGCTCTCCAACAAGCGGCACCGCTCCGAGCTGAAGCAGGGGCGGCGCTCCCCGCGCGGCGAGGGGTAGGCCCTTGCCGTGCGGCCGGGCGGGCCGGTTCAGCCCAGGGTGCGGTAGCCGCCGCGGAAGTACAGCAGCGGACGGCCGCCCGGGTCCGGCACCGTCGCCTCCAGGACGCGGCCGAGCAGCAGGGTGTGGTCACCAGCGGCTATCCGCTGCTCGGTGCGGCACTCCACGGTGGCGAGCGCGCCGTCGATCAGCGGGGCCCCGCTGTACGGGCCCCGGTGGTGCGGGGCGTCGGCGAACAGCAGCCGGTCGCTGAGCCGGCCCTTCATCGCGAACCGCGAGCCGAGCGCCTTCTGGTTCTCCGACAACAGGGAGACGGCCCAGGTGTCGGTGCGGGAGAGCACCTCGTCCATCCGGGAGTCCTCCCGGACGGAGATCAGGACCAGCGGCGGTTCCAGCGACACCGAGAGGAAGGACGTGGCGGTCATGCCGACGTCCTCTCCGTCGTCCGGGTCGTGGACGGTCACCAGGCTCACACCGGCGGCGAGCTGGGAGAGCGCCGCCCGGAACTCGTCGGGGGTCGCTTGGGAGGCAGCTTCGGGCTGCGGGGACGGGTACACGTACCGCACGGTAGCCCGCGACCGGGGGAAACGACATCGGGCCCTGGTCGTAGGACCAGCGGCGCAGCGGCGTTCAGCCCGCCGGGGCGGCGGAAAGGTTACGGTTCGCGTCCGCTCTCACTCCCAGGAGTGAAGGGGAGGGCCTGCCCGGCGGTCAGTCGGCTACAGCACGGGGCCATTGCGGCCGACCACGGGAAATGTTCCGATGGGCTGTTATGTCCCGATACGGGGCGGATGAACTGATTAAGGGCGCATTAGTCTTGTGTGATTTAAGTCACAAGTGCTGACCTATTGCTGACCGAGCGTGCCGAACGCTGTGCTCCCTGTGATTCAGTTCTTCTGGCAATCGGACGATAACTAATCAAGACCTATCCGAAGCAGCCGGGGAGCCCCCGCATGGAAGCCGAGTCGGAGCCGTACGTCCGTCTCGCGACCCTCCGCACCTTGCACCGGGTCGTGGCGGACCTCAACGCTGCCCGCAGCCTGGCGGGCACGCTGCAGGCCGTGGTCGAGGGCGCGGTGCACGGACTCGGTTTCGACGCCGCCGCGGTCAGCCTGGTGCGGCCGGACGGCGATCTCGTGGTGGCGGCCGTGTGGGAGCTGGAGGAGAGCACCATGGGCGGCCCGTCCGTCCTGCTCGGCCAGGTCGGCTCCCGCGAGTCCTGGGACCGGCTGCTCGGCGTCAGCGACCACTGGGGCACCCTGCGCTTCCTCCCCTACGACCGCGGCTGGGCGGTCGCCAGCGACATACCGCGCTGGATAGGGGACGGTCCGATGCCCGTCTACGCCAACGACTGGCACCCCGCCGACGGCCTGCTCGCCCCGATGTACAGCGCCGGCGGCGACCTGCTCGGCGTCCTCTCGGTGGACCGCCCGCGCAGCGGCAAGCGACCCGGCGCCTGGACCCGCGAGGCCCTGGAGATGTTCTCCCTGCAGGCCTCCATCGCCATCGGCAACGCCCGGCTACGCGCGGAGATGCAACGCGCGCTGGCCCGCCTGGAGAAGGAGCAGCAGGCGCTGCGGGCCAGTGAGGAGAGCTTCCGCCAGGCCTTCGAGTACGCCCCCAGCGGGATGGCCATCACCGAACTGCACGGCGCCGGGCGGGGCCAGCTGACCCGGGTCAACGACGCGCTCTGTCGTCTGCTCGGCCGCCCCCGGGCGGTGCTGCGCCAGCAGAGCTTCGTCGACCTCGTCCACCCGGACGACCGGGCGCTGCTGGAGCGCACCAGCGCCGAGAGCGGCCGGGCGGAACTGCGGCTCTCCCGCCGGGACGGCGGCTACCAGTGGGTGTGCCTGCGCAACTCGATCGTGGCCGACGCCGCCGAGGGCCCGAGCTTCCTGCTCACCCACGTCGAGGACATCGAGGACCGCAAGCGGCACGAGCTCCAGCTCGCCCACCGGGCCAGCCACGACGCGCTCACCGGCCTGCCGAACGGCGCCGAGCTCAAGGCCAGACTGGGGCGCCGGCTCTGCGGGCAGCCGCAGTCGGCCGTCGCCGCCGGGCACCAGGACGGGCCCGGCGCGGACGGCCACCCGGAGACCGGCCGTCCGGTCGGCGCCGGGGTGCCGGACGACGGCTTCGCCGGGTACCCGGAGAGCCTCTTCGGCGAGTCCTACCGCCCGGCCGGCGGCTACGACGGCCCGGAACCGGCGTACGGCCACGGCCTGCCGGAGGGGTACCCGGTGCCCGCCGCCGACGGTGCGCCGGCCGGGGCGAACGGCTACGGCGAGCACGTGCACGCGGTGGTCCCGGCCGACCACGGCCCCGGCGGCGAGGTGCGGACGGGCCCGTTCCGCTCGAGCGCCGCGGCCGCCGTCGAGAAGGGGCTCGCGGTGCTCTTCTGCGACCTCGACGGCTTCAAGTCGATCAACGACCGGTTCGGCCACAACGCCGGTGACGCCGTCCTGGTCGAGGTCGCCCGCCGGCTCAGCTCGGCCGTGCGCGACGGTGACACGGTGGCCCGGCTCGGCGGCGACGAGTTCGTGGTGCTCGCCGACGGCATCGGCCGCGACGAGGCGAAGGACCTCGCCCACCGGCTGCGCAACGCGATCATCCCGCCGATGCGGATCGACGGCCGGGGGATGCGGGTCGGTGTGAGCCTGGGTGTCGGCTGGGCCGGCTGCGGGATGAGCATCGAGGAGGTCCTGCACACCGCGGACGAGCGGATGTACGACGAGAAGCGGGCCCGCGGCGGCGCGGTGCGCGGGGCGCGCGGCGAGCGGTCGCACCGGCGGGCGGGCTGACGCGCCGCCGGGGGCGCGTGCGGGGGCCGTCGGGCCGTGGCTACTCGCCGGTTGTCAAGGGGTCTTTTCGGGGCGTCCGCCGCGGCAGGTAGGGTTCCGGGGTACGAGCGACCACGACCAGCGCCGACGGCACGGCAGCCCGGCGGCGCGACCGCGATGGGGGAGTTGACCACCGTGACCACCGCCGGCAGCAGCGGAGCGCCCCAGGGCCCGGAGGACGGCGCCCCGCAGGACGACGATCCGTTCGGCTACCTCTACCGTCCGGCCGACGGCGGCTCCGGTCAGCAGACCGAGCCGCAGCAGGGCGTGCCGCGCACGCCCTACAGTCGCCCGATGGAGGTCGGCCGCGCCCAGTACGGCCAGCCGCAGTACGGCCAGCCCCCGCGACCGCAGCAGCCCTACCCGCCGCAGCCGGGCTACCCGCAGGCCCAGCCGCCGCAGCCGTACCCGCCGCAGGGCGACTTCGGCGCCGCCCCGACCCAGCAGACCCGGTACGCCGAGCACTCCCGCCCGCAGCCGGGCGAGGAGCGGCCGGCGAGCAGCGGCCGCAGCAAGGGCGCGGTGATCGGCGCGGTCGCGGTCGTCGCGGCCATCGCGATCGGCGCGGGCATCGCCCTGTCCGGGGACCCGGACGACAAGAGCACGGACGCCAAGGGCGGCACCGGTACGACGAGCGCCCCGGCCGTTCCGGGCGGCCCCACCGGTACCGCGAGCCCGACCGGCACCGCGTCGGCGACCCCCTCGGCGACCGCCTCGGCCGGTCCGGGCACCGTGGACGCGAGCCAGCTGCAGGGCCAGAACGCGCCGTCCGGCAACACCGTCAAGGGCACCAGGTCGGCCGACGGCAGCTATCTGACGCTCAACCCGGGCGGCACGATCACCTGGACCGGCGACGTGCCGGCGGCCGGCACCTTCAAGTTCACCGTGCACTTCAACAATCCGGGCGCCGACACCAAGGCGATCGCGGCGGTGAACGGCAAGGACTGGCCGGGCGGCCTGTCGCTCAAGAACTACTCGCCGGGCAAGGACCCGGCCTCGTCCTGGTACACCAGCTACATAACCCCGCCGCTGCAGGCGGGCAGCAACACGATCGTGCTCTCGCTGCCGGCGGGCAGCGGCGCGATCCTGGTGGACCAGGTGACGCTGGAGGCCACCGCCGGCTAGGCCTCGGACGCGCGACGGCCGCCCGTTCCCCGAGGGGAGCGGGCGGCCGTGTCGTCCGCGGGCGCGGGTGCGGTCAGACGGCCGCGATCGGGGCGAACCGGTCGCCGCCGGTGATCCACTCGCCGCGGCGCATCACGGCGACCAGGTCGTAGGTCGCGGAGTCGACGACGGCGAGGTCGGCGAGCTTGCCGGGCTCCAGGCTGCCGACCTGGTCGGCGAGGCCGAGCAGCCGGGCCGGGACGGTGGAGAGCGACTCGACGGCCTGGTCGAGGCCGAGGCCGTTGACCGTCACCGAGCGCTTGAACGCCACGTCCAGGGTGAGCGTCGAGCCGGCGATCGCGCCGCCCTCGACCAGCCGGGCGACGCCGTTCTCGACCTCGACCTGGAGCGGGCCGAGCGGGTAGAGGCCGTCGCCCATGCCGGCCGCGCCCATGGCGTCGGTGATCAGGGCGACCCGGGCGGCGCCGGCGGTGCCGTAGGCGAGGTCGAGCACGGACGGGTGCAGGTGGACGCCGTCGTTGATCAGCTCGACGGTGACCCGCTCGTCCTCCAGCAGCGCCACGATCGGGCCGGGCGCGCGGTGGGCGATGCCGGGCATGGCGTTGAAGAGGTGGGTGGCGACGGTGGCGCCGGCCTCGATGGCCTCCAGCGTCTTGGCGTAGTCCGAGTCGGTGTGGCCGACGGCGGCGATCACGCCGAGGTCGGCGAGCATCCGCACGGAGTCGAGGCCGCCGGGGAGCTCGGGCGCCAGGGTGACCATCCTGGCGTGGCCGCGGGCGGCGTCGACCAGCTTGCGCACCAGCGCCGGGTCGGGGTCGCGCAGCAGGTCGGGGCGGTGGGCGCCGCAGCGGTTGTGCGAGATGAACGGGCCCTCGAAGTGGATGCCGGCGAGGACGCCGTCCTCGACGAGCTCGGAGAGCACGGCCGCCTGGCGGGTCAGGTCGTCGATCTCGCCGGTGACGGTGGAGGCGACCGTGGTGGTGGTGCCGTGCTCCAGGTGGGTGCGGGCGACCTTGAGGGCCTCCTCGGCGATGCCGGAGGCGTAGGACGCGCCGCCGCCGCCGTGCACGTGCAGGTCCACGAAGCCGGGGACGACGGTGTACCCGGTGAGGTCGAGGTCGCCGGGCGTGGCGGAGCCCCCGAGACCGGCGATCCGGTCGCCCTCGACGGCGAGGCGGTCGCCCTCGACGACGCCTCCGGGCAGGACCAGCCGGGCGCCGGCCAGTGCGAGTCGGTCCGCGGTCACGCGGTCACCTCCATGGAGAGCAGATCCCAGGCGAGCAGGCCCGCGCCCAGTGACGCGGCGGTGTCTTTGAGCATGGCCGGAACGACCTCGGGGGGCATCTGGAAGGTCAGCCGCTCGGTGACCGCCGCCCGCAGCGGGGTGAAGAGGGTGTCCCCGGCCTCGGCCAGCCCGCCGCCGACGATGACCCGGGACGGGTCGAGCAGGCTCTGGGCGAGCACGATGCCGTCGGCCAGGGCCTCCACCGCGCCCTGCCAGACCGCGACCGCGCGCGGGTCCCCGGCGTCCACCGCGACGGCGCAGGATGCCGCGTCGGCGTCGGGGTCGCCCACGGCCTCGGCCCAGGCACGGGAGACGGCGGAGGCGGAGGCGAGGGTCTCCAGGCAGCCGCGGGCGCCGCAGCCGCACTGCGGGCCGCCGGGGCGGACCACCACGTGGCCGATCTCGCCGCCGTAGCCGTGGGCGCCGGCCTCGATCCGGCCGTCGATGCCGATGGCGCCGGCGATGCCGGTGCCGAGCGCGATGAACAGGAAGCGCCCGACGCCCCGGCCGCCGCCGAGCCGGCCCTCGGCGAGGCCGCCGGAGCGCACGTCATGGCCCAGGGCGACCGGCATCGCGCCGCCGTCCGGGCCGGCCAGGCGCTCACCCAGCAGCTTGCGCAGCGGCAGGTCGCGCCAGCCGAGGTTGGCGGAGAAGACCGCGATGCCGTGCTTCTCGTCGATCGTCCCCGGGACGGCGACACCCGCCGCGAGGGGCGCGACGCCGAAACGGCTGCGGCCTTCGTCCGCCAGATCGGCGGCGAAGTCGAGGATGGCGGTGACCACGGCGTCCGTGCCGTGCTCCCGCCCGGTCGGGCGTCGTGCTTCGAACAGCACGGAGCCGTCCTGGGCGAGCAGCGCGGCTTTCATGCCGGTGCCCCCCACATCGAGTGCGATGACGTGCTTCACGGAGGACAGTTTCCCTTGACCAGGTCTAAGAGGTCTAGTCCAGTTGTCGGATTGGTCTGGTCCAAAGGGGTGAGCTTTGTCGCAGAAGCGTGTGGTGTGCGGCACTATGCGCGAGCTCCTCGACGGACCCCCGGGCGGGGGTGGGGGCGGGTTTGGCAGGTCGGACCGGGGATTTCGTTGCGCGGTGCGCAACGACTCCCGCACTTCGATAACTACCCGGCGTCCGGGTGTCGGAGGTGTGGACCACCGCGCGCCCGGTTTGGCACCCTTGCGGCCTTCCCCCGGCCGGATCCCCTTCCCCCGATCCGGTCCGTTCCACCCCAGGATCCCCCTCGAAGGCGGTACCCGCGTTGGACAGGCGCGCCCAGGTCCCCCCGGTCCCCACCCGGTTGTTCGGCGTCGCGTCGGCCGGCGCCCTGGCCGGAGCACTGGTGCTCACCGGCTGCGGCGGCCAGGGCGACGGCCCCGTCACCCTCAGGCTGGTCGCGGCCGACTACGGCGAGAGCGCGGACACCGGCTCCAAGCTGTACTGGGACGACCTCGCCCGCCGCTTCGAGGCCGCCAACCCGGGCATCAAGGTGGACGTCGAGGTGGCGAGCTGGACCGACATCGGCAAGCGGGTCGACGACCTGGTGAAGAGCGGCAGGTCGCCCGACCTGCTGCAGACCGGCGCCTTCGCCGACCAGGCCGCCGCCGACCGGCTGTACCCCGCCGCGGACGTGCTCTCGCTGGAGACCCAGGCCCGGATCATGGAGTCGTTCTCGCACGCGGGACAGGTGCTCGGCACCCAGTACGGCATCCCGTTCGTCTCCTCCTCCCGGGTGCTCTTCTACAACAAGGCGATCTTCCAGAAGGCCGGCATCACCCAGCCCCCGACCACCTGGAACGAACTCAGGCAGGCCGCCGAGAAGATCAAGGCCAAGGTCCCGGGCGTGGTCCCGTACGGACTGCCGCTCGGGCCGGAGGAGGCGCCGGCCGAGTCGATGCTCTGGACGCTGAGCGGCGGCGGCAGCCTCTCCGACGACGTCGGCAACTACACCATCGACAGTCCCCAGAACCAGGCCACCTTCGGCTGGCTCAAGGCCAACCTGGTCACCACCGGTCTGACCTACCCCGAGCCCGGCAAGGTGAACCGCACCCCGGTGTTCAGCGACTTCGCCTCCGGCAAGGTGGCGATGCTCAACGGGCACCCGACGCTGCTGCGGATGGCCACCAACGGCAGGATCGACTTCGGGACGGCGCCGATCCCGAAGAAGGACGGCCTGGCGAAGACCGGCAGCCTCGGCGTGGCCGACTGGATGATGGCCTTCAAGGCCAACGGGCACAAGAACGAGATCCGCCGGTTCCTCTCCTTCGTCTACACCAAGGAGAACCAGCTCAAGTTCGACGAGACCTACAACCTGCTGCCGGTCACCCAGGACGCCTTCGACGCGATGACCAAGGACCCGAAGCACGAGGACCTCAAGCAGTTCGCCGTCGGCCTGGGCAACGCGAGCTTCTATCCGTTCGGCGACCCGGCCTGGGCGGAGGTCTCCAACCGGATCAAGGCCGGCATCGGGGCGGCGGCGACCGGTGACGCCAAGCCGGTGCTGGAGGACCTCCAGCAGGCGGCGCTCAAGGAGGCGGCCCGGATCCGCAAGTGAACCCGGGCCGGGCGGCGGGGCGGCGGTACGGGCCTCAGTAGGTGATCGTGTAGACCTTGCGCAGCGTCTCGTGCACGGTCCAGGTGGTGCGGTCGCCCGCCCGCAGCACCCCGCAGACGCCCGGGCCGAGCTCCAGCACCGGGCCGCCGTCGACCACGACGGTGGCCCGGCCGCTCAGCACCACGAACACCTCGTCCGCCTCGACGTCGGTGGCCGTGCCCGGCGTGATCTGCCAGATGCCGGTCTCCCCGGTGGCGGATCCGGTGAGCACCAGACCGGACACCTCGGGGGCGCCGGAGACGATCTGGGCCGGGTCGAGCGGGTCGGGCACGAGTTCCGCGCTCGGGACGTGCAGGGCGAAGGAGGAGGCCGGGGTGCTGGTCATGGGGGCGACGCTAGCCGCCGGGCCCGGGCGGCGCAGGACGCAGAGTGTGTCGGGTCCCCGGGGGAGAATGACAGTCCGTAGTGATGGACGGAGGTGGGCCGGGATGGACGCGGACGACGAGGCGGCACGGGAACCGGCCGCGCCCGGCGCCCTGGACGAGCGGGACCGGGCCGTGCTGGAGCTGGAGGGCCGCTCCTGGCGGACGGCCGGCGCCAAGGAGCGTGCCGTACGGGAGGAGCTGGGGCTCTCCAGCACCCGGTACTACCAGCTGCTGAACGCGCTGCTGGACCGGCCGGCGGCGCTGGCGCACGCCCCGGTCCTGGTCAACCGGCTGCGCCGGGTGCGGGACGCCCGCCGGGCGGCCCGGTAGGCACGGGCACGGCGGGCACGGCGCGCGGGGCCGCACCGGGCCGACGGGTGACCCCCGCCCGAGGTGGGTACGGTGCCAGGCATGGGCCTTGCCGACATGACGCGACCGCTGACGGATGCCGGGCGCGAGGGGCTGGCGGCGCTGCTCGCCGCGCCCCGCGACGCCGTGATCGCCCTCGACTTCGACGGCACGCTCGCCCCGATCGTGCCCGACCCGAGCCGGGCCCGGGCGCACCCGGGCGTGGCCCCCGCGCTGCGCGCGCTGGCGCCGCACGTCGGCACGGTCGCGGTGGTGACCGGCCGCCCGGCCGCCCTGGCGGTGGAGTACGGCGGGCTCGCCGGGCTCGGCGGGGTGGTGGTGCTCGGGCACTACGGCGCGGAGCGCTGGGAGGGCGGGCGGCTGACCGCGCCGCCGCCGCACCCGGGCGTGGCCGCGGTGCGCGAGCGGCTGCCGGAGGTGCTGGCGGAGCTCGGCGCGCCGGACGGCACCTGGGTGGAGGACAAGGGCCGCTCGGTGGCGGTGCACACCCGGCGCACCGCCGAACCGACCGCCGCGTTCGAACTGCTGCGCGGTCCGATGGACGCGCTGGCGGGTGAGCACGGGCTGGTGGTGGAACCGGGCCGGCTGGTGCTGGAGCTGCGGCCGCCGGGGGTGGACAAGGGCGCGGCGCTGACCGGGCTGCTGCGCGAGCGCGGTGCCCGCTCGGTGCTCTACGCGGGCGACGACCTCGGCGACGTCCCGGCCTTCGCGGCGGTGGAGGAGCTGCGCGGGAAGGGCCTGGCCGGCGTGCTGGTGTGCAGCGGCGCGGTGGGCGAGTCGCCGGACGCCCCGGTGCGTGAACTCGCCGACCGGGCGGACCTGGTGGTCCCGGGCCCGGCCGGCGTGGTGGAACTGCTCGGGGCGCTCGGGGAGGAGCTCAGCGCAGGGCGTTGAGCTGGTCCAGGAACCACTGCTGGGGCGGCAGCGCCGTCGCCGCGGCGGCCAGCCGCTTGGTGCGGTCGGCGCGCTCCCCGGCGGGCATGGTGAGCCCGGTGTGCAGCGCCTCGGCGGTGGCCACGATGTCGTACGGATTGACGCTCAGCGCGTCCTCGCCGAGTTCGGCGTGCGCGCCGGCCTCCCGGGACAGCACCAGTGCGCAGCCCCGGTCGGAGACCACCGGGACCTCCTTGGCGACCAGGTTCATGCCGTCCCGGATCGGGTTGACCAGGGCCACGTCGGCCAGCCGGTAGGCGGCCAGCGAGCGCGGGAAGTCGTCGTCGACGTGCAGGATCAGCGGCTTCCAGTCGGGCGTGGCGAACTCCGCGTCGATCTCGGCGGCGAGCGCGCGCACCCGGTCGGTGTAGGCCCGGTACTCGGCGAGGTCGGTGCGGGACGGGTAGGCGAAGGCGATGTGCACCACCCGGCCGTGCCACTCGGGGCGGGTGCGCAGCAGGTGCCGGTAGGCCAGGAAGCCGCGGACGATGTTCTTGCTCAGCTCGGTGCGGTCGACCCGGACGACGGTGCGGCGCTCGCCGACGGCGGCGCGCAGGGCGGCGAGCCGCTCGTCGACGTCCGGGCGGTGGGCGCGCTCGCGCAGGAAGTCGGCGTCGGCGCCGAGGCCGTGCACGCCGAGGGCGGTGGTGCGGCCGGCGTGGGTGACGGTGAGCGCCTCGCGGTCGACCGTCGCGCCGAGGAAGCGCTCGCAGCAGTCGGCGAAGGCGAGTGCCCAGCGGCGGGTGAGGAAGCCCGCCCGGTCGGCGCCGAGGATGCCGGTGAGGACGGCCTCGGCGATGTCGTCGGGCAGCAGCCGCAGGTACTCGGGCGGCGCCCAGGGGGTGTGCGAGAAGTGGCCGATCCGCAGGTCGGGGCGGGCGGCGCGGAGCAGCGCCGGGACGAGCGAGAGGTGGTAGTCCTGCACCAGGACGGCGGCGCCGGGGGCGGCCTCGGCGGCGAGCGCCTCGGCGAAGGCGGTGTTGTAGGCGGTGTAGGACTGCCACTCGGTGCGGAAGCCGGCGTCGAAGGCGGGGGCGGTCGGGGTGTCCCAGAGCAGGTGGTGGACGAACCACAGGGTCGAGTTGGCGATGCCGTTGTAGGCCTGGGCGAAGGTCCGCGGGTCTATGTCGAGCATCCGGACGGCCTGCCCGCCGACGTCGTGGCCGGCCCGGTCGAGGCGGCCGTCCGGGGCCTCCCGGGCGGCCCGGCGGTCGGCGTCGGAGAGGGCGGCGCAGACCCAGACGGCGTCGGGGTCGTCGATCGCGGAGAGCCCGGAGACCAGGCCTCCGCCGCCTCTGCGGAGCGTCAGCGTGCCGTCGTCCGCGGTGCCGAAGGACACCGGCCCCCGGTTGGACGCCACCAGGACGGGGGCGGCGCCGGTCGGATTCGAACGCTCGGTCGTGTCAGGGCCCATGGTTGGTTGGTTGCCGGGGGTCCGGGGCGGCAAACCCCTCAGCGCCGGGTGGCGTACTCGGGGACGGTGTGCATCGGCGGGCGTTCGGTGGCGGTGACCGGGTGGGTGTGGGCGGTGAAGGCGCGGGTGCGCGGGTCGCGGGTGAACTGGGTGAGCCGGGGGTGGAGCAGGTCGGCGGAGGCCTTGAGCCGGTGGGTGCGGTCGAGCCGTTCCAGCGCGGTGCGGTAGATGGTGGCGGCCATCCGGCCGAGCGCCTGGCCGTCCTGGTGCCGGTGGTGGCGCACGCCGACGTCCACCTGGGCGAGCGCGTCCAGGCCGGCCGTCTCCAGCGCGTCGACCAGCAGGCCGAGTTCGACTCCGTAGCCGGTGGGGAACGGCAGCCGTTCGAGCAGCGAGCGCCGGGCGGCGTACTCGCCGCCGAGCGGCTGGACGAAACCGGCGAGTTCCGGCCAGTGCAGGTTGAGCAGCGGGCGGGCGACCAGCTCGGTGACCCGGCCGCCGCCGGCCGGTACGACCGCGCCGTCGGTCTCCAGCGGCCGGTCGTACATCGCCTTGACCAGCTGGATGTCCGGTTCGGTGAGCAGCGGGCCGATGATGCCGGAGACCAGGGCGGGGTCGAATTCGCGCAGGTCGGCGTCCACGAAGCAGACGATCTCGCCGCGGGTGACCAGCAGCGAGCGCCAGAGCACCTCGCCCTTGCCGGGGGCGGCGGGTATCCGGGGCAGGATCGCGTCGCGGTGGACGACGGTGGCGCCGGCCTCGGCGGCGACCGCGGCGGTGGCGTCGGCGGAGCCGGAGTCGACCACCACCAGCTCGTCGACCAGCGGCAGCCGCTCCATCAGCTCGCGGCGGATGACCCGGACGATCTCGCCGACGGTGGCCTCCTCGTCCAGGGCGGGCAGCACCACGCTGACCGTGCCGGCCGGGCCGAGCGCGCGCTTGGCCGCCGGCAGCGTGTGCACCGGGCGGTCGGCCGCGCTCCACGAGCGCCGGCGCAGCCAGGACGCCGTCTCGGGGAGGAGCTCGGGGGTCGGTTCGGCGGGCACGGTGCGCTCCTCGGCGGGGTCGGGTACGGGGGTCGGGTACGGGGCCCGGTGGGACGGGGCATCTCGCGTGGCGGACGGTGCCGTTCGGGGTTGACGCCTTCGGATACAGTCTTCGTACAGCGGTCGGACCTTCGCACGCCGGGGTCACCGCTGAGCAGGACCACAACTTCACAGAGCTCATCCAGAGGGACTGAGGGAACGGCCCGTTGACGTCCCGGCAACCTTCTCGCACGGTCGGCTTCGAGCCCCGGCGGGACAGGTGCCAATTCCGGCCCGGGCGCGACCGCGTCACGGGGAAGATGAGGAGAGAGGCCTCGCCACCATGGCTATCGACACCGCCGTACCCGTCACCGTTGACCTCGGCCCCGCCGCCCAGCTGTCCTGTCGGGAGTGCGGCACCAAGTTCCCGCTCGGTCCCAGCTTCGCGTGCCTGGAGTGCTTCGGCCCGCTGGAGATCGCCTACGACTTCGGCAGCGAGGGCGCCGAGGAGCTGCGCAAGCGGATCGAGGCCGGTCCCGCGTCGATCTGGCGCTACGCGCCGCTGCTGCCGGTGCCCGCGGACGTCGCGAGCAAGCCGAACCTGAACCCGGGCTGGACCCCGCTGGTGAAGGCCGACAACCTGGGCCGCGAGCTCGGCTTCACCGCCCAGCTGCACGTCAAGGACGACTCCGGCAACCCGACCCACTCCTTCAAGGACCGCGTGGTGGCCTGCGCGATCGAGGCGGCCCGCGCGTTCGGCTACACCACGCTCTCCTGCTCCTCGACCGGCAACCTGGCCGGCGCGGTGGGCGCGGCGGCGGCCCGGGCGGGCTTCCGGTCCTGCGTGTTCATCCCGCACGACCTGGAGCAGGGCAAGGTCGTGATGGCCGGGGTGTACGGCGGCGAGCTGGTCGGCATCGAGGGCAACTACGACGACGTGAACCGGTTCTGCTCGGAGCTGATCGGCGACCCGGCCGGTGAGGGCTGGGGCTTCGTCAACGTCAACCTGCGGCCGTACTACGGCGAGGGCTCCAAGACGCTCGCCTACGAGATCTGCGAGCAGCTCGGCTGGCGGCTGCCGGAGCAGATCGTGATCCCGATCGCCTCGGGCTCGCAGCTCACCAAGATCGACAAGGGCCTGCAGGAGCTGATCAAGCTCGGTCTGGTCGAGGACCGGCCGTACCGGATCTTCGGCGCCCAGGCGGCGGGCTGCTCGCCGGTCTCGGCCGCGTTCAAGGCCGGCCAGGACGTGATCCGGCCGGTCAAGCCGGACACCATCGCCAAGTCGCTGGCGATCGGCAACCCGGCCGACGGCCCGTACGTGCTGGACATCGCCCGGCGCACCGGCGGCGCGGTGGAGGACGTGACGGACGAGGAGGTCGTGGCCGCGATCCGGCTGCTGGCCCGCACCGAGGGCATCTTCGCGGAGACCGCGGGCGGCGTGACGGTCGGCGTGCTCAAGAAGCTGGTCGAGACCGGGCAGCTGGACCCGTCGAAGGAGACCGTCGCGATCAACACCGGTGACGGCCTGAAGACCCTCGACGCCGTCTCCGAGGCCGGGATGACCGCTGTGATCCGGCCGAACCTGGAGTCCTTCCGGGACGCCGGCCTGGCGACCGCCTGACCCTCGCGCCCCGCACGTCCCACCCGTCCCGCCCCCAGCCCCGCCCCGGCCCCGCCCGCGCGCCCGCAACGAGGAGACCCCCATGAGCGCCAACGTCCGCATCCCGACCATCCTGCGCACCTACACCGGCGGCGCCAGCGAGGTGCCCGCCGAGGGCGGCACGCTGGGCGAGGTCATCGCCGACCTGGAGAAGAACCACGCCGGGATCGCCGCGCGCATCCTGGACGACACCGGCAAGCTGCGGCGCTTCGTCAACGTCTACGTGAACGACGACGACGTGCGCTTCGCCGAGGGCCTGGCGACGGAGATCAAGGACGGCGCGAACGTCTCGATCATCCCGGCGGTCGCCGGCGGCTGATCCCGCGCGTGCCCGTTCCCTCCGGGGCGGGCGCACTGTCTCCGGCTGTCCGCGGCACGGAATTCCGTGCCGCGGACAGCCGCGCTTATTTTGGCGGGAATATTTTCGGTGCCGGGCGGAGTAAAGTGTCGCTCGACCGGGAACAGAGGCCGCCCTTCCGCTCATCCGGGCTCATCCGGGAACGAATCCACCGCACCGCCACCGCCGCCGACGTCCGCCCAGTGGGACCGGGGCCGGGGCCGGGGCCCGCGGCTCGGGAAACATGTCAGGCCGGTGTCAGAATTCTGACCGGGATTTCTGGCAATACGTCCGCTATGCCCGGCGGGAAATGCGGCTTTCCTGGTGTTTATGTCCGTCCTGTCCCCCGTGGTGCCGGGTGAATTCCCCGACATTGGGCCTGTTGCAGAGGGCGTCGATCCGGATACATTCAGCCGCGGTCGACGCAATCGCCCGTTCGCCGGATGCCGTTCGGCGACATCGGGAGGATCGCGGCGTGCACGGCCGCGCCCAGGGGGGGTTCCCCGGGCCGGCAGCCAACCAGACCCGCGCCCGCAGACCTGCGGGGGCGTGAAGGGCCAGCACAGCACTAGGGGAGTTCGGAATGGCTCAGGGCACCGTCAAGTGGTTCAACGCGGAGAAGGGCTACGGCTTCATCGCGGTCGACGGTGGTGCGGACGTCTTCGTCCACTACAGCGCGATCCAGATGGACGGCTACCGCACCCTTGAGGAGGGCCAGCGGGTCGAGTTCGAGATCTCTCAGGGGCAGAAGGGCCCGCAGGCGGACATGGTCCGCGCGGCGGTCTGACCTTTCCGACACCCAGGAGTTCGGCTCGGCCCATCGGCTGATGCGCCTCTTGCTTCACGGCGGGGCCCCGCCAGACCGCGGGCCCGGGCCGCCCGGGAGCTATGCCCGGGCGGCGCGGCGTGAGTATGTTTTTTGATAGGCCCACCCCAGAGAGAAAAAGA